>UQQA01000043.1 GCA_900543105.1 uncultured Ruminococcus sp. | reverse complement strand
GCCGAAATCCTATATATTCGAGATTGTCGGCTTGATTTTTTCCAAATTTTAAATGATGTTTAGTATAATTCTGTCGGAGTGAATGACCGACATAACAAGGAAGGAATTTTTATGGTAAGAGAAGATTTGAGAAACGTTGCTATCATTGCTCACGTTGACCACGGCAAAACTACCCTCGTTGATGAAATGTTAAAGCAGGGCGGTGCTTTCCGAGAAAATCAGGAAGTCGCTGACCGTGTAATGGACTCGAACGATATCGAGCGTGAGCGTGGCATCACTATCCTTGCAAAAAACACAGCAGTAAACTACAACGGCATCAAGATCAACATCATCGACACACCGGGTCATGCTGATTTCGGCGGTGAAGTTGAGCGTGTTCTTAAAATGGTTGATGGCGTTGTCCTCCTCGTTGACGCAGCAGAGGGCTGTATGCCGCAGACACGTTTCGTTCTCCAGAAAGCTCTTGAAATGGGTCATAAGATCATCGTTGTCGTTAACAAGATCGACCGTCCCGATGCACGTCTTGACGAGATCGGCGATGAGATACTCGAACTTCTCCTTGACCTCGATGCAAGCGAGGAACAGCTCGAAAGCCCCGTACTCTTCTGCTCAGGCCGTGCAGGCACAGCTTCACTCAGCCAGTATGAAGCAGGCACAGACCTCGTTCCTCTCTTTGAAACTATCGTAAATTACATTCCTGCACCCGAGGGCGACCCCGACGGTCCGATGCAGATGCTCATTTCTTCTATCGACTACAACGATTATGTCGGCAGAACGGGCATCGGCAGGATCGAAAGAGGTACTATTCGTGTAAACGAAACCGTTACAGTCGGCGACTACCACGAAAACCGCAAGCCTTATAACAGCAAGATCGTTACTATATATCAGATACAGGGACTTAACCGTGTTCCCGTTCAGGAAGCTACAGTCGGCGATATCGTTTGGATATCGGGTATCGAAGACATCACTATCGGCGATACTCTTTGCGACAGCTCCAAGTTTGAACCTCTTCCTTTCGTAAAAATTTCCGAACCTACCGTTGAAATGACATTCTCCGTAAACGACAGCCCGTTCGCAGGCCGTGAGGGCAAGTTCGTAACTTCAAGACAGCTCCGTGAGCGTCTTTTCAAGGAAACTCTCCGCGATGTCTCCCTCCGTGTTACCGAGACCGAGAACACAGACTCGTTCCGTGTTGCAGGCCGTGGTGAAATGCACCTTTCTATCCTTATCGAAAATATGCGCCGTGAGGGTTACGAGCTTTCCGTTTCCACACCTAAGGTTCTTATGAAAGAGATCGACGGTGTTATGTGCGAACCTATCGAGCGCCTTGTTATCGACGTTCCCGAGGACGGCGTAGGCGCAGTTATGGAAAAGCTCGGCAGCAGAAAGGCAGAGCTTCAGACAATGCACCCATCGGGCAGCAGAATGAGAATTGAGTTCCTTATCCCTGCAAGAGGACTTTTCGGCTACAAGTCCGAGTTCCTCACCGATACAAAGGGCGAGGGCGTTATGAGCAGCGTTTTCGACAGCTATCAGCCGTATAAGGGCGATATCCCGAGAAGAAGCACAGGCTCGCTCGTTTGCTTTGAAACAGGCGAATCTATCACTTACGGTCTTTACAATGCTCAGGAAAGAGGTACACTCTTCATCGGTGCGGGCGTTCCCGTTTACGAGGGTATGATCGTTGGTCAGTCGCCAAAGGCAGAGGATCTCGTTATCAATGTCTGCAAGAAAAAGCACCTTACCAACACCCGTGCGAGCGGTTCGGACGATGCGCTTCGTCTTATCCCGCCGAAGATACTCTCCCTTGAGGACAGCCTTGAATTCATCGCCGACGATGAACTTCTCGAGGTAACACCCAAGAATATTCGTATCAGAAAGAGGATCCTCGACAACTCTCTCCGTGCAAAGACAAGAGCAAAGCTCGGACAGTAATTTAATTCGTAATTCGTAATGCGTAATTGTTTTTGTTTCGTGAATTTGGTCTTTGCCGTTTGGGGCGGTTTACTCCGCTCCTTTTAATGCAATTTTATATATGTGGAATGTGAAATTCGGCAATTCGGGCAATCTATAATAATTCCGAATTCCGAATTCATAATTCCGCATTATACTAACTGCCGCTTGTTTTATACTAAACACCATTTAAAATTTGGAAAAAATCAAGCCGATAATCTCGCATATATAGGATTTCGGCGCAGATTTTTTCCTGTATTTTATTGGTGTTTAGTATTAGCGGCAATTTTTATCAAAGGGAGATGATATTTTGTACCGCAGCGAGTTCACGGACGCAGCGGCAGAGCAGCTTGCGGCCGATTACGGCTGTTATAAGCAGGACTTTTTCGCCGAAGAAAACATCGTTGTCCCGAACAAGCCGAGATCGGGCAGCAGGACTATTTTTGATGAAACGCCGTTTTTCCGTATGGCTACAATGGGCAGGAACGCTGTCATCTCCGCAGATGAGCGGCTTATACCGTTTTTTGGGCAGCTTTGCGAAAAATATTCGGGAGCGGAAATGTTCAGCGGAAAAGTTCAGTACCTTGTGAACTGCAAGCTTGCCGAATACAACAAGTCGATCGGCGACACGAACATCTATTATCTGCCCGATATACCATATAAATATCACAGAAAAAGCGGTGTGAATCTCAAGATTTTCGAGGAAAACGAGATAAAAGAACAGCTGTATGCGCACAAAGAGTTCACCAATGCGCTTTTATATAAGGACCGTGGCAGGAGAACAGATAAAGTCGCAGTCTGCGCTATGAACGGGAACGACATCATCGCAATGGCAGGCGCAAGCAGTGACAGCGAGCGTTTCTGGCAGATAGGCATCGACGTAAAGAAAGAGTTCCGCGGACTTGGCATCGGCTCGGAGTGCGTAAAGGCGCTTACATATGAAATAATGGCGCACGGTGCTATCCCATATTACGGAACATGGAGCGGCAACATTGCTTCACAGAACGTAGCGCGCACGACCGCTTACCGCCCTGCGTGGACGGAGATGTTTGCGCAAAATATTGATTAACACAAGACAGATCGGGATCTTTTATGCGGCAAAAAGGCGCATTGCATAAAAAATCCCGATTTTTCAATTTCTGCGGCTTATTATGCAAAATACTATTGAAAATTTGCAGATTATGTGATATACTGGAAAAAATGCCTTAATTTACAACAAGGGAGAATTATATATGAAACACAATACAGTTATTAAAAAGGTACTCACCGCAGCCCTCGCAGCAACACTTACATTTACAACCATTGCTATTCCAACAGCAGCAGCTTGGAATACAACAGATACAGGAAAGCAGTGGGTAGAAACAGACGGAACTGTGGCTAAGTCTAAGTGGCTTAAAATGAAGTCCGGCGACAGATACTATATTAAATCCAATGGTGTAGCTGCTACAGGCATACTCAATCTTTCCGAAAAGGTAAACGGCAAGAAAGTAAAGAATACTTATTATTTTAACAAGTCCGGCGTAATGCAGACCGGCTGGCAGTATGTTAATAAGAATTACTATTATTTTGATACAAAGACAGGCAGAGCGTACAAGGGAACAGTTAAGCTCAGTGGTTATACACTTACATTCAGCAATAAGGGTGTTTGGGATCAGAAGCTTTACAAGAACGGTAAAGACGTAACAACAGACGCACTTAAAGAAAAGCTTACAGGTATCAAGCAGGTTGCCAAGAACCCTGACACGATTACAATTAAGGGACAGGAATATAGCACAAAGCTTAAATATTTGACACTTAATCAGGCTGATCTTACAGATGAAGACCTTGAACCGCTCAAATACATGACTAAGTTAAAAAGTCTTGATATTCAACCAGGTTGGATTAAACATAGTGACCTTTATACTGATATAACGTATGTAGGTTCTACGAAATCTACATTTGATAATACTACCTTTTATACGTATACAGGTACAGCTATAGTAAACGATAGCACAGTAAATATTACAAATATTAATTTTTGTAAATATATGCCTAAATTGGAGTCTATTTATATTGCGAATGCACCCAAATTAACTGATCTTAAAGGTTTGCAGGATTTGAAAAACATAGAGTCAGTATCTTTATTTAACTGTACCGGACTTAAAGACTTACACGACATGGATTCTGTTGTTTTTGCTGGGGATAAATACACAAGCGGCATTAATGTTACATTCACAGATAATGTAACGTATGCTTTTACAGATTATTATTTTGGTGCACGATTTACCACAGTATACAGTAAAACTTTTTTAGTTAAAGCAGCTAAAATAGCAGGCTGTACAGCAACTTTGAAGCATAAGTATAACGCTGAAACTGATGATTTGATTTTTCAGCCTGCAGAAAGTGAATGGTTTACTCCGGATTGGGTAAAAAGATACATAGTTTATGATAAAACCGATTTGATAAAAGATTATACAGCGTAAGCAAAACAACTAATAGTATAATAAAAGTGCCATATATGCGTATGGCACTTTTAATCTTTAGCACATTTATAGTTATGACAATGAAAATAAACAAATAATTCCACAGGAGGAATTTACTATGAAACACAATACAGTTATCAAAAAGGTACTCACCGCAGCCCTCGCAACAAGTATTCATGTACAGATGCCGTAAAAACATATCCTACTGCGATAGCTAATCGGAATGGCAGGTACACAAAATAAGAAATGTACTTTCGTGCCGGGGTGTAACATAATTTATAGCTATATATAAAGTTGTGCAGAATACCGTACAGTTTAGAAATGCTGTACGGTATTTTTTTGCTGTCATACTGCAATTATCTTGCAATACTATTGAAAAAAGCCGAAAAATGTTGTATAATAAATTTATATTGGCAAAATGTCCTGTCAGGTGTTTTGCCGGACAATTTCTGCTGTTAATATCCGGGAGGCATTGTGGGCGTTTCCCACAGAAAGGAACATCGCTATGAATAAAGTCAGAGTTACTATTTGCGGAAAGGAATATGCGCTCAAAACCGAGGAGAGCGCAAGCTATTTCTATGCGCTTGCAAAAAAGGTAGAAAAGGAAATTGACGGAATGGTCGCACAGTCGGACAGCATCAGCGTTCAGTCTGCGGCAGTTCTGGCGGCTCTTTCCGCTTTTGACGAGGCACAGAAAGCCAACGAGAGCATCGACAATATCCGCACACAGATAAAGGAATACGTTGACGAAGCCTGCACAGCAAGAGCCGAAAAGGAAGAGGCTCTGAAGCAGGTCGAGGAGCTTAAGCTCAAAATAAAAGATCTTGAAAATCAGCTCGATATTTCCCAGATGAAAGAAACTATCGACAAATCGGTGAATAAAAAGTAATGAGCATCGAGATACTTGCACCTGCGGGAAGCCTTGACAGCATCTATGCCGCCGTGCGATGCGGAGCGAACGCTGTTTATGTCGGCGGAAGCCGCTTTTCCGCGCGCGCGAATGCGACTAACTTCACTCCCGAGGAGCTGGAAAAAGCGGTAGATTACTGTCACCTTCACAATGTTAAAATTTATCAGGCGGTGAACACGCTCGTTTTTGACGATGAGCTTTCCGACTTTCTCAAAGCGGCGAAGCTTTCAGCCGAGCTGGGCATTGATGCTTTCATCGTTCAGGACGTTGGTGCGGCTGAAATGCTTAAACAGGCTTTGCCCGATATGAAGCTCAACGCTTCAACGCAGATGTCCATACACACCAAAGAGGGCGCACTGCTTGCTAAAGAATCGGGCTTTTCGAGAGTTGTTCTTTCGAGGGAGCTTTCACTTGAAACGATAAAGGACATAGCTTCTGCCGATATCGAGGTCGAAACCTTTATCCACGGCGCACTTTGTATGTCCGTTTCGGGTCAGTGCTATATGAGTGCGATGATAGGCTCACGAAGCGCCGACCGAGGACTTTGCGCGCAGGCTTGCAGACTGCCTTTTTCCGCGATAAAAGGGCAGGAACGAAGCGACCTTTCGCTCAAAGACCTTTCGGGTATCGACTTTATCCCCGAGCTTGAAAAAGCAGGCGTTACCTCGATAAAAATAGAGGGCAGAATGAAGCGTGCGGAGTATGTTGCCGCCGCAGTTTCCGCCTGCCGTGCGAAAGCTGACGGAAAAGAACCCGATATCGACACGCTTGAAGCGGTGTTCTCACGGAGCGGATTCACGGACGGTTATCTTACGGGAAAGCTTGGTGCGGAGATGTTCGGGACACGCCGCAAGGAGGACGTTGTTGCCGCAAAGGACGTTCTCCCGAAGCTTGCGGAGCTTTACCACAGAGAAACGAAAGCCTGTACTGCCGATTATGAATGTACGATAAGATCGGACGAGCAGGTCACACTTAAAATGAGTGCGGACGGCGAAAGCGTGACCGTTCACGGCGACATTCCGCAGGCGGCGCAGAGCCGTCCTACCGACCGCGAGATGATAGAAAAACAGCTTTCAAAGCTTGGCGACACGCCTTACAGCTTCGGGGAGCTTAAAACCGATATCGGCGAGGGACTTATCGTTCCAGCATCGGCTCTCAATGCGCTCCGCCGTGAAGCTGTCGAAAAGCTGAACGAAGCGAGGATAAAAGCAAAGCGCAGGCCGCAGAGGTTCGTTCCGATTGAGCTGAACTTCCCGAAGCTTTTGAACATAAAGCCGATGTCATTTCGTGCAAGGCTTTATAAGGCTGAACAGCTTTCGGGCGTTCCCGATAGCTTCGAGATAGCATTTCTGCCGATAGATACGCTCCTTTCGGGTGCGGTAAAGGGCAAGGTCAGGCTTGGTGCGGCTCTGCCGAGGTTCGTAACGGACGAAAAGCTGCTTGAAAAGAAGCTTGAAAAGCTTAAATCGCTCGGCATAGACGATGTGCTTTGCACGAATTATGCGCACATAAGGCTTTGCCGTGGAAAATTCGTTATGCACGGCGATTTCGGCTTGAATGTGACAAACTCGTTCACGCTGAAAAAATACGCCGAAATGGGACTTGCCGATGCGACGGCTTCGTTCGAGATGAAGCTTTCGCAGATAAACCGGCTTGGTGATATGCTCCCATACGGCTTTATTGCATACGGGCGTTTGCCGCTCATGCTGACGAGAAACTGCCCGATAAAGCAGGCTGTCGGCGGCTGTAAAAACTGCACGGGAGGACTTACCGACCGCACGGGGCGCTTTTTTCCCGTAAAATGTGACGGAACGGCGAGCGAAGTGCTGAACAGTGATGTTCTTGTTATGTCCGACCGCCTGAGCGAGGCGAACTGCGATTTTGCAACGCTCATTTTCACGGACGAAGCTCCCGAGCGTGTAAAGCAGGTCTGCGACTGCTATGAAAAGCGCAGAAAGCTTGACACGGACGGCATCACAAGGGGACTTTACTACCGCGGAATAATTTAAGCGTGGAAATCCTGCGCTTATTTGCGTGAAAAGCAGGTTTTAAGCCGAAAATTTGTAATATACGGTTGATTTTTGCCGCAAATATGGTATAATTAAATTAATATTTATGTTTTAAGGAGAGTTTATTATGCTCGATATTAAATTTGTCCGTGAAAATCCGGACGCTGTAAAGGAAAACATCAAGAAAAAATTTCAGGACGACAAGCTTCCTCTCGTTGATGAAGTAATTGAACTCGATGCAAAGCTTCGTGCCGCAAAGACAAGAGCTGATGAGCTTCGTGCTGTCAGAAACAAGACCTCCAAGGAGATCGGCGCACTTATGGCTCAGGGCAAAAAGGACGAAGCCGAAGAAGCAAAGAAGAAAGTGACCGCTTTCGGTGACGAGCTTTCCGCACTTGAAAAGGAAGAGAGCGAAACAGAAAAGGAACTCACCGCAAGAATGATGAGAATTCCTAACATCATCGACCCGTCCGTTCCTATCGGCAAGGACGACAGCGAAAACGTTGAGATCAAGAGATACGGCGAACCCGTTGTTCCCGATTTTGAGATACCTTACCACTCCGAAATTATGGAAAGCTTTGGCGGCATCGACAAGGAAGCCGCAGGACGTGTTGCAGGCAACGGCTTTTACTATCTTATGGGCGATATAGCAAGACTTCACTCCGCTGTTCTCGCCTATGCAAGAGATTTTATGATCGACAGAGGATTCACATACTGTATTCCTCCTTATATGATCCGCAGCAACGTTGTTACGGGCGTTATGAGCTTTGCGGAAATGGACGCTATGATGTATAAGATCGAGGGTGAAGACCTCTATCTCATCGGTACTTCCGAACACTCCATGATCGGTAAGTATATCGACACTATCGTTCAGGAGGACACACTTCCTCACACTCTCACAAGCTACTCGCCTTGCTTCCGTAAGGAAAAGGGCGCTCACGGCATCGAGGAGAGAGGTGTTTACAGAATTCACCAGTTTGAAAAGCAGGAAATGATCGTTGTATGTAAGCCTGAGGAAAGCCCGATGTGGTTCGACAAGCTCTGGCAGAACACAGTTGACCTCTTCCGTTCAATGGATATCCCTGTAAGAACCATCGAATGCTGCTCGGGCGACCTTGCAGACCTCAAAGTCAAGTCCTACGATGTTGAAGCTTGGTCACCGCGTCAGAAGAAGTATTTTGAAGTCGGAAGCTGCTCCAACCTCGGCGATGCACAGGCAAGACGTCTTAAGATCCGTGTAAACGGCAAGGACGGCAAGTACTTTGCACACACGCTCAATAACACAGTTGTTGCTCCTCCGAGAATGCTTATCGCATTCCTTGAAAATCATCTTCAGGCTGATGGCACAGTAACTATCCCTGAAGTTCTCCGTCCTTACATGGGCGGCAAGGAAGTTCTTGTTCCTAATACTAAGACTAAACACCAATAAAATACAGGAAAAAATCTGCACAAGATCCATATATCAGAGTTTTTGAAAAACCTTCGGGTCAGGCTGATCCGCTCAGGGAGCTTATCGGAAAATCCAAGATCAAATAAAAAAAGATACCCTCACTGTTCGCGCTGAACGGTGAGGGTATTGTCATACAATATTCTCGCTTATCCCGATATAGATATCGTAAGCATTGTCGGTGGGATCGCGCTCGACAATGTACGGCGCTGTTATCGGGGTGAGTGATTTTTTTTCAATATAATCATTGAGCTCGGCAAGGCTTTTGCATATAGTCCCGAAGCTGCCGTAGTGTCTTAACCTTGCCGCATTGACGAGCAACACGCGTTCTTTGAAGCTGTAATGCTCATTCGAGAGGAACTCCCTGTTGATCGGAACAAGAAATTCTGTTCCGCCGTTCCGCTTTGCAACAATGATATCTCCGCAGATATCGAACTTGAGGACGGAGATATTCTCCTTTATCCCTTTTAACATCTGCGGAACGAGATCGTCGCTGACATCTGCACAATGCGAAAGCACTTTTTCCGCTTTTAATGTCTGATGTTCGATTACCAAACTGCCACCGCCTTATACTTATTTTAAACTCAAGGTGTACAAAAAATCAAGCGAAAGCCTGTAGCTGCTTAATACTAAACACCAATAAAATACAGGAAAAAATCTGCGCCGAAATCACATATATTCAAGATTGTCGGCTTGATTTTTTCCAAATTTTAAATGGTGTTTAGTATAAGAACCCGTCTTCACAAGCATATGCGCACGTCTTTTCGGCAAATTTTGCCGCAGACTGCGTTAAAAATCCTTGCCTTGTCTGCAACAAAATTATGCTCGAAAATCCGCACACATTTCTTATGAAGACAGGTTCTAAAATAGCTTTATATGGCTTTTGCGCCGATTTTTCTGCACTTTGATTAAAAATCAGTATTAGCCAAAGATCTTATTGAGGATCTCCATGATTTCATGCCACATATTTCCTACCTCCAATGTTATTTATTGCTAATAAAATACATCGGATCAGAATTATTTTAAACTAAAATCGAGTAAAGACCCCGTTTTTTTATGTAAGACGGAAAATTATTGAAATTTCAACGCCTTTGTGATATAATATTTTTAAAGAGGATAATATACGTCGGAACGGGACGGTGAAAAATGAGGATAGCAATTTGTGATGATGAAAAATTTTTCCGAAGCGAACTCAAAACGCAGCTTGACAAATACGCTGCAGGATACGGGTACGACTTTGCCTATTCGGAATTTTCATCGGGAGATCGGCTTTTGGCGAGTGATATCGGTTTTGACCTTATTTTTATGGACTATCGAATGAGCAGCATCAACGGCATCGACACCGTTGAAAGGCTGCGCAGACGAAATGACAGGACTGCCGTTATATTTATCAGCAGCTGCCGCGATGCGGTCTTTGGCAGCCTGCGCGTTCAGACGCACCGCTTTCTTGTCAAGCCTCTTGAATTTGATGAGCTTTGCGAGGCGCTCGATTCGTTTATGGAAAAGTATAATTCCACGGCGTATGTCCTCGTATATGATGAAGAAAACGACCTTATGAAGCGCATATCCGAATGTGACATTGTTTACGCCGAAGCCGATAATACCTATTGCAGAGTTGTCACCGTAAACGGCTGTTATTTATACAGAAGCACCCTTTCCGAACTGGCAAAGTCGTTGCAGTCGGATTTTTTCTACCGTTCGCACCGTTCTTATCTTGTGAATATGAATTATGTGGAGAATTATTCGCGGACGGAGATAGTTTTTGAAAACGGCGAGCGTGCTTCGCTCACAAAAACGAAGCACCTTGACTTTCAGAAAAAGTATATGGCTTTCCTTAAGCACGGAAAAAGGGAGCTGATGATATGATATATTTTCTGACTGTAATGCATACCGCTGCCGCTTTTTTCACCGTATATAATTCGTGCAGGTTTGCCGAGCTTGTGACCGACCGCAGAGGAAAGCGCGGATATATCCTTCCTGCGGTCTATATTATTTTATCGGCGGCATATATTTTTATCCATACCGCAGCGGAAAAGCCTTGGCTTGATATTTTTCTGCTGGCGGCTACATATATCTGTCTGTTTTTGTGCGTGAAAAGAGCATCGGACAGTGGTATATTTCGGACGGTCTATGTCGTGCTTATGTATCTTTCGGCGGATTCGCTCCTCCTTTCGCTTGAAGAATGTGCGGTGAGCATTTTCCGCGAAGACTATTCCTCACCATATATCAAGTCTGTGATATCTCTGATAAACGGCGTACTGCTTTTCCTCGCCATACATAGGATAGACAGAGAGCAGAATCCGTTCCGTCGGTTCGATGTGATACCGAGGCATATCTATATTCTGATACTGCTTGCGCTGTTTTTCAGCGGCGGACTGATCGAAAGCCTGCTGACGATAACGAATATCCGCGTTCAGGTGACGCTGAGCCGTGCATTCACGGTGATAAGCATCGTTCTGCTGATATTCATTATAGATTCGCTCGTTTTTTACTGCATATCGAAAGTGTATCTTGAAAATGTTTCATCGATGCTCGAAAAGCAGGTGAATGTTCAGGTCGATTACTATAAAAAAGCGGACAAGCTCAATAACGAGCTTTGCAACTTTCGTCACGATTATAAAAATCATCTGCTCTGTATTCAGGGACTGCTTGACGGCGGCGAATATGACGAAGCCAAGGACTATATCAGCAGCATAACGCTTCGGCAAACAGCTTCGGGCAGAGAATTCTCCTCGGGAAATACTATCGTGAATGCTATTCTTGCCGACAAAGCCGAAGCCGCAGAGAGCATAGGTGCGGAGCTTCGTTTTCAGGGCATAGTTTATGAGGATATTCCTGCGGTCGATGTCTGCACGATATTTGCGAACGCTCTCGACAATGCTCTTGAAGCTTGTGAAAAGCTCACGGGTGCTGAGCCGAAGATGATTTCGGTAAAATGTGCTTATGTAAAGCACATTCAGTTTATAAATATAACAAATCCGACCGCGGATAATGTGACGATCGTCAACAACTCTGTTCAGACCTCCAAGGAGGATAAAAACTCCCACGGCATAGGACTTTACAACATTCGCAGGACCGTTGAAAAGTATGACGGTGAGTTTGATATTTCCTGCAAAGACGGGTTGTTCGTGCTTGATGTTGGTATTAAGGTAAATTAAGAACCCGTCTTCATAAGCATATGCGCACGTCTTTTCGACAAATTTTGCCGCAGACTGCGTTAAAAATCCTTGCCGGGCGAAAGCCCGCCTGCGGATTCTTGCCTTGTCTGCAACAAAATTATGCTCGAAAATCCGCACACATTTCTTATGAAGACAGGTTCTAAAAAATGCTGCTTGCAGTTTTGAACTGCAAGCAGCATTTTAATATTTTATCCGTTTCAGATAACATTATATTCCTTGAGTATCTTTTCAGCGTCCGTTCCCTTGATCTTTTCGAGGATTTTTTTAAGTGCAAATCTTTCGATAAGGTTATAGTCCATATCGGTGATCTTTTTGCCGTCACGAAGCTTTACGGTTGCATCGAGCAATGCACGGATATCGTAAACGCTTCCCCATACTTCGGGGACGCCTCTGTCGATATTGAGGAGGGTATAAACTGCTTCCATACCTGTACGCATCGAATACTCGGTGGTGAAGATAGTATCACGCTTTGTTTCTGCGAACTGTCCGAGGAATGCGAAGTTAACTGCGCCCTGAGGAACAACGTCCGGACGGTCGCCGTACTCACGGGGCATAAAGAATGCTGTGATATAAGGCATCATACATGGAACAGTGTTTGCGCTGTGTTCGGCGAGGTCTTCGATCTCATTCTCGGGAACGCCGATATGATAGAGCCATTCCATACAGATCTCTTTACCTGTGCAGTCACGCATCGGCTTCTTTACATAGTCGCCGATCTTATCGGAGAAGAGTGCATATACCCAGACGAGGCACTGATCCTTAGGCTGGCTTCTGAACTGCGGCTGACGGTTTATTGTCCAGCTTAAGAGCCATGAGGAATCCTTAGCGGTTACGATACCGCCCGTTACTACCTTGCCCGAGAATGGGTCACGCTTGCATATATTCTTGATATAAGGGATAATGCGCTGGTCGAGGGTCGTGACGGTTGCGCTCATCCAGTTTGTCTGTTCGGGATCGGAGCAGAACTTATCTGGGTGACCGAATGACGGATCCTGTGCGGCGATCTTTTTCCACATATCCCAGCCGCCGCCTTTTTTGATCTCATAATTATAAGGAGCAGGTGTGTTCTGGCTGCCGATAGCGGAGTTCTCAACGCAGCCTCCGTTGGTGATGAAAACGAGGTCGTTTTCGGTAAGGTCGATAGATTCCTCATTGCCGTCACGGATAACATCGATGCGTGTTGCCTGCTTGCGTTCGGGTGTGCAGTCGAACTCAACGTTTACGACTTTTACGCCGAAGTGGAACTGAACGCCGAAGCTTTCGAGGTACTTCACCATAGGGAGTATCATTGATTCATACTGGTTATACTTTGTGAAGCGGAGAGCCTTGAAGTCGGGAAGTCCGCCGATATGGTGAATGAAACGCTGGATATAAAGCTTCATTTCGAGTGCGCTGTGCCAGTTCTCGAATGCGAACATCGTGCGCCAGTAGAGCCAGAAGTTCGAGTTGAGAACTTCGTCATCAAAAACATCGGTGATGCGCTTGTTCTGGAGTTCCTCATTCGGTGTGAAGAAGAGCTTCATTATCTCCATTGCGCCCTTGTCGGAGATGTCGAATTTTCCGTCTGTGTGAGCGTCCTCGCCTCTGTTCACGGTCGCACGGCAGAGTGAATAGTTCGGGTCAGCCTTGTTGAGCCAGTAGTATTCATCGAGGACGGAAACACCCTCTGTTTCGATAGACGGTATCGAACGGAACAAGTCCCACATTACCTCAAAGTGGTTGTCCATTTCACGTCCGCCTCTCATAACATAGCCGACGTTCTCGAACTTCCAGCCGTCGCAAGCGCCGCCTGCGAGCTGCTCTTTTTCAAGTATATGAACGTGTTCGCCCTTCATCTGTCCGTCACGGACAAGGTAGCAGGCTGCTGTCAGAGCGGCAAGACCGCTTCCTACGATATATGCTGACTTTCCGTCAACGCCCTCAGGCTTCAAAGGTCTTGCAAATGCTTCGTAATTTCCGCTTGAATAATACATAAGATTACCTCCTGAAAGTAGTTTTGTTTTAGCTTTCCCTTTCGGTATCTATATATTATCTCATAGCGATAAATTTTTCAATAAACAGAAATGCCCCTCTGATAAGTTCTTTATCAAAAGGGCAAAACAGATTATTTTTTTATCATTTTTGTAATTTTGATAAAAATTTTTTGATAAAAATTTTTATTTGTTAGTCTTAAATCGCTCAAGCGCGGCTGTGACATTTCCGCTCATAACAACGGAAAGATCGTCGATCATTTCGTGAGGGTCGTCTTTCATTCCTCGCTTCACCCAGTCGAGCATAAGTCCGACAAAGGCGTACTTGTAAAAATCAGCGATGAACTTTTTGTCCTCATCGCGGACGTTCATTCCTGCGGATTTTTCTTCAACAACGCCGATAAGGAGATCGTAGGTCAGCTTGTAGAGGTAAATTTCGACCTGTTCACGGCTGACGGAGTGGTAAACGTTCAGAATGAACGGCTTGTTGTCAAGAACGGCTTCAAAAATCTGCAAAAAGCCCTGCTGCCAGGTGTCGTAGGTCTTTTTGCCCTCGAGAGCCTTTTTCGCGTCCTCAACGCAGCACCACTCGATAAGGTCATAGATATCCTTGAAATGATAATAAAAGGTCATACGGTTGATACCGCAGTCCTCGGTGATGTCGCTGATAGTTATCTTTTCAAGCGGCTTTTTCAGCAGCAGATTTTTCAGTGAGGCTTCAAGTGCGCGTTTCGTTACCTGTGACATTGTTCCCGACCGTCCTTTCTTTTTCAGACTGTTATTATTTTATCATCGGTTTCGGGGTTTGTCAAGGAAAGAAAAAAATCGAATTATTTTGAGAAAATCAGTATGATATATTTGAACTAATACTAATTCTCAATCAACCTATAGACAAACTCTCGGCTATAATAATACTAAACACCAATAAAATACAGGAAAAAATCTGCGCCAAAATCGCATATATCCAAGATTGTCGGCTTGATTTTTTCTAAATTTTAAATGGTGTTTAGTATTATCTATAGAACGATCAGAGATTAGTATTAGTGCAAAATTAAGCTGTTTCAGAGTAAAAAATCACATTATTATACACGAATATTCTGCAAAATGCGCATCCTTGGACAAAAAGATGCTTGGATAAAAATTTATGCTTGTATCATATCTTTTTATATGCTATAATAAAAAAAAGCATAAAAAAGGAGACACCAAATGTATAAAATACTTATAATCGAAGACGACCGCACTATTGCAAACGCTGTAAAAAATCACCTTGAAAAATGGGGATTTGAAGCAAAGTGCGCAGAGAATTTCAAGGACATAATGACCGGGTTCACCGAGTTCTCACCTCACCTTGTACTTATGGATATCGGTCTGCCGTATTATAACGGATTTTATTTCTGCTCGGAGATTCGCAGGATATCAAAAGTGCCCGTCGTGTTTCTTTCCTCCGCTTCGGATAATATGAATATCGTTATGGCAATGAATATGGGCGGCGATGATTTTATCGCAAAGCCGTTCGACCTGACTGTTCTTATGGCGAAAATTCAGGCTATACTTCGCCGAACCTATGATTTCGGCTCGGATATGAATGTTATTGCTCACAAGGGTGCAATACTGAATGTTTCCGACGCAACGCTCTCTTTCAACGGCGAAAAAATAGACCTTACGAAGAACGAATACCGCATTTTGCTCACCCTGCTCGAAAACAAGGGAAAGGTCGTAAGCAGGAATTTTCTCATGAACAAGCTGTGGGAAACGGACAGCTATGTTGATGAGAACACGCTGACGGTGAACGTTTCAAGGCTTCGTAAAAAACTTGAAAAGTCGGGGCTTTCCGATTTTATCGAAACAAAGTCGGGTATGGGTTATATTGTGGAGTAAATGCAGATGTTCGGAGATTTTTTATCGGCTCATAAGAAAAATATAATAGTATGGCTCATCGTATGTGCGGTTTTTGCGGTCGTGTTTTCGCTGTATGAACTGCCGCTTGCACCTGTGCTGTACGGTGCGGTTTTAAGCGGATTTTTCGGAGTGGTTTTCATTGCGACAGACTTTGTTTACTACCGCCGAAAGCGTACCGCACTGCAAAGGCTTGCCGATGAGATAACTCTTTCGGCAGAAAATATCCCCTTGCCCCAAAATGGAATAGAGGAGGACTATACAAAGCTCATACATACTCTCTATGATTCGCTCAAAGCGGCAGAAAACGAAGCCGCCGAAAAGCTTTCGGATATGACCGACTACTACACGATGTGGGTGCATCAGATAAAAACGCCTATCGCCGCAATGGGTCTTATCCTGCAGAACGGCGACAGTCCCGAATACAGCGAGCTTTCGGAAAATTTGCAGAAAATAGAGCAGTATGCCGAAATGGTGCTTTGTTATCTTCGTCTTGACAGCAACAGCAGTGACCTCGTTATAAAAGAATACGACCTTGACAGCATTGTAAAGCAGGCTGTGCGAAAATTTTCATCGCAGTTTATCCGCAGACAGCTGAAGCTTGTCTACAAGCCGCTTGAAAAGACTGTCCTCACCGATGAAAAATGGCTTCTTTTCGTCATTGAGCAGATCATATCAAACGCTGTAAAATACACCCTGTCCGGCGGGGTCGAAATATACTGCGAAGAGCCGCTTACACTTTGCATAAGGGACACGGGAATTGGCATTGCCCCCGAAGATATTCCGCGAATATTTGAAAAAGGCTACACGGGCTGTAACGGCAGACTTGACAAAAAGGCAAGCGGCATAGGTCTGTATCTGTGCAGGCGGATATGCGGCAAGCTCGGACATAAGATAACCGCAGAAAGCGGCGACAGCGGTACTGTGATAAAGCTGTTTCTTGAAAGGCGCAGACTTGTAATTGAATGACCTTAGAACCCGTCTTCACAAGCATATGCGCACGTCTTTTCGGCAAATTTTGCCGC
>UQQA01000042.1 GCA_900543105.1 uncultured Ruminococcus sp. | reverse complement strand
ATATATGGGATTTCGGCGCAGATTTTTTCCTGTATTTTATTGGTGTTTAGTATTATAAATATCTATCGAAACAGCGAAGCATAATTACGAATTACGCATTATGATCCTCTTCTGCGATACGCTTGGAAAGCTTTTTCCTTGCGATGATATAGCATACAACATGGGCGGCTATTGTTATCACCCATGAAACGGGGTAGGATATGTAAACGGTCTTTATCGTGTGGTATTCGGGTATCTGAAATACTGTCGCTATCCACACAAGCCTTACTCCGCAAGCACCTATCAGCGAAACTATCATCGGCATTATCGAATAGCCTATTCCGCGCAGTCCGCCGACCATTACGTCCATTATTCCGCAGAGGAAATATATTGAAAATATGACTTTCATTCGGACAAGTCCTGCATCTATCGTTTCTGCTCCCGAGGTGTAAAGTCCGAGCAGCTGCTTTCCGAAAAGCAGTCCCGAATAGCCGAGGACAAGTCCCGTTACAACAACGCAGCCAAGTGCGCAGGCGAGTATCTTCGTCAGACGGTCATATCGTTTCGCGCCGTAGTTCTGGCTTGTGAACGAAATTGCCGACTGATAGAACGAGTTCATTGCAACATATACAAAACCCTCGAGGTTCTGCGCGGCTGAATTTCCTGCGACTACTGTTGGGCCGAAAATATTTACCGAGGATTGTATCACGACATTTGAGAGCGAGAATATCACGCCCTGAAGTCCTGCAGGCAGACCGAGGCGCATTATTGCGGCGGCTTTTCGTCCGTCTATCCTCAGCTCGGAGAGGATAAGCTTTATTCCGCCCGTTTCGTGCATAAGGCATCGGACGATGAGAATTGCCGAAACCGATTCGGAAACGACTGTGGCGATAGCAACGCCCACAACGTCAAGCTTGAAGATTATTACAAAAACAAGGTTGAGGATAATATTTATAACGCCTGCCGCAGAGAGGTAGAAAAGCGGCCGCTTTGTATCGCCTATCGAACGCAGGAGCGCACTGCCGAAGTTATAGAGCATCAGCGCAGGCATACCGAGGAAGTATATCCTAAGATAATCTGCGGCGAGAACGAGGACTTCATCGGGCGTTTTCATCAGTTCGAGGAGCTGTTTTGCGAAGCACACGCCTATGATCGTGAGGAAAACGCCGCTTATTGCGCCCATAAGCATTGAGGTTTGGACGGTTTTTGACAGCTCCTTGACTTCTCCTGCGCCGTAGTGCCTTGCGGCAATGACGTTTGCGCCGATAGAAAGTCCGATAAAAAGGTTCGTGAGTAGATTTATGAGTGCGGCGTTCGAGCCGACAGCCGCAAGTGAGTTGTCGCCTGCAAATCTGCCGACGATGATAACGTCTGCGGCGTTGAAAACAAGCTGCAGAACGCTTGAAAGCATCAGCGGAAGTGTGAATATCAGCATTTTTTTCAGCACCGGGCCATTGCACATATCAAGCTCATATTTCGAGGATTCGGTTGCCAAGTTGATTTCTCCTTTTGTATTAATTATCAAGCAAAAGCCACACAAAGCATCGGCTTTATGAGGTATGGGCTTAGAACCCGTCTTCACAAGCATATGCGCACGTCTTTTCGGCAAATTTTGCCGCAGACTGCGTTAAAAATCCTTGCCTTGTCTGCAACAAAATTATGCTCGAAAATCCGCACACATTTCTTATGAAGACAGGTTCTTATTCCGCAAGCAGTATCGGATAGCCTTTCTGATAGGGCTTTACAATTTCGGGGTGAATATCCGCTTCGTGGAAAATTTTCTTTGCGAGGTCATTTTCTTCAAGCTCAGCAACGAGTGCGGAGAGCGGTTTTTGGTACATTTCGGGGCAGATAGAAGCAATTGTGATAACTCTTTTTCCGCCGAATTCCATGATTCGGTAAGGCCATATTTTGCAGTCGAAAGGCTTGTCATCGCCAAGCTTACAGCCCGAACTTTTATCGAGGAGCGGACAGTTGAAAAGCTCGCCGTCGGGGATACATTTGAGTATTCTTCCACCATCGCCCTTATCGATAAATTCTACCTCGGGGTACTTGCTTCCGATCTTCTCGAAAAGCTCATCGCTAACGGTCGGAGTTTCCCATATATCATATTTATCAAAAATACAGCAAAGCCTGCATTTTGCGCAGCTTTCGCCTGATAAAATATTTTTCAGCATTTTTTTCTCCTTGGAATAATTTTAAAGGTTTGGGATAATATATTTTAAACAAAGCTCAGCACTTTGTATTATATGCAAAATTTCCGAAAGGGGGAAATTTTTATGAGTATTCAGGGTCTGCCGCCCAAAGAATATAATGAAATGGTGAAAAAGGCTTCGCCGAATTCAAAGAGCCTGATAGACATACCTAAGGCGTTCGCTGTCGGGGGTGCGATATGCTGTGTCGGGCAGGCGATAAGCAACATTTTCAAGGCTAACGGCTTCGACACGCAGAGCGCAGCGACCTGGACATCGATAACGCTCGTTTTTATAAGTGCGCTCCTGACGGGTCTGGGACTTTATGAAAAGCTTGCGAAGCACGGCGGTGCAGGAACTCTTGTACCGATAACGGGATTTGCGAATGCGGTTGTGTCGCCTGCGCTCGAATTCAAGACGGAGGGTTTCGTTCTCGGACTTGGTGCGAAGATCTTCATAATCTCGGGACCGGTTATTCTTTACGGAACGGCGGCATCGGTTTTGTATGGGATCATTTATTACTTTTTCTTGAGATAGAAAGAAGTTGTATAATTCGGAATTAGGAATTCGGAATTCGGAATTATTCGTGTTCCGATTTTTTTCATATTTATTTTTGCAAACTGTGAGCGGTCGGATATGGAATCCGACCCTACGGTTTGTAGGATATAATCAGAAGAAATACGTTAGGTGTAACGGGACGGGAAACCCGTCCCCTACAGTGTTACAGCAAATTCACGGAGCAAAACTAATTCCGAATTCCGCATTCCGAATTCCGCATTCCGAATTCCGAATTCCGCATTCCGAATTCCGAATTTAATTATCCCTCTCGTGATGTTAAAAATTTTACCGCACGTTCGATGCTGTCCTTGGAGTTGCCCCAGTCTGCGTCCTTGCCGCTGTTGCGGTAGTCGTACATATTGCAGTAGTGGGTGACATCGTTCTGCAGGGTTTCAAGGTAGCTGCGGACGAGCTTTTCCGTCATGGCTTCAAACGCTTTGAGGTCGTTTTTCTGCAAATACGCAGGTGCAAGCGAAACAAGAATATCATAATGCGGCAGGCAGATAAACTCCTGCTCGTTCATCAGTTTTCGCACATCGTCATGTTGGAACATTTCAAAGAATGTACGCATAAGGCGTTCCATTCCCCAGTCTATTTTTTCGCAGACGAAACAGCTTTCATTTATCTTCGATAGCCTTTGCTTCTTGGCGTTTTTCGGTTCAAAGAGTTTTTTTCGCTCGAAAAGCTGACCGTCAACTGCGGCGAGGTGGGTCTGGAGCATAAGTGCGAGCGAAAGGCGGTTCTTCTGCTTCATCATCTGCGCAAGGTGGGTATGGCAGAAGCCTGCACGGTTGGTTTCGATGCGGACATCGGGTTCCATCATCGCTGCGCCCATTATATATTCGACCGTTCGCTGCTCGAGCATATCCCGCATACGGCATATCGGGCAGCCACACTTCGGTTCGAGCACATCGCTTATCGGGATAGTTAAAATGCTTTCTCTCATAGTTTGTCCTTTCAGCCTTCATAAACTCCGCTTGTTCGTATGTAGTGGAAAAGATACTGCTGCGCAATTCCTGCGGTCGGCTTGATGAATTCGGGCAGACCGTTCGGGTAGAACTGCGCCAGAACGCGCTTTATCCACACATCCACGGGGAAGCACTCCGTTTTGTACATTCCGTAGAGCATTGTGCAGTCGGCGACTTTCGGGCCAACGCCCTTTATTTTCATCAGCTCGGCTCTTGCTTCGTCAACGGGTGCAGCGGCTATTCTTTCGAGCGAGATCTCGCCGCTTGTGACGAGGTTCACGCAGCTTTCGAGATATTTTGCACGAAATCCTGCACGAAGATAGGAAAGATCATCGGCTGTTTTGCCTTTGAGCTGTTCAACAGACGGAAAACCGCCGTTTTCATCGCAGAGCCGTCCGATGATGCCCTTTATTCGGGGGATATTGTTATTCTGCGAAATTATGAACGAAACGAGCGCTTCCCACTTGTCCTGCTTCAAAAGGCGTATGCCCGAAGCGAATTTGCAGGCTTTGGCGAGCGTTTCGTCCTCAGAATAGATGCGTTTCAGCTCGCCGTAATCGGTGGCAAGGTCGAAATAATCGCACCAGTCATCAAGGAAGTCGCTTTCGGACGTATTTTCGAGGACGAAATAGTCCTTTTCCTTATAAATGGTGAGCTTTGTATTGAGCTTTGCGCCGTGATATTTGCCGTCAGCTGATCTTTCCCAGCGGAAAGCCTGTCCGCAGTCGAGCGTTTCATCGAGGTCGAAGTCGGGCTGCGAGAGGTGGATATCGTTTCCTTTGATTATGTAGTTCATTTCTTTAAAAGGTCTTTCGGGTCATAGTTTGCTTTGCGGAAAAGCACATCCTGCTTTGCTGTGACATCATCGGCATAGACCTGCTGCCACTCTTCGGGGGTATAATCCTCAACGGTGACGGTGATGTGATCTTTGGAGCAGCCGATCGCTTCATAGAGAGCCTCGGCAACCTTATCTGCTGCGAGCTTCTTCTGCTCGTCCGTTCTTCCTTTAAGCATTTTTACTGAAATATGCGGCATGATTTTTCTCCTTTACTCAAAGCTGTCCGAAGCTGCTTCCTGCTCGGGCTGCGGTGTTTTTGTGTTTTTACGTTTGTTTTTGCGAAGAAGCTTCTGTTCCTTGTCCCATTTTTCGTTTTTGAGGACGACAACTTCATCGAAAAGGCAGCGGTATTTCGGCGGAACGAGCTTATTTATGTGTGCTTTGCCGAAGAACCACATTTTGAATCTGCAGTTGTTTTTGACCTTATCAAAAAAGGTGTGCATAAAGCTTATCTGATTTACCTCAAAGCCGAGGAATTCTTTCATCGAAGCCGGTGGTTCATGGGTGATTATGTAATCGACCTCGCCGCCTGCGTTTTTGAGGTTTTGGATAGCATATTCGATCTCGTCATTGTCGGGAAGCTCGGCTTCAAACCAAGTATGCGATTCACGGCGGATCTCAAGCTCTTTAGTCTGACCGCCGCCGAAGCCGAAGAATTTGTAGCCTTGTATCGAAAGCACCGATCCTCTTTTTATATGCATAAGATTGCCCGAGATGCGATGGACGATGCCGCCGCAGAAGTCGCTTTCGGGGTACTTTGCGAGGAGGTCGAAATTTTCGTGGCAGCCGTCAACGAACAGTGTGCAGAAGCGTTTTTTACCGATTTTTTTGAGTATGCGCTGCTCGTGCTTAGAGCCGTCCCAGACAAAGCCGAAATCTCCGCAGACGATGAGAACATCGTTCTTTTTCAGTGCTTTTATTCGTTTATCGTTAAAACGGCTAAGGTCGCCATGCATATCTCCTGTTATACAGATCAATGGGAATTTCCTCCAATAATTTAATCATAACTATAATCATTATATCACATTTTTTGCAAAACGTAAAGGGGAAAAAATCATTCAAAAGTTTAATAAGGTTTGAATTTGCGGATTGTACAGATTTTCGTACAGCAAAATAATTTTACACGAAAAAAGTATTGACAAACAAGAACATTTGTGCTATTATTAACTTGCAACCAAAAACATACGTTCGTGCGATATAGTGTAAATTTGTGGAGAAGCAGCCATTTGCCCCAAGCGGCTTTTCCTTTTTTTGAAAGGAGAATTTGTTATGGCAAAATGCATATACGATGAATTTGATGAGTGTACTTACGACTGCGAAAATTGCAGTCGGTCGGAGATAGTCTGCGCAGAGTGCGGCTGCGTGGACGGTATCTTTTTCGTGCAGAACGGCAGGACGCTCTGCTTCGATTGCTTTAAGGAGGAGGTAGGCGAAGAAGAATACGGCGATTTTGCGGCGGAATATGAAACGGAGTTCGCCGATTTTCTTATAAAAAAACACGCAAAACAAAGGATCGGGACATTCGGCGGCACGGACTGAGGGGTGCTGCTGATGACGGCGAAGGATTTTTTGACTTTATACAAGGCAGACGAAAAAAAGGTGCTGCAAAACCGCAGCCAAATGTTGTCGGCAGAGCGCAGGGCGTGGGAGATCTGCAGCAGGAATTATTTTGAGTACACCTCCGAATTTGAGGACAGGCTTTGGGCGGAAAATGAGGAGCTTGCCTGCGAAATGGCGGAGGTGGAAAAGGCGGTCGGACGGCTTTCGGACGGGAATTGCAGACAGGTGCTGTGGGAGCGTTACATTTCGGGGAAGAAGTGGGTGGAAATTGCCGAGAAAATGCTCTACAGTGAGCAGCACATTCACCGCCTGCACAAAAAGGCGCTCGGACTTATCGTTGTGCCGATGAAATACAGATGAAAAATGCCGCAGGAAAATCTGCGGCATTATCTTTTGATCTTTTTTGCGATCTTTTCGTTGTACATAAGCTGGTCGGATTTGCGCACCAATTCTTCAAAGGTGGCATCGTCCGAATCGGTGGTATAAATTCCTATGCTTGCGGAAACGGTGTAGGGTTTGCCCGACTTCGCGTTGAAATCGGAAAGCCGGTCATTTATTTTTGCACGAATTTCATCGTCCGCCCTGCCTTTTATGACGGCGAACATCTCATCTCCGCCGAAACGGACGCAGACGGAATCTTCGGGACAGGAATTCATAAGTGCCTGCGCAACTGCTCGGATAGCGACATCGCCCTCGTCATGACCGTAGTTATCATTGAGCCTTTTCAGGTTATCGAGGTCGGCAAGAACGGCTGTCATTGTCGGGCCGCAGTTTCTCTTGAAATCGGGGAAAATCTGCATAAAACCGCTTCGGTTATACAGACCCGTCATTGCATCACGGCGGTAGGATTCCTCAATATGTTCGAGGAGATAGCGCTGATATCTTGCGGCTCTGAAACCGCTGAGGGCGCTGCACAAGGTCAGTGTTATCTGCAGGGTTTTTGCATAGTTGAATTTATAAAGTCCTTGGTAAAAATAGCAGACATAGCCGAACGGAATGTTGCGGAATGCAAGTGAATTAAAGATGATCGGCGCTTTGATATCACGCGCAAAATTTTCAAAATCATGATAAAGCTCACTTAGCGGAAACTCGGTTATTCTTGTGCGAAGCTCGGGGTTCGACTCACTTTTATAGATAACGTGGGCGGTCTCCGACATGATATCATTTTTTGTATCTTTCATCGGGTTGAGCGCGGGATTCATAAAATCATCATCAACAACGCAGGCCATATTATACATAAGCGACTGGTTATCAAGAATCTTTCCAATATCCTCGACCTCGGTGCAGCTTTGTATTCTCAGTGAGATTCGGTTAAGCTGCTTATCGTTCTCCTGGAAATTATAGAACCGCTCGTTCATCGAATTTATGTACTCGCAGACTGAGATGAAGTCACCCTCGCAGCAGCCGCAGGATTCGGCGAGAAAAAGCTCGGGCTCGGTCGTATAGTTTTTTTCAATAGGCTTTCCGTTCAGGCTGTCATATATTGCGGCGGTTATTCGCTCTGCAAAGCTGCCATAGCTGCAAATGCAGGTAGTTATTTTCGGTTCGTTGAACCTTGCCTCGATAAGACCGTCAAAGCCTGTAACGATAACGTCCTCGGGGACGCGAATGCCTTCTTTTTTCAGCACGAGAGCTGCGGTTATTGCGGTTGAATCATTTGCACAGATTATCGCTCTTGGGACGCGCTTTTCGTTTATGAGCTTTTTGACTGCTGCTTCGGTAGGGGCACTCCAGAAGTCGCCGTAGCTGAGCATACTTTCGTCAAAATCAATATTATTTTCAGCCAGTACACGCTTGAAGCAGTCAATTCTCTCATCGGAAAATTCATTATCCTTGATGCCTGCGATCATGTGAACAGAAGTAACGTTATGCTTTTCAATAACGTGGCGGACAACGGATTCAAAGCCTTTTTTATAGTCAAAGCTGAAATTTATGCAGTCATCGCGCTGTTTTCCGATATAAAAGACCTGTTTGCCGGCTGCTTTTGTTCTGCTTATGATATCTTCGAGGACTTTTTTATCCTTTATACATTCGCCGTGTACAATAACGGCATCGATCATTGAAAAATTCATAAGGTTGAAAACGGCAGCCTCACCATTTTCCACTTCCGTTCCGTAATAGAGGTCTGAAACCGAGCTGAAAACGACAAGTCTTCCGCCGCGCTTAATGATCTCATCGTTAAGTGCGGTTATAAGTTCGACACAGTTATCGTCATAAATTCTTGATGCACACAAAGCAATTATCTTCATTTTATCTGACACGGTACAGACCTCCTTTCGCATTTGCGATCAAATCAATTATATTATACCATATTTGTTTGTTTATTTCAATATTTTTGAATAATTTTTATAATTAAAATGCGAAAAAAAGGTGCGGAACGAATTCCACACCTTTTTTGATCTGTTTTGTTGTTTTTCTGTTAGCCCTTAACTGCACCGAGTGCAACGCCCTTAACAATATACTTGGAAAGGAAGAGGTAAACAATGACAACAGGAATGATCGAGAGAAGGATCATCATATAAACTTCGCCGAGGTCACCGCTCTGGGAATTGATCTTTGAACGGAGGACAGCCATCATGATAGGAAGTGTCCACTTGTTCGACTTATCGATAATGAGAGCAGGAGTGAAGTAGTTGTTCCATGATGCGACGAATGCGAAGATCATCTGTACAGCCATTGCAGGCTTAAGCATTGGAAGTGCGATAGTATTGAATGTCCTGAATTCATTTGAACCGTCAACACGGGCAGCTTCAATTACTTCGAGAGGAAGTGTGCTTTCGATGTTCTGCTTCATATAGAAAAATACAGCAGGAGCAGCGATCGCAGGAATGATAAGCGGCCAGTATGTATTTTCGAGATGGACGCTTTTTACGAGCTGAACGAAACCAACAGCGGAAACCTGAGTCGGGATCATCATTACGATAAGAATGAAGTTGAAAGAGAATCCCTTAAGCGCAAAGTCATAAACGTGTACGCCGTATGCTGTCATAGCAGAGAAATATGTCGTAACTATGCATGAAAGTGCGGCGATGAAAAAGCTGTTCCACATACCTTGAGGGATCGTGAACAAAGCAGTATCTTCCCATGCCTTGACAAGGTTCTTAAAGAAATAGTTATTCGGAACAAGCGTAAAGCCTGCCTGAAGCTGTGCATGGCTTCTTGTGGAGTTTATGATAAGGAGATATATCGAGAACAACGAAAGAAAAGTTACAAAAATAAGGAAGATATAAGCAATAACTCTTGAAATCTTTGTCGTTGTTGTATTGCTCTTGTCGTGACCTACCGGCCGGAAATTAATATTCGACATTAGAGAACCCCCTTACTCTTGCTCTTCTTAGGTTTAGGATCGGAACGTCCGTTTATGATAGAACGATAAACAGCAAAACTGAGGATACCTGTGATAATGAATACAAGTACGGAAACAGCACCTGCCATACCATAGTTCTTGGTTGTTCCGAGGAATCTGTTGAGGTACATAACAAGAGTCATTGTACTTCTGTTAGGATTACCAAGTCCGCTTGTGATGACCTGAGGTACATCGTACATCTGGAAACCACCGATGAGAGATGTGATGACAACATACACAAGGATCGGGGAAAGAAGCGGAAGTGTGATCTTGCGGAATACCTGACCCGATGTTGCGCCGTCGATAGCAGCAGCTTCAAGCAAGCTCTGATCGATACCCATGATACCTGCCATGAGCATGATAGTTGTATTACCGAACCACATCAGGAAGTTGATAAATGCGATTATTCCTCGCGCAGTGCCGATATTGTTGAAGAAGTCAACGACCCTATCGGCATCTCCGCCTGAAATAATCTGGTTTATCGGTCCTACATTAGAGAACAATGTGAAGAACAGCATTGCAAATGCAGCAGCCATGATGAGGTTAGGAAGGTAGATTACTGTTTTAAAGAACGTCTGTCCCTTGATATTAAGGCTTGTACTTGTAAAGATAACAGCAAGGAGAAGTGAGAAAACAAGCTGCGGGATAGCACCCACGATCCACATTATCATTGTGTTAGCTGTATAAGTCAGAATATCAACATTACCCTTTGAATCAGCTGTAAACAGTTTTTTGAAATTATCAAGACCAACAAAATTAGGACCTACCTGTGAGAACGAACCTGCATCAAAATAATTCTCAAAAAGGCTGTTATAAAATGTTGAAAGCAGCGGGTAGAAAGTACATACAAGGAATACTATGAAGAAAGGTGCGATAAAGATATAGCCCCATTTTGCATAGCTGATTGATTTACGTTTCATTCTTCGACCTCTTCTCATACCTGGTTTTTGATATGAAAAGGGGCAAGGCGGAATAGCCCTGCCCCAATTTCACAATTTAGGTTTTAATTATTAGCTTATTCAGCAGCGTATCCGGAGCAATCGTGAGTAACGGAAGGACACTTTTCATCGAGTACCTTATCAACGTTAGCCCAAGCTTCAGCTTCTGTGATCTTGCCTGTGAAGTAGTCAAGGAAACATGCAGGAACATCTTCGTTGAATACCTGACCATAAGGTGTGGAACGGAACTTGATGTTCTTTGCAAGTTCGGAGAAGATAGCAACATCGTTCTGACCGCCGAGGAAGTCATTGCCGTAGTTAGGATCTTCAGCAAACTTCTGGTTTACAGCTGTGTTGTTGGAGAACTGGTTCTCATTTTCAACAAGCTTTGTGCAGATGTCTTCGTTAGCTGTGAATGCGTTCATAACGTCAGCAACCATTTCAGGGTTATCTGTGCCTGTTGCAGCGAGGAGCCATGTACCGCCCCAGAAGTGAGCAGCAGGTCCTTCAACGATAGCCCAGTCGCCGGGACAGCCCTTTTCAGGATCCTGAGCATTGCCCATGGAGAAGTTGTAGTACCAAGCAGGTCCAAAGTAGCACATTGCCTTACCATCTTTGAACATTTCGTTGGTGTTTTCATCAGACCAGATACCGCCTGTTGTTGTGTAGCCGTTGTCAACGTAGTTCTTAGCCTGCTTGATCCAAGCCTTAACCTGATCGTCAACCTGGAAGTTGCCGTCTGCATCAACCCAGTCAGTTGTGATATTGTTAGCGAAAGGTCTGTATGTTTCAGAATAAGATCCGGTCATAAGGTAGCCGGCTTCCTTAGCCTTAGCAGCAACCTCATCGAACTTGGTCCAGTCAGAGAGCTGTTCCTGAACTTCAGCAGGATCGGAAGTACCGAGAACTGCTTCTGCGATAGATCTTCTGTAGATAAGAGCAGATGGGCAGCACTGGAAGGAAACACCCTTGAGAGTGCCGTCGCTGCCGGAAGCAGCAGATACAGTGTAATCATACTCTGTATCGAGAGGCTTAACGCCGATAGATGTAACGTCCATTGTTACAGCAGCGTTTGTGTACTTAGCAATGTAGTCAGCTTCTGCAAGGAACATATCGATCTTGTCATCAGCTGCAGCTGCGTCCTGACCGCTGAGAGCTTCATCGAGCTTCTGCTGGTAAACGCCGCCGTCGGAAGGATTGATTACCCAGTTAACTGTTACGCCCTCAGGAACTGTGTAGTACTTCTCGAAGAAGCCCTTGAATTCTTCGTTCCAAGCGTAGATGTTGAATACCTTTCCTTCTGTGTCGGAAAGTGTGATGCCTGTGCCGGCCTTGGAAGCATCAGCAGATGCAGCGTCAGCTGTTGTGGTGTCAGCAGCAGCGTCATCACTTGCAGCAGCGTCGCCGTTATCAGCAGCAGCGTCTGCAGCAGCTGTTGTTGTTGTTGCAGCATCGTCAGTTGTTGTTGTGTTGTCTCCGCAGCCTGCGAGCATAGTTCCAGCTAATGCCAATGCAGAGAGGAGAGCAAGATTTCTCTTAAAATTCTTCATTTGATTTTCCTCCTTAAAGTTATATTATATTTAAAAAAATATAATAGCGTGTGTTATTTGGTCAGATCCCTGACCGAGCCGCCTTCAAGAAGACTTCCTTCGATAACAACAGGTTCGATGTTTTCGGGGAGCTCCTTGTTTATCAGTGAGATAAGCTGCTCTGCGGCTGCTTTTCCAAGTCCGTCCGTATCCTGCCTGAAGGTTGTGAGCTTCGGACTGAGAACCTGTGAAAGCGTGATGCCATCATATCCTGCAACTGAAACATCGTTCGGAACGGAAAGTCCGAGCTTTTCAAATGCATTCAGCGCACCTAATGCCGAAAAATCATCGGGCAAAAGTATGCACGTCGGCGGTTCGCTCATTTTCATAAGCTTCTCCGTAAGCACTTCTGTTTTCCGGGGATCGCGGTAGCATCCGCCAAGCAAATAATCTTCTCTGATATCTATATTTAAGGCTTCCATTGTCCTGCGGAACGCTTCAACTCTCGTTGAGGTCACGCCCGACAGGTCACCGTAAATATATGCGATTTTAGTATGTCCCATTTTATGGACATATCTCACAAGACACTCGACGCCTTTGAAGTTATCCGAGATGACCGCAGGCTTGTTTTCTGTTTTTTTATCGAGTGTTACGATAGGTATCGAGCTTTTGAGAAGCTGTGCGACACCCTCGTCGCTGTAGTCGTCAACATTTGCGACCATAACGCCGTCAACGTTTCTGCTTATGCAGTGTTCATAGACGGTAAGCTGATTGTAGCCGATGTTATGGCTTATAAAGGTTATATCATAGCCCTGTTTTTCCGCCACTCTCTTGAACGCATCAAGAACGGCTGCGAAATAGTTATGTGTAAGACCGCTGTTGGCTTTTTCGTTAAAGAGAACTCCGAGATTGTATGTACGATTGGTTTTTAATGCTCTTGCCTGATAATTGGGAAGATACCCCATTTTTTTGGCGGTTTCTCTTATATGAGCTTTTGTCGCTTCGCTGACATCTCTGTGATCGTTCAGCGCCTTGCTGACCGTTGCTATTGACACACCGCATTCAGCAGCGATGTCTTTTATCGAAACCATGTCGGCAACAACTCTCCCGTATATGCCTTTCGGCTGAAATCTTCGGAACAAGTCTTTAAACGTTTTCGTCCCTTGTTCGATTATTAATATACAACCTTACGCTCAATATGTCAATGGTTTTTGATAATTTGATGTAAAAAATAGTTGTTTTGCACAATATTAGAACATTTTTTTAAGCATAAATGACAGCAGAAAATGAACTTATTTTGAATAATCGTCAACTTTTTCGGAAATATCACCGTTAAAATAAACAACCATACTTCGCAGTCGGGATATTATTTGTATAAATAGAACAAATAAACGTTTAAGCCTGACGATCACGCTCTGTCAACAAATCCTGCCTTGTGGTATGCCTTTGAAACAATCTTTCTTGAAATTTTGAATGCGGCATCTGCGCCCTTTGTATAGCTTTCCTCAAGATATTTTTTATCTGCGATGAGCTTGTCGAACTCGGTCTTTACGGGTGCGAGGTGGTCTGCGACTGCTTCACCGACCGCAAGCTTGAAGTCACCGTAGCCTTTTCCGTCAAATTCACGTTCGATCTCCGTTGGATCTGCCCGTAACAACGGAATAGATAGTCATAAGGTTGTTTATGCCGTCTTTTCCCTCGGCATAGCGCACAACTGCGTCACTGTCGGTAACGGCACGCTTGAATTTGCGTATGATAGTGTCCTTGTCATCAAGGATATAGATGCAGCCGTTCTGATTTTCGTCCGATTTGGACATTTTCTTTGTAGGTTCTGCAAGGGACATGATCTTTGCGCCCTTCGGAGGGATATAGCCGTCGGGAAGCTTGAAAAGCTCGCCGTAACGCTGGTTGAAGCGCTGTGCAACATTTCGTGTAAGCTCAAGATGCTGCTTCTGGTCTGCGCCTACGGGAACGAGGTCTGCATTGTATGCGAGGATATCGGCTGCCATAAGGACAGGATATGTGAAAAGTCCCGAATTTATGTCATCGGGGTGCTTGGCGGACTTGTCCTTGAACTGCGTCATACGGGAAAGCTCACCAAACTGTGTGCAGCAGGCGAGAAGCCAGTTGAGCTGTGCGTGTGTGGGAACGTGTGACTGGATAAAAGCGATCGAACGGTCAGGGTCAACGCCGCAGGCAAGGATAGCCGCATAAGCTTCAAGAGTGTTTTTGCGGAGCTTTGCAGGGTCCTGACGTACCGTGATAGCGTGCATATCGGCGATCATATAGAGGCAGTCGTAGTCGTTCTGGAGCTGTGCCCAGTTCTTGATAGCGCCGACATAGTTTCCGAGTGTGAATGCGCCCGAGGGCTGGATACCGCTGAGAATAATTTTTTTCTTTTCGATTTCAGGCATAATAGCACTTCCTTTATTTTAATTTAATCTTGGAACATTTCTTTGGAGAGCTTTCCGAGAATTTCGCAGCCTTTTATAAGCTGTTCATCGGTCGGCGTGGAGAAATTGAGACGGAACGAGCTCGTCTTGTCGGTTTCGTGAATGAGGAAAGCCGTTCCGGGAACAACTGCGACCTTGTACTTCTGAACAGCAGTATTGCAGAAGCCCATCATATCGCTGCCCTCGGGGAGAGTTGCCCATATAAACAGACCGCCCTCGGGCTTTGTAACGGTTATCTTCTTGGAGAAGTTCTTGTCGATCTCGTCGAGCATAAGTCCGCATTTGTGGCGGTAGACAGCTCTTATTTCTTCAAGATGAGCGTCCATATCGTAATTTTTGAGGTATTCATCGCATATCATCTGCGCCATGATGTTCGTGTGTACGTCCGAGACCTGCTTGCAGACTACCATTTTCTGAATGACAGGCTTCGGTGCGCTGACATAGCCTACACGAAGTCCGGGTGCAAGTGTTTTCGAGAATGTTCTCGAATAAATAACGATGCCGTCCTTATCCATAGTCTTGATGGACGGGATATTTTCACCCGCAAAGCGAATGTCGCCATAAGGGTTGTCCTCGAGTATCATAACGCCGTACTTCTTCGCAAGCTCATAGATAGCTTTTCTCTTTTCGAGCGAGGTGCAAAGACCCGTTGGGTTCTGGAAGTTCGGGATAATGTAGATAAGCTTCGGCTTATTGGCAGTCCTGAGCGCTTCTTCGAGAGCGTCAAGCTTCATTCCGTCCTCTTCCATGGGAATGCCGACGAGGTTTACGTTATAGGATTTGAAAGCGTTAAGGCTGCCGATGAAGGACGGCGCTTCGCAGAAAAGCGTGTCGCCCTCGTTGAGCAGGACTTTGCAGGCAAGCTCGTTCGCCTGCTGTGCGCCCGAGGTGATGATAAGCTCGTCCGAATTTTCGTCGAAGCAGCCGGCTTTTTTCATACGTTCTTTAAGGCGGTTTCTGAGAGGTGTATAACCCTCTGTAACGCTGTACTGGAGGGCGTTTATGGGATTTTCGGCAAGAAGTCCTGCTGTGATGCCTGCGATCTCTTTTACGGGGAAAGCTTCGGGGGCAGGGTTTCCTGCGGCGAGCGAAATGACCTCGGGATCGGAGGTGAATTTAAGAATTTCTCTGATAACGGACGGCTGGAGTGAGCTGACCTTATCCGAAAAGATATAATCCATTTCTATCGAACCTTTCAATGAAAAATTTCACGGAATATTATATCATATTTTATTCAAAATTGCAAGCAAAAAAGAAAAACGGTGAAAAACACGCTGGTTTTTCACCGTTGAAAGCATTGCGGATAGGACTTAGCCCTCTTCCTTCATCTTTGCGAAGCACTCGCTGCAGTATACAGGACGGTCTTCTCTCGGTCTGAAAGGAACCTTTGCAACCTTGCCGCAGGAAGCGCATGTTGCTTCAAACATTTCTCTTTCTGTTCTTGTGCTGTTCTTTCTTGCATCACGGCAAGCCTTGCATCTCTGTGGTTCGTTTACAAAGCCTTTTTCAGCATAGAATTCCTGCTCGCCTGCTGTGAATACGAACTCTTTTCCACATTCCTTGCAAACTAATGTCTTGTCTTCGTACATTTTGATTTCCCTCGCTTAAAAAATAATAGATTTTAGACCTGAGGACGGACTTGCACCGACACCTTTGCCTTTTGTGGAAAGAACAACGCTCTGAACTTTAAGCTACTTGGCCATATTATGAAAGCTTCTCATTTTCCGAGGAGCATTTTCAGCTTTTTTCTTATTCTGAACACGGCATTATCCGCCGATTTTTCCGAAATGCCGAGCATCTCTGCGATCTCACGGTAGCTTCTTCCGTCAAGATAAAGCCCGAAAACCCTTGCTTCGAGCGGTGAAAGCACCGATCTTATCATTTTTTCTATCCTTATGCCGCTTTCTTTTTCAAGGCAGATATTCTCGGGTGAGGAATCTGCGTCTGCGATGTCGTTCTCATCGGCAATAACAGTCATATCGTTCTGCTTGTGCTTTGCGATAGTCTGAGCCGCCGTTTTGATGCGGTTCGTGATGCAGACATCGGCAAAGGAAGAAAACTTTGCGCCGTTTTCGCAGTCGAAGCTTTCTATAGCATTGCAAAGTGCGAGCAGCCCCTCCTGTGTGAGATCTTCAAGGTCGGAGCAATTGTCCGAATAGGTATGCGCTCTTTTCAGCACGAGCTTCATATAACGTGAAATTATTACGGAAGCTGCGTCCTTGCTTTCCCTGCTCTGCTGACCTCCATCACTGTGAATGACATCTATAAGCTCTTTATCGGAGAGATCTTCAGTATTGCGGATCAATTCAATTCAACCTCCGAAAAGCCTGCATTGGGATAAAATCAGAATAAAATATGGGATCAGGAAAATATAGTTCAAAAATATTTCACCTAACTATCATAATTCTAAACATTTTGATTCACTTTGTCAAGTGAAATTCCGCTTTTTATCTCTTTCGTTGATTTTTTTGGTAAAGTTGGCTTAATCGTTTAAGACTTTTTAGCTATTTTTACCCTCTTTTTCAATGATATATGACAAAATAAACAAGAGTTGACAATTCAAAGGAAAGGCACTGTTCACCCGGAAGCGCGCGGGATCCGCTTTCGGACACCGAGCGGCGGACATTTTCTTCGGAAATATTCCTATATAAATAGTATAGTTGTGATCCCGATCTGTTTATACTGTGACAAAACGGCATGTACAAAATTCCGGTTTACAATGAAAACGTTTGCTTGTTTTTCCGAGTTTGTATTTTTCAGTAATTATT
>UQQA01000041.1 GCA_900543105.1 uncultured Ruminococcus sp. | reverse complement strand
CGGCTTGATTTTTTCCAAATTTTAAATGGTGTTTAGTATAAATAAAAAATCGGGCAGATATTATATCCACCCGATTTTAAGATCAAATGTCAGCTTTGCAAATAATTCCGAATTCCGAATTCACAATTCCGAATTAATTACTTGACCTCAACGTTCTTGTAATACCAGTTGATGCCGCCCTTGATAGTTGCATCGTCGAGAGTTGAACCCTCTTCGCCTACTGTTGAACCGTCGTTGGTTTCGAGAACGCCGTCAAATACGTTGAAGCCGTTGTTGAGGATCTCGTTCTTTGCTTCGTCAACCTTTGCCTGCATTTCATCTGTGCAGAGTGCGGAGTTGAGGTCGGAGATATCGAGAAGTCCGTCAGCCATGCCGCCGAAGTAGTTCTCGCAGTTCCATGTGCCGTCAATAACCTGCTGTACAGCCTGAGTATAGTATGCGCCCCAGTGCCATTCAACAGATGTGAGTGTTGCGCCCGGTGCGTCCTTGATCATATCACTGTTGTAGCCAACGCCCCATACGCCTGCGCTTTCAGCTTCAAGCTGTGGGTTGGGAGTATCGCAGTGCTGTGCGATAACGTCGCAGCCTTCAGCGATAAGAGCCTTTGCAGCGTTTGTTTCTTCTGTAGGAGAATACCAGCTGTTTGTTACCTTAACATAGATCTTTGCATCGGGATTTACGGAAGCAACGCCGATAGCAAATGCATCGATACCGCCTGTGACCTCGGAGTTTTCGCTGCCCATTGCTGCAACGTAGCCGATGAGGTTGGATTCGGTCTTCATACCTGCAACGATACCGGAGAGATATCTTGCCTGATAAATTCTGCCGAAGTAGTTGTTCATATTCTTGCCGTTGTTCTTATAGCCTGTGCCGTGGGAGAAAACAACGTTCGGGAACTCGTCTGCGAGAGCTTCCATTGTGTCCATATATCCCCAGCTTGTACCGAAGATGATGTTGCAGCCTGCTTCGATGCACTCTCTGATAGCTGTTTCAGTAGCTGTAGGATCGCCGTCGCTTACGTTGTTCTTTCTGATGATCTGGTCATCGGAAAGTCCGAGAGCAGCCTGCATATCCTGAATACCGACATCGTGTGTGTAGGAGTAGCCGGAGCCGTCAGCAGGGTTGCCGATGTGGATAACGCCGACCTTGATATCTTCCTTTGCGTACTGGATAGTCGATGCTGATGCGCTGTCCGATGCTGCATCGGCAGAACCGTTGTCAGCTGTGTCAGAAGAACAGCCTGCGAGCATAAGAACTGCTGCTGCGGAGATCGCAGCGATGATTTTTTTCAGTTTCATAATACACCTTCCATTTTCTTTTAATCATAATCTTTGACATTATTTGACAGCCTTTTAACAGGGTTTTAAACCCGTTTTAAAACCGCCTTAAATATTATAAACTAAACTTCGCTATGTTTCAATAAACAACTTGACAAATTTTTTACGGTTTAACAAGCTTTAAACGGTGGTTTTCAACAGTTTCTGCGATTTTATAAAAAATATTTGCAATTTTCATAATAATATGGTAAAATAAAATTTGTTTAAGTTTTCACCGTGCGGAAATTTTGACCGACCTACAACGGAAAGGACAAGCTATGAATATTCTGTTTCTGCTTCACCCCAAAAACACAGTCGAATTCCTTTATGATGACGATACCTTTGAAAAAGGATACAACTGCCTGCGAAACAGCAGCTACACCGCTATCCCCGTTATCGACCGCAGCGGCGTTTACGTCGGAACTGTCAGCGAGGGTGACTTTCTTCGTGCGATAATGGACGACCACCTCTTTTCGCCCGAGGAAATGGGCGACTGCACTGTCGGCGACTATATCCGCAAGGGCTGGAATCCGCCGATAAAGGTCACGGCTCAGCTTGACGAGCTTGTTATGCAGGTAATGGATCAGAACTTTCTTCCGGTTGTCGATGACAGAGGCTGCTTCGCAGGAATTATTACAAGGCGTGATATCATTAAACATTATTACGATAAGTATATCAAAATACAGGAAACGGCAGGCGCTGAATGAAACTAAGGCTTAAGGAGCTTCGGCGAAGCCACCGTTACTCCCAGCAGCAGATAGCCGACTACCTTTATGTCAGCCAGTCGATATATTCACGGTATGAGAGCGGCGCTATCGACATTCCTATCTCCCATGCGGCGAAGCTTGCGGTGCTCTACCATGTCAGCATTGATTATTTATGCGGTCTTGCCGATATTTCCGAGCCTTACCCCGTGAAAAACAAGCTGAGAGTGTTTTATCCCGAGAAATAACGACTATATATCTGCATTTTCAAATAAATACTGTAGGAGTCGGGTTCCCCGTCCCCCTACATTGTTTTCGTAACAAAATGAAGAAAAATTGCTGAATTACCGCGGAATGACGTTCCTCGGTTATTGACGGCAGAGCTTTTTTATGGCATAATAATTTATGATATATATAAATCTGAATGGAGGAATATTAATATGAAAAAAGAGCTTCCGAAGCTCTACGAACCCGGCGAGGTAGAGGACAAAATTTATAAATACTGGATGGACAACGAGTGCTTCAAGGCAAGCGTTGACCCGAAGAAAGAACCATACACTATCGTTATCCCCCCTCCGAACATCACGGGACAGCTCCACATGGGTCACGCCCTTGACGAAACTTTGCAGGATATCCTTATCCGCTGGAAGCGTATGAGAGGCTACTCAGCACTCTGGCTGCCCGGCACTGACCACGCTGCTATAGCGACCGAAGCTAAGATCGTTGCGGCTATGGCTGAAGAGGGTCTTACCAAGGAACAGATCGGCAGATCGGCATTTATGGAAAGAGCATGGGCATGGAAAGCAAAGTTCGGCGGCAGGATCGTCGAACAGCTCAAAAAGCTCGGCTGCTCCTGCGACTGGTCGAGAGAGCGCTTCACAATGGACGAGGGCTGCAACAAGGCTGTCCGTGAAGTTTTCGTAAACCTTTATAACAAGGGACTTATCTACAGAGGTGAGAGGATAATCAACTGGTGTCCTCACTGCAAGACCTCTATTTCCGATGCGGAAGTAAATTACGAAGATCAGGCAGGTCATTTCTGGCATCTCCGCTATCCCCTTTCCGACGGCAGCGGATATATCGAGCTTGCCACAACACGTCCCGAAACTCTTCTCGGTGATACAGCCGTTGCTGTAAACCCTGCTGACGAGCGTTACAAGGACTTCGTCGGCAAGACAGTTATCCTCCCGATAGTTCACCGTGAAATTCCTATCGTTGCCGATGATTATGTTGAAACAGACTTCGGTACGGGCGTTGTAAAGATCACTCCTGCACATGACCCGAACGACTTTGAAGTCGGACTTCGCCACAAGCTCCCCGTTATCAACGTTCTCACAGAAGATGCAAAGATCACAGCCGACTATCCTAAGTATGCAGGCATGGACAGATACGAAGCAAGAAAGGCTATCGTTGCCGACCTCGAAGCAGAGGGCGCTCTTATCAAGGTAGAAGACTACAACCATAACGTCGGCGTTTGCTACCGCTGCGGAACTACCGTTGAACCGAGAGTTTCAACACAGTGGTTCGTTAAGATGGAACCCCTTGCAAAGCCTGCTATCGAAGCGGTTAAAACGGGCAAGACAAAATTCGTCCCCGAGCGTTTCGATAAAATTTACTATCACTGGCTCGAAAATATCAAGGACTGGTGTATCTCCCGTCAGCTCTGGTGGGGTCATCAGATACCTGCTTTCTACTGCGATGACTGCGGCGAAATGGTCGTAACAAAGGAAGACGGCGCAGTTTGTCCTAAGTGCGGAAAGCCGATGCGTCAGGACAGCGATACGCTCGATACATGGTTCAGCTCGGCACTCTGGCCGTTCTCCACACTCGGCTGGCCCGAACAGACCGAAGACCTCAAATATTTCTATCCTACAAATACACTCGTTACGGGTTATGATATCATCTTCTTCTGGGTGATAAGAATGATGTTCAGCGGAATAGAGCATACGGGCGAAGTTCCGTTCAACACAGTCCTTATCCACGGACTTGTAAGAGATTCACAGGGCAGAAAGATGTCCAAGTCGCTCGGCAACGGCGTTGACCCGCTCGTTGAGATCGACAAGTACGGCGCAGACGCTCTCCGCTTTATGCTCGCAACGGGCAACGCACCGGGCAACGATATGCGTTATATGGAGGACAAGGTAAAGGCTTCCCGTAACTTCGCAAATAAGCTCTGGAACGCATCCCGATTCATTATGATGAACCTCCCCGACGATTTCAGGGCAGCAGAACTCCCGAAGAACCTCAATATCGAGGACAAGTGGGTAGTAAGCAAATTCAATACTCTCGCCAAGGAAGTAAATCAGAATCTCGAAAGCTTTGAACTTGGCGTTGCTGTTTCAAAGCTCTATGACTTCATCTGGGACGTTTACTGCGACTGGTATATCGAGCTTACAAAGCCGAGAATCCAGGCAGGCGGCGAAACTGCACAGACCGCACAGCAGGTACTCGTCTGGGTAATGAAGGGTATGCTCAAGCTCCTCCACCCGTTTATGCCGTTCATCACGGAAGAGATATGGCAGACACTCTGCGAGGGCGAGGGCGCAATTATGCTTGCTGACTTCCCCGTTTACGACAGCGCACTTGACTTCGCCGATGACGAAGTAAGCTTTGAGAAGATCATCACCGCTATCAAAGCTGTCAGAAACCGCCGTGCAGAGATGAACGTTCCGCCGTCCGTAAAGGCAGCGCTCCATATCGAAACTGCCGAAAAAGCAACCTTCGAGCAGGGTGTACTCTTCTTTGAAAGACTTGCCTCCGCATCCGAGGTTGAGATCACCGATAAGGTAGATATGCCCGATGCTGTAACGGTAGTTACCGACAGTGCAAGGATCTTTATACCTCTCGACCAGCTCGTAGATAAGGAAAAGGAGCTTGCACGTCTTGACAAGGAAAAGAAAGCCGTACAGAAGGATATCGACTTCTCTCAGGGCAAGCTCAATAATCAGGGATTCCTCGCAAAAGCACCGCAGCAGCAGGTAGAAGCAGAAAAGGCAAAGCTTGCAAAGGCTCTCGAAAAGATGGCGAAGATCGAAGAATCCATCAAAGCGTTCAAGTAATAATTCGGAATTAGGAATTCGGAATGCGGAATTATTTATATTCCGTTAATTTGTAACGAAAACCGTAGGGGCGGATTCAATATCCGCCCGTTGCAAGCCCAACATTTAGGCAAAATTTCTGTAGTGGACGGGTTTCCCGTACCGAATCGTGACAGCAATTTTCGGCATGCAATTTTTTAACAAAAACGTCCCTATTTTCAACGGCTTTATCCGATGAAAATAGGGACGTTCGTTTATTGTAATACTAAACACCAATAAAATACAGGGGTGTAACGGGCGGATATAGAATCCGCCCCTACGGAATTCGGGTATTTCGTGACAAATGCGCGAATCAAAAATAATTCCGAATTCCGCATTCCGAATTTAAATCAAAGGCTTATTATTGCAAAAACGATAAGCAAAGCTCCGCACAGTCCTCTCAGGTCAAGCTTTTTCTTGGCTGATGCTTTTTTCCCGAGATAATTTGCCGAAACCACAAAAGCAAACCCTATCACGAACGACAGGACCGCTATCGGCAGCATCGGCACTGCTCCGAAGCCTGCTCCCAATCCTGCCGCGAGCGAATCAGCCGAGAGCGCCGCCGAGAGGACGAGTGCTTCTTTGCAGGATATGTCCTTTGAACGGTCGCTGTCGGCTTCTTCGTCCGAAAGGCACACACGAAGCCGCGAACCCTCGGGCAGCTTATCGCAGAGCCTCTCAAAAGCCTTGTGAAAAATATTAAAAAATCCCAGCAGCACAAGGATAGCACTCGATATCACCGTGCAGACACCGCTCGGGATAAACCGCACCGCCGTTCCGCCGAGCGCCGCTGACAGAGTGAGAAAAGCCGCCCCCGATGCGCTTATCACGGCTGCCGACTTGGGCGGTATCGTTATCCCCGAAGCACCCAAGCCGAACGCCGCGCAGAAACCGTCGGAGGAAACGGCAACAATAAGCATCAGAAGCCTTAATATACCCGTGAAATCAACCATATTGATCATACACTCTCCAAATCCATTTACTCTATATTATGATTTAGTACATTATTTGTGATAGAATAGTTCACACTATCGATGTATAATATTAATACATATCATATTATAAAAAGGGCAGGCGTGTTCAGAGCTTCGCCCGTATTTTAAGGGTGTAAATAATGGCGTTAAAAGACAGGGTGCTTGCCGTTCTTGAGGCAAACAAAGGCAAAACAGTTTCAGGCACAAAAATTTCAAATACGGTGGGAGTAACAAGAGGGGCAGTCTGGAAAGCCGTAAATACTCTCCGAAGCGAGGGCTACTCCATTTCGGCAGTTACGAACCGCGGATACTGCCTTGAAGAATCGAATGACCTCCTCAGCGAGCAGGCAATAAGACCATACCTTAAAACAAGGGCTCTCGGCAGAAAGCTCGATGTTTACCGTGAGATAGATTCAACGAATTCATTCACGAAAGAAGCTGCTCATTACGGCGCTGTACACGGCACTACCGTTATCGCGGAGATACAGACGGGCGGCAAGGGCAGGCTCGGACGAAAGTTCCATTCTCCGCTCGGAATGGGCGTTTATATGAGCGTTATAATCAGGCCAAAGCTCTCGCTCGACAGTTCGCTCCTCGTCACAAGCTGCGCCGCAGTTGCGGTCGCTCAGGCGATAGAAAAAGTTGCCCCCGAGGTAGAGTGCAGGATAAAATGGGTCAACGATATCTATATCAATGATAAAAAGGTCTGCGGTATCCTCACCGAGGCTGCAGTTGACGTTGAACAGGGCGGACTTGAGTATGCCGTAATAGGAATGGGAGTAAACGTGCAGAATTCATCGTTCCCCGAAGACCTCGCGAATATTGCGACCTCGATAAAAATGGAAGTTCACCATAACGTTTCGCGAAACCTTCTGGCTGCGGAAATACTCAATTGCCTTGAAGAACAGCTCGACAATATCGGCAGCGGCGAGTTTATGAAAGAATATGTAAGACGTTCAAACGTTATCGGCAGAAGAATAACTATAACGCAGGGCGAGGATATGTTCACCGCCGACTGTCACGGCATCGACGAAAAAGGCAGGCTTCTCGTCCGCTGCGACAACGGCGAAGAAAAAGCCATAAGCTCGGGAACTATAAGGTTTGCTGATTAATTCGGAATTATTTTAATGCGTAATGCGTAATTCGTAATGCGTAATTTCAGCCAAGCCCCCTAAATAATGATCTCAGCAGCGAAAACAATACTAAAACAGCGCAATTCACATCATAAAGGGAAACGAAATACAATTTCGTGACCCCAAATGTGAATTGCGCCGTTTTGATTGTCAGTGATTTCCAGCATGCAATGCTCTGCATTGCATTATTACGCATTACGCATTACGAATTATGCATTAATCCGCTGTCACTTTACTGCAATTTCAAGCTAAAATTTTATTGCTTTTTCCCTTGCTTTTTCTGCGCCGATATTGTATAATTAAAGAAGTACGTTTTAATGAGGTGAATTATTTGCATTTCGATGATATTCTGAATTGTGTCGGTATTATCGCAAAATATCTGCTCCCGACACTGAAGGTTTTCTTCTTTACGCTTCTTTTCTCCATTCCGCTCGGAATGATAGTTGCGCTTATAAAAAAATGCCCGTTCAAGCCCGTTTCGTGGCTTATCAATCTGTATATCCTTATCATGCGCGGCACTCCGCTCATGCTCCAGATAATCACTATCTACTATGCTATCCCGATGCTCCAGAAAGCGGGACATCTGACGGGTATCGATATCCGAAGTGACTCATACCAGTTCACGGCGCTTATCGTTGCTTTTGCTCTCAACTATGCGGCTTACTTTGCCGAAATATTCAGAGGCGGCATCGAGGCTATCCCAAAGGGTCAGCATGAGGCTTCTGCGGCACTCGGATTTACGAAGATGCAAACCTTCTTCCGCATTATTCTTCCACAGGTCATAAAGCGCATCGTTCCTGCAGGCGCAAACGAGGTTATCACGCTCGTAAAGGACACCTCGCTCGCTTCGGTCATCGCTTATATCGAAATTTTCCGTAAGTCGAAAGAGCTTATGGTAACATACAGCAACCTTATACCGCTTTTCATCGCAGGCGTTTTCTACTTTGCGATGAATGCGATACTGACGCTTATTTTCTCCGCTGTTGAGAAAAAGCTTGACTATTACAAATAATTCGGAAAGGACTATCGTTCAGATGGCAATTCTTGAAGTAAAAAATCTTTCAAAAAGCTTTGACGACCTCGAAGTCCTCAAGGATATCTCGTTCAATGTTGAAAAGGGCGAAGTCGTTGCTGTCATCGGTCCGTCGGGAAGCGGCAAATCGACGATGCTCCGCTGCATAAATCAGCTTGAAAAGCTCGGCGGCGGCAATGTTACCGTCTGCGGACACGACCTTGTGACGGGTTATACGAACGGCAAGCCTGTTTATGCTTCCAATGCGGAGCTTCGCGAAATTCGCTTAAAAATAGGACTCGTTTTCCAGAATTTCAACCTTTTTCCTCACATGAATGTGCTTCGCAACATCACCGAAGCCCCCGTCTGCGTCCTCAAAATGCCTAAGGACGAAGCCGAGAAAAAGGCTATGGAGCTTCTCCGCAAAATGGGGCTTGAAAGCAAGGCTAAAGCCTATCCCTGCGAGCTTTCGGGCGGTCAGCAGCAGCGTGTTTCCATTGCAAGGGCGCTCGCTCTCAACCCCGAGGTGCTGTTCTTCGATGAACCGACTTCGGCGCTCGATCCCGAGCTTACGGGTGAGATTCTCAAAGTAATAAAAGAGCTTGCCAAGGACAAAATGACAATGGTCATCGTTACGCACGAAATGGCTTTCGCAAGGGAAGTTGCCGACCACGTTATCTTTATGGACGGCGGCGTTATCGTTGAAGAGGGAACGCCCGATGAGGTTTTCGTCAACACGAAAAATGAGCGTACCAAGCAGTTCCTGCGCAGGTATGATTCAATAAATGGGGAGGATAAATAATGGTAAATTTAAAAAAAGTATCAGCGGCATTTCTCGCAGCCACAATGCTGTTCTCGTTCTCTGCCTGCTCAAAGGGCGGAGATGCTTCAGCCGATAATGCGGCGGAAACGGAAACTGTCGCAGAACCGTCTGCTTCGGCAAGAGTAAGCGTTGACGGCACAAAGTTTATGGTGGACGGCAAGGAGCTTTGGATCAACGGCACGAACACTCCGTGGGAAAAGTGGAACGACTTTGACGGAAATATGGACGAAGAGTTCTGGGACAAGACCTTTGCACAGCTTGCGGCAGACAACGTGAACTGCACAAGAATATGGATAAACTGCTCGGGCGAAAACATTATCCAGCTCAAAACTACGGGCGAAGTAAAGAGCATCACAGAGGGACACTGGACAGACCTTGACAAGCTTTTCGCAATTGCCGAAAAATACAAAGTCTATGTTATGCCTACTCTCCTCTCGTTCGACCACTTCAAAGGCACTGCAAAATTCAGCGCAGGCGACAAGTGGAGAAACCTCATAATGAGCAAGGAAATGACCGATGCTTTCGCTGAAAATTACGTCAAGACCTTCTGCGAACGCTACGGAAACTGCGAATATATCTTCGGCATCGATATCATGAACGAACCTGACTGGGTAAAGGAAAATGACGAGTGCGGCAAGGTAGGTTTTGAGTACCTTTCCTACTTCTTCGGCAAATGTGCGTCCGTTATCCACGAAAATTCCGATATTCTTGCAACGGTCGGAATGGGAATGATAAAGTACAACTCCGACAAATATGACGGAAACTATGTATCCGATGAGTTCCTGAAGCAGCTCACGGGACTTGATGATGCTTACCTTGATTTCTACAGCCCTCACTACTATGCATGGATGCTTTCAAGTATGCCCCACCCGTTTGACAAGTCCCCCGTTGACTTCGGACTTGACGGAACAAAGCCTGCTATAATCGGCGAAACTCCGAACGATGATGAAGCGCAGATGAACCTCACTTCGGCTCAGAAGTACGAATACTGCTTCAACAACGGCTGGAACGGCGTAATGACATGGATGGATCCGCAGAAAAGCGGCGAAAGCTATGAATACTACAAATACGACCTTACAGCTTCGGCAACGAACCACATGAATGAGCTTATCCCCGAAAAGGTACACCCACTGGGTTAATTCGGAATTAGGAATTCGGAATGCGGAATTAATTTAACGCGTAATTCGTAATTGCAATTATTTATACTCCGTTAGTATGTAATAAAAATCGTAGTGGCGGATTTTATATCCGCCCGTTGCAAACCCAATATTTTAGGTGTAATTTCTGTGTTCCGCACCGCAAGGTGTTATAAATAACAAACTCAGACCTGTTTTTTATCGGAATATTTCCTTTGAAAAACAGGTCTGCTTTGTTATTTCCGGCGCATTTTACGCCTCATACTAATTCTCGATCGTTCTATAGACAAAATCGACAGATAGAATAAGTTCAGTCAAGAAAAGCGACCGCAGACAGGCTGGTCTGTCGGTCAGCCCCTCTGTCGGCATTATGCCGACACCTCCCCCTACTGGGGGAGAACACGCCTGACAAGGGAGCTTGACGCAGAATGAACTTATTATAGCCGAGAGTTTGTCTATAGGTTGATTGAGATTAGTATCAGCTTAAAAGGCACTCGTTTTGTCAGTGAAATTGGGCGCTGATTGCCGCTTTACGGCTTGATCCCTTTCAAATTTTGAATGACGTTTAGTGTAAAATGCACTAAAAATTTTTTCTCTGAATTTTATGTATTATTCACAAAGCCAAAAATGCAGAAATTGAAAAAAACCGTGAAAAAAGTGTTGTAGACTGCGTTTTATGGTGGTATAATATTAATATAAGTGCCGTTTGGCTCTGTTTTTACTTAAAAATAACAGCCGAGCATATCGGCTTTGTCGGATAAATCATTATTATGGAGGATAAAAATGTTTACTAAAGATATCGGTATCGACCTTGGAACTGCCAACACCCTCGTTTACATGAAGGGCAAGGGCATTATTATAAGAGAACCGTCCGTTGTTGCTGTTGACACCCGCACGGACAGAGCAAAATATGTCGGTCAGGAGGCTAAGGACGTTATCGGCCGTACTCCCGGTTCTATCGTTGCTGTCCGTCCCCTCAAGGACGGCGTTATCGCTGACTTTGAGATGACAACAACTATGCTTCAGGAATTCATCAGCAAGGCTCTCAAGGGTTCTTTCTTCACAAAGGCAAGAGTTGTAATCTGTATCCCGTCGGGCATCACAGCCGTTGAGCGCCGTGCCGTTAAGGAAGCTACCGAAAACTCGGGTGCAAAGCGTGTAAACATAATCGAAGAGCCTATGGCTGCCGCTATCGGCGCAGGTCTCCCCGTTTCCGAACCGCAGGGTTCTATGATCGTTGATATCGGCGGCGGTACTTCCGAGGTTGCCGTTATCTCTCTCGGCGGCATCGTTACATCACGTTCCGTCCGTATCGCAGGCGATGCATTCGACACCGCTATCATCAACTACATCAAGAAGAAGTACAATCTTCTCATCGGTGAAAGAACCGCTGAAAATGTCAAGATCGCTATCGGCTCCGCATTCCCGATGGAGCAGGAGACCGATATGGAAATAAAGGGACGTAATCTTCTCAACGGTCTGCCCGAGAACATCACAGTTACATCGGCAGAGATCAGAGAAGCACTTGCCGAACCTCTTTCCCACGTTATCGAAGCTATCAAGGTAACACTTGAAAAAACTCCTCCGGAGCTTGCAGCCGACATCATCGATCAGGGCATCACCCTTGCAGGCGGCGGCGCACTTATCAGAGGTCTTGACAAGCTTATCAACAAGGAAACGGGAATGCCCGTAAACATTGCCGATTCTCCGCTTGACTGCGTTGCGGACGGCACGGGCAAGGTTCTTGAGGACATCGACAAGCTTCACGAGGTCCTCAACGACGATTCAAAATATTATTGATCTACAACATAAAAACGGGGCGGATAGATATATCCGCCTCTTTTCGGAATATTCTCATTATACAGGCATAATGACATAAGGGAGATGATAATGTGAGGGACTTTTTCAAATCGACAAAATTCAAGATAATCGTGGCTGTTATTGCTGTTCTCATAGGCTTTATGATATACTCCCTTACAACGGGCGGATATGCTATAATGGGAGTATCGATCTTCGATGCGATAACCGAGCCTTTTCAGAAAGCTTCGGTCACGATCTCCGCAAAGGTTTCGGAAACTATCGATACCTTTGCAAATGCAAAAAAATACCGCGAGGAAAACGAGCAGCTCCGTGAGCGCCTTAATCAGCTTTATAACGAGATCATCGATTATGACAAAATACGAACGGAAAATTCCGAGCTCAAACAGCTTCTTCAGCTCAAAGAGGACAACGAGGACTTCGTTTTCTCTTCGCCCTGCACTGTAATCGCGAGAACTGCGAATGACCCATACGGCTCGTTCACCATTGATAAGGGCGCAAAGGACGGCATCGCACCGAACGACCCCGTTATCACTTCGCAGGGGCTTGTCGGGATATGCTATGACGTTTCGGAAAGCACTTCGAGAGTGAGAACTCTTCTCTCGCCGAAGTCGGCAGTCGGAGTTACAGTCCTCCGCACAAAAGCGGCAGGCGTTCTCGAGGGCGACTACGAATTCATTTCGGACGGACTTTGCAGAATGAGCTATATTGACAAATCGGCTGAGATAATGCTCGGCGATATTGTTTTCACATCGGGAAGCGAGACCTTCCCGTCGGGTCAGCTTGTCGGAACGGTCGAAAAGATCGTTATGGAGGACAGCGGACTTTCAAAATATGCCCTTATAAAGCCTGCCTCCGACCCATTCTCCGTGACTACGGTATTCGTTGTTACGGACTTCGAGGGTCAGAAAAAGACCGATCGGTAAGGGGGCTGTGCTTTGAACATAGACATCAAAAGGCGCAAGGAAAAGTTCCGTTCGGTGCTTCGCTGGGCAATATATTTTCTGCTGCTCTTTATCGAATATATCATTATGACGACAATGGGTGCGGCGCACAGAATACCTCTTTTCATAGTATCGACGGCAATATGCATCGCAGTTTTTGAAGACCCGTTCAATTCGGCGCTGCTCGGCTGTATCGCAGGACTTATGCTCGACGGTGCGGAGGGAACCATCTTCGGTCTGAACGGCATTATCCTGACGATGTGCTGCCTTATGACCTCGCTGCTGTTTTATTTTATAATGCGCAGGCATATCGTCAACGTTCTTGCGCTGACGGCGGCGACAGCTTTTGTACAAACGGGTTTCCGATATATTTTCTACTACTCGATATGGGATTATGACAGCCACGGCGCGATATATCTCCGCGAGGTACTGCCCGTTATATTTTTCACTGTCATAGCCTCGGCGGTATTTTATCCGCTCATACGCTTTTTATCCACACGTCTTGGCGTTATCAGGGAAACCTATGTTGAGGAAAAATCCGAAAATATTGTCAGAGAATAACCTCCGCTTCAATAAAGGAAATAATATATGAACTTCGCTTCAATCGCAAAAAAGATAAGATCGGTCATACTTATAGCCTTTGTGCTGCTTGCAATGTCGATGTGCGTTATCGCACTGATGAAACTGCAGATCGTTGACGGTGAAAAATACCTCGAACAGGCAAAAAGCACCCGAACCGTAACGCAGGATATAAGCGCACCGCGCGGCGAGATAGTTGACGCTGCGGGAAAAGCCGTTGTCAGCAACAAGGTCGGCTACAATGTAATACTCGAAAAGGCGTTCCTTTCCTCCGATACGCAGGAGATAAACAGAATAGTCCTGCGCATTGCGGAAATTCTCGATGAGGACGGCGTTGGCTGGAACGATTCTCTCCCGATAAGCGAAAATACGCCGTACAGCTTCCTCGAAATGCGCGATTCGGACATCGCAAAGCTGCGGAAAAACATCTCCGTTCAGCCTTATGCGACTGCGGAGGAATGTATCGATGCGATGCTCGACCTTTACGATGTGGACGAAGGCTATACAGTCCGCCAAAAGCGAATGATCGTCGGTATACGCTACGAAATGACGATACGAAGCTTCTCCCTTGCGAACCGCTACACGCTCGCAGAGGACGTTCCCATGGAAAGCGTTGTAAAGCTTAAAGAAGCTGCTTTTGAGCTGGAGGGAATGGACGTTGCCGAAGAAGCTATCCGTGTTTATGAGGACAACAACTATGCTCCGCACCTTGTCGGAACGGTCGGCTCGATAAACGCCGAGGAGTATGAAACACTCAAAGACAGCGGCTATATGCTCAATGATGTTCTCGGAAAGAGCGGCGTTGAAAAGGCTATGGAAAGTCAGCTGCGGGGAACAGCCGGAACGCGTGAACTTGAACTTCTCAACGGGATCGTTTCATCGGACACGATAACAAAGGAAACAGTCCCCGGAAACACCGTAAAGCTCACGATAGATATGGACTATCAGCAGAAGGTCCAGCAGATACTTGAAAATCATATAACGTGGCTGCAAGATCAGACCTCGGCAAATAAAAAGGGCGAAAATGCAAACGCAGGCGCTATCGTTGTAACGGATGCCAAAACGGGTGCTGTCATAGCGGCGGCGACATCTCCTACTTATAACATCAACGATTACCTCAACAACTATTCACTCGTTGCGAACGGCGAAAATTCACCGCTCATAAACCGCGCGACCTCGGGACTTTACCGACCCGGTTCGACATTCAAGACCGTCACCGCAACAGCAGGTCTTAACGAGGGCATCATCACCCCAAGTACGCTCATCACCTGTAATCAGGTCTATACCTACTGGGACGATTATAAGCCGAAATGCACGGGCTATCACGGCAGGATAAACGTTGTCACTGCCATTGAAAAATCCTGCAATATCTTCTTCTATGAAACGGGCAGACAGCTTGGCATAGACCGTCTTGCGAGCTACGCAAAGCTTTACGGCTTCGGTCAGAACACGGGCATAGAAACGGGCGATATGGTTGGCTATTTCGCAACGCCCGAAAGCTTCCGGGAGCGCCGCCTTGAATGGCAGGCAGGACTTGTTGTTCAGGCTGCTATCGGTCAGTCGGAGACCTACGCAACTCCGCTCCAGCTTGCAATGCAGGCGAACACTATCGCGAACCGCGGAACCCGCTACAAGCCCTATGTTGTTGACAGCGTTTACACTTATAACATGGATAGGCTTGTTGTCAAAACTCAGCCGACTGTTGCCGCGACTGTTCCCGATGCAACGGGCGTGACATTCGACAGTATCATCGCAGGTATGGAAAATGCTGCGAACTTTGTTCCTTACTCCTACCCTGCCATCAAGGATTATTACACGAACTATCTCCTCTCGGAGCTTCCCGAGCAGGCGGCTATCAAAACGGGTACTCCGCAGATGACTTCTGCCGAGGACACGGGTTCGTCGTTCATCGGCTTTTACCCCTCGGAAGACCCCGTTATCGCATTTTCGGGATTCGTTGAGCACGGCGAATATTCCAAATTTATGATACGCCAGTTCATCGAAGCATATCTCGACAAGAACTACAAGGTGGTTTCGCCTAACAGCATTTCCGACGGGGAAAAGGCCTCACAGCTCGCAGGACTTGACGAAAACACGGTTACGGACGTTGCTTCCGTCACAACGAACATATCTTCATCGGAGAGCGTCACACAATAATAATATCAAACAAAGCGCACAGACCGTTTTTTTCAATATGGTTTGCGCGCTTATTTTATGTGCAAAACTCACAAAAGAGTTAATAAAATACAAGCTAACTTGACAAAAATGTGCAGATTAATAAAAAAACACTTGGAGTTTTACTAAAAATGTGGTACAATGTAAATAATTGAAATCCGTATGCGGTAATACTGCGCTGCGGTACTATTTTCTTTGTTACAGGAAGGTGTTTTATATGTCCAAGATCATTGCTATAACATCAGGTAAAGGCGGTACGGGAAAATCCACTATCTGTGCCGAACTTGGCTTCGCTCTTGCAAAACAGGGTCACAGGACCCTTATCATAGAACTTGACTTCGGACTTCGCTGCCTTGATATCATGCTCGGCGTAAAGGACGATGTAAAATACGACCTCGGCTCGGTAATTTCGGGTCAGGTCGATGTTTATCAGGCTACCACGCCCGTTAAGATAGCTTCAAACCTCAGCCTCGTGTGCGCCCCCGAAGACCCGTTCTCCAAGGTCGATGCAGCGACTATCAAGCGCATCTGCGAGGAAATGAGAAAATATTATGAGTACATAATCGTTGACACCTCCGCAGGTACGAATGAAAGCGTTTTCGATGTTGTTGAACAGTCCGACCTTATCCTCATCAACACAACGCCCGATCCAATCTGCGTTCGTGACGCGCGTGCTATGTCCGATGAGTTCTATAAGCGCGGAAACAAGAAACAGCGTCTTATCATCAACAAGATCGACCCCGAGATATTCCAGTCGGATATCATCAAGGATCTTGACGATATCATCGATACGGTCGGCGTTCAGCTTATCGGCGTTATCCCGAACGATGATGCAGTCGTTATCTCCACGGGCAAGGGCGTTCCGCTCCCATCAGGTTCAAACGCATTCAAGGCATTTGATGCTATCTCGCGCCGCATAAAGGGTGAAGATGTTCCGCTCAGCTTCAAAATGCTTCTCCAGTAAGGCATAAACGATGCGTTGATGCATCGATCGGAATAGAAAATATAAAAAGAAGGGGAGTTTCGTCCAATGAATATCGCACTTATTGCACACGACTCGAAAAAAGAACTACTCGTACAATTCTGCATTGCATATTGCGGAATTCTTTCAAAGCATAATATTTGTGCAACAGGAACAACAGGAAAGATGGTTGCCCAGGCAACAGGACTTAATATAAAAAGCTACCTCAGCGGTTCTCAGGGCGGCGACCAGCAGATCTGCGCAAGAATTTCCTGCAACGAGATCGACCTGCTGTTGTTTTTCCGCGATCCGCTTTCCCCCAAGCCGCATGAGCCTAACGAAATGAACCTTTTAAGACTTTGCGATGTTCACAATATCCCCGTTGCAACGAATATTGCAACAGCGGAAGCACTTATACACGCACTTGAAAGAGGCGACCTCGACTGGCGACAGATCGTCAATCCAAATGCATAAAAATTTTCGGCGGAATTGCTCCGCCGATTTTTTTTAAACATCGTGAGTAAAAAAATTAAAGTTTAGGTCAAGCCTTTTCAAAGGCTT
>UQQA01000040.1 GCA_900543105.1 uncultured Ruminococcus sp. | reverse complement strand
CGGAGTCCCATTGTCGCTCTCCGCAGAGAGCGAAATTCCTTAAACTTACAATCAAAACTTGCCGCAAAAACGTAATCAATAATAGATTAAAAAGGCGCAATTCACACCAAGACGGTAAAACAGAACGTGAGAAATCAGTTCCGTAAACCTAAAAATGTGAATTGCGCCAATTCTATTTTCTTAAAAAAATATCCTCTGCAAGCAAATATGCTAACGAAGTGAGTATATTTGCTTGCAGACGCAGTATGAACAGCTATGGGAAACAAACAGAAAACATCAATTCAATAAAAACAAGGTTGTTCTTATATATTATAACGCCTTGCGGCGCGGGCCAGAAACCTGTCCCCTACGGAGAATTTGCCTAAAATGTTGGGTTTGCAGCCGGCGGATATAGAATCCGCCCCTACGGAATTCGTGACAAATATGCGGAGCCTTAAATAATTCCGCATTCCGAATTCTTAATTCCGAATTTTATAAAACCCTGCACTGCACGGCGGAACGGTTATCTTTGTTCCGTTCTGTACCGACTTGCCGCCGAATGTGTAGATGATTTCACCGAGCTTTTCGCCGAAATCAAATGTGACCTCTCTTGCGGCAGGGTTGATGATAACGAGTATCTTCTCGCTGTCTGCACTTCTTATATATGCAAGCGGATATTCGTTCTTTTCGGCATAGACGAACTCTATCCCACCCTTGCTCAGAAGCGCTTCGTGCGACTGACGTATTGCGATAAGCCGCTGAATTTCGTGCCAAAGCGAATTTTTGTCTGCCATTGAAGATATAGCTGTCGGGCGGTCTGACGCTTCGTCCTGCTTGATATAAAGCATCTCGACAGGTGCGCTGCTGAAGCCTGCATTTGTGGAATTATCCCACTGCATAGGTGAACGTGAACCCGTTCTGCCATATCCGCCCTCTACCGAGGTGAGGTTTTCAACATATCTCATACCGATCTCATCACCGTAATAGATGAAAGGTGCACCCGGCATTGATAGCAGGAATGCGAATGCTACTTTAAGGCTGTCGCCGTGGATAGTGCGCGCAAGTCTGTCCATATCGTGGTTGCCCGATGGGATACAGATAAGTCCCTTGCGTTCCGATTTTTCGTAGTTTTCCTTATATTTTGCAACAAATTCGGAGATGTCGCCCTTTCCTCTGTCGGAGAAAAACGGTTCTTCACAGCGGAAAAGGTCGTTATAGTGCGACGGACCGAAATGAAGCAGGAAGTCCATATGGAAGCCGCCCTGAATGGACTTATCGGGTTCGCCCCACTCGGAGACCATTGCAGCCTCGGGGAATTCCTTATCGAGAAATTCACGGACATTCTGCCAGAGCTTTATCGTGCCCTTGCTGTCCTCGTCATTTTTTACAAGCGAGCCTGCCATATCGACACGGAAGCCGTCACAACCCATTCCGAGCCAGAAACGCATAACATTTTTCATGGCTTCGAGTGTCGCCTTAGGGCCGTCTGCGTCCATCGGCTGCTGCCAAGGACGGTCACAGCGGTAGAAACCATAGTTAAGTGCAGGCTGATGTGAGAAAAAGTTCACTGCACACGAACCGTCACGGTCGGAAATACCTCTTATACAGCCCATTCCCTGCGGTTCTTCCCATATACTGTCCGTCCAGACATAACGGTCGGTGAATTCGTTTTTTTCGGCTTTCATCGACTCCTTGAACCACTTATGTTCAACGCTCGTGTGTCCCGGAACAAGATCAAGAAGAACGTGCATATCACGCTTGTGAGCTTCCTCAAAAACGTGTTTGAGATCTTCATTCGTGCCGTATCGCGGAGCGGCCTTGCAGTAATCGGAAACGTCATAGCCTGCATCTCCGAACGGGGATTCAAAGCAAGGGTTTATCCATATCGCATTACAGCCAAGCTCTTTGATATAATCGAGCTTTTCAATGATGCCGTTAAAGTCGCCGATACCGTCACCGTTCGTATCATTGAAGGATTGGGGATATATTTCGTAGAAAACCGCATTATCAAGCCATTTTGACATAGTTTTTTCTCCTTTCGCCCATAGAGCCGACAGATTTTTTATTTTGTAAAGCATATTGCCTTTTTGCTTTCTATTGATATGATATCACTATTTGCAATATAATTCAAGTATAATTACATTCAATTATGATACTATCCTATTATTTTTCGCAAATTCTGTCAGAAAAAGGCTCTTGCTTCTTTATATTGGAAAAGCAGGCTTTATATGACTATTTATAGAATAATGTGGGATTTATTTCGATTCACATAAAAAAATAGGGGTTTCACTCGGAAAAGCTTTTATTTTTCTCTGTTATGTATATAATGTAAATGATCTTATCCGGAAATATGGTATTAAACGCAGTTTCTGCTGCTTTACCGCATCAATGTGAAAAAGGGGAAATATGGTTATGAATTACAATTATCAATGTGTGGAACAGGTGCTTTGCGATGATGTCATCGGAAAATACACTGCTTATGGGGTAAAAAACACTGCGAACAACAACGTGATAAGTGATGTGGGGTTAAATATCGACATTGTTTCTGCGATCGTGAATAAACTCAACAAATATCAGGTTTTTCCCGTTCATCTTCATGAAATAATCGAGGATCTTATTTCAGACTGAATAATACTCAAAGTCTGCTGAAAAAGTATATTATTGAAAAAAGTTGCACAAAATCAAAGTTTACGTTAATTCTGAAAGAATTTCGCTTTGTTCAAAGGGTGACAGGGAACCCCCGCAGGAAGTTCGTATACACTTTATGTCGGGCTGTTAACCTACTGCTCGGTACCGTTAATAGATGCGCAGAAGCGAAATTACTAACATATATAAAAGCGCAATTCACATTTAAAAAGTAAAACAGAACGTGATAAATCGGTCTGTAAACCTATAAAATGTGAATTGCGCTTATTCTTTTAAAGATCAAGTCATGGAATATTTTTTCGTAAATCTGCATAAATGCAATTCACTTTTCCGACAGACTTTGCTCAGAAAATCATTCTCTGTTTTTTAGCACCTCGGCAGGTGTTATCTTACCGAGCTTTCTTACGAGGATTGCGGTTATAACATAGTAAACAGCCATTACTCCGACAAAAATTATCGGGTAAACATAGAACGGGAAAACGAGGTTTATTCCGCTTGTGACATTCGGGATAAACAGCGGAAAAACCTTATCGATGATAAGCTTTGAAATCGGTATTTCGATAAGCGCACCGACTGCGATGAGCAGTGCATTTCCGTTGAGATAAAGCTTCTTCACGTCCTTTGTCTTGTAGCCGAAAATCTTCACGAGCGAGATACCGAATGAAGCGCGCTCGACCATAACATTCAGCATAAGGAACATTACCGCAAAGAAAATTATTATCGCGATAACGATAAGCATAACTATCATCGACATCATAAGCTCTGTGAAGACAGCCGCCGAGCGTTCGATATCGGTCTTTGTCGTTGTGCCGTAAAGTCTGCCCTCATCGATATCAAGCGGCTTGTCGGAGAGGAGGCAGTTGTAGTAATCATCGTCCTCGCCGAACAGTTCGCGCATACTGTCGATATCCATAAATACCGTAAGTCCCGCACTTTCATCGCAGACATCGGCAACGGTGAAAGCATAGTCCATCGAGTTTGCGCTGTCGGTGAGGATAAACTTATCCCCTGTTGTTACGCCGTAACGCTCAACTACCGATTTGCTTGCGGTGATAAGGCTCTTGCCCTCGTGAGTTTTAACATTGTAATACTTGTTGTCGCTGTCGATGCCCATTATCGTTACGTCAAGATTATATCCGAGCTGTTCCTTTGAAAGCGACTTTGCAAAGCAGGCTTCGCCGCCCTCGGGAAATTCCGTTTCGGGATATTTCAGCGTGTACATATATTCATATTTCGTATCGCGGATAGTGTCTTTTCTAACATTTTCGCAGAGGTAATAGCAGTCAACGCCAAGCATAAGAACGAGGAGTGAGAAAAGCATACTTAAAAGAACGGTTATGCTCGTGCGCATCTCACGGAGCATCTGTCTGATTTGAAATCTGCGGATAAAATTCCTGCTCTTGAGCTTAACACTGCTGTAGCGTGCGGTCTTCTGCTCATTTCGTATAAGCGAAAGCGCAGTCTGCGAAAGGCGCTTGTTGATGACGAGCGTATTTACGATGACAGAAATGACGGGCGGCATTACAGCGCTGTATATCATAAGGTAAACGGGATAAACGGGTGCGAATTTCGGAAGCGAGAAATATGCGTAGGTGTCAAGCATCTGATAGTCAAGCCCTATCGGTGAAAAGCCTATGAACATACCGATGATACCGCCGATGAATGCAACAACAGTCGGCAGGGTTATGTAATGCGCAATAAGGTCTTTTTTCTTCGCGCCAAGCGCATAAAGTGCACCGATAACACTGCTTTCGCGCTGAATCTGATGGATCACGAAAACGGAGATAACATAATCGAAAAGCATCATAAGGATAACGCCGACACCCAGTCCCGCAAATCTGTGCATGATAACATCGCCCTTTGCGCCTGCGATACGAACATTCTCCGCTCTTTTGATAAACATTGTAAGGTTGTCAAGGTCAACATCGAAAACCTCGTCAAGAAGCTTGTCGGTTTCGGTCTTAAGCTCTGCAATTCCGTCTGCAAGCTCGGAGGCACCGTCATAAGCGTCCTTTGCGCCGTCCGATAACTCCTTTGAACCGTCAAGTGCGTCCTTTGCTCCGTCCGAAAGCTCCTTTGAACCGTCCAAAGCTTCTTTTGCGCCGTCCGAAAGAGCATTTGCTCCGTCAGCCGCAATGTGAACACCGTCTACGTATTCTTTCGTGCCGTCAACATAAGCCTTTACGCCGTCAAGCGAAGCTTTGAGCTGTGCAAGCTCCGCACTCTGCGTCATTTTGATAAGCTTATCGAGAGTTTCACCGTAATTATCGGCTGTGAGCGTGATATTCTGTCCCATTGCGGCAAGGCTCTGCGATGCCTGAGCAAGAAGTGCGTCAAGAATTTCGGAAGAACCGTCCGATATCATTTTTCCCGAATCATCGAGTGTTTTCAAGCCGTCCGATAATTCGTCCGCGCCGTTGGAAAGCTCCCCGATACCGTCAGCAAGCTCTTTTGAACCGTCATAAAGGTCACCAAGTCCGTCGTGAAGCTCATCTGCGCCGTCCGAAAGGTCTTTCATTCCGTCTTTGAGTTCCTGCGAACCGTCATAAAGGTCATTGATCCCGTCGCGCAGATCGTCACGCTGCTGCAAGGCCTCGCCTACCGTTTCAAGATAATATTTGTCGGTAACGTCCTTGTAGTTGAATTCAAAGTCCTTTATCATATCTTTGAGTTCTTCATCGGAAGCCTTTCCGTTCAGTCGGTAAGCATAGCAAAGATCCTCCGCCTGCTGTGAAGTATCGTTTTTGATATAGTCATACTGTTTATCGGATACGAAAAGAAGTCCGAAACCTACACTGGAAACCGCGGTGTCCGAGAACTTGTCGAACGGAGCGTCATAGTCGGGCGTTGTGCCGATGCCGACGATCTCGAACTCGATGCCGCCTGCGGAAAGCTTGTCACCGACCGTGAGCGAATGTTCCTCGCAGTAGCGCTTTTCCGCAACTGCTTCATTCATATTCTCGGCATATCTGCCGCTGTCAAGCTCCACAAGATCGATATCGTTTCTGTTGCGGAAAACACGGAGCTTTGAGCCGTCCCCGGCAAAAATATCAATGCTGAAATGCTTTTCGAGGGTGATGCCCATATCGGCTATCCGATTTTCCTGTTCATCGGTGAGCGGAATAAAAACGCCGAACTGACCGTCCTCGACCTTGTTCATTTCGCCGTGTTCGTCCGTTCTTCTTATAGTAGTATCTGCGCTCGAAACGACCGAAACGATAACATACATTCCAAACACGATAAGCAGAACGAGTGCGATATACCGTGCAAAATTTGATTTAAGCTCACGCAGAAGTCTTTTTTTAAGTACCTTATTCATTACAGATCCTCCAGCTCGGCAGCAGGTATGCGGGTTTCATTAAGATAATCCTTTTTGATAAGTCCGTCCTTGACGATTATTACCTTGTGTACCATATTTTTAATAGCGTTGTTGTGCGTTACGATGAGCATTGTCGTGCCGTATTTCTGATTGACCTTTTCAAGAAGAACAAGGATATCACGGGAGGTCTTTGAATCAAGTGCGCCCGTCGGTTCATCACACAGAAGCAGCTTCGGATTTTTTATAAGCGCTCTTGCGATAGCGCATCTCTGCTGCTGACCGCCCGAAAGCTGTGATGGGAACTTGTTCCTGTGTTCGGAAAGTCCAAGCGTTGTGAGAAGCTCTTCCATATCGAGCGGCGAATCGGAAAGATATTCGCAGACCTGAATATTTTCCTCGACTGTGAGGTTCGGAACGAGATTGTAGAACTGGAAAATGAAACCGAGATTTTCCTTGCGGTAATCGGCAAGCTTGTCGGGCTTCAAACCGAAAATTTCCTTTCCATCGACCTTTACCGAACCGCTGTCCATCGTGTCCAGACCGCCTATGCAGTTGAGGAGTGTCGATTTGCCCGAGCCGCTCGTGCCTTGGATAACGCACATCTGACCCTTTTCAACGCCCGTGCTTACGCCCTTTAAGACTTGGATATAGCTTGCATCGCTGCCGTAGCTTTTCTTTACATCTTTGATCTCCAGATACATATTCTTTCCTCCGAATTTATAAAAGTTAGTTTAACATAACATTGTTATGTTGTGTCCGTAATTTTTGCCGCTCAAAGGCGGCTTGTTTTTTTCACTTTGACATAACAATGTTATGTCAAAACCTTGATTATTGCCGCCCGAAAGCGGCTTTGTTATTAGTCCTCAACTATCATCGTGAACCATATCTTTATCAGGAATTCCATTACTCTCCTCATGTGGAGCTTGGCTTTTTCCACATCTCTTTCATGCGTCAGAAGATGAGTGTACGCATCAACGCTGATGTGGGTTATCCAATGGAGCATATATTCATCAACGTGATATCCCTGCTTTTTCTGCGCAGCTTTTTCAGCCGAGATACGGAATCCCTGCTCGGTCATATCAACGACTGCATCAACAGCATTTTCGTAATCCGAACCCTGCGCCTTTGTCAGCAGGAGAATAAACACATCGTAATATTGATACATATATTCAACGATGGCTTCCAGACTTCCGTGCGTTTCAATGTGGTATTCCGCCGTCAGCACCGCAGGATCGTCACTCGCCATTTCCTCAGCGTCCTGCGCATAATGCTCATTCAGCAGCCTGCAAAGCTCTTTGAGCGGCGGATCGACAATTGCGGCAAAGAGGTCATTTTTATTTTTGAAAAAGAAATAAAGCGCACCCGTTGTAACGCCTGCATCAGCGCATATATTTCGCAGAGATGCTTTCATATATCCCTTTTCGGAGAACTCGGCAAGCGCACTTTTCAGCAGCTTTTCCCTTGTTTCAAGTTCGTCACTCATATTGTCACCGTCCTTTTGGCTTACATAACATTGTTATCTTAGCATAAATGCACCACTCTGTCAATAACTCTCTTCCAATTTCAGCATTATGCAAAACATTTTCACATAACAGCGTTATGCATATTCTGACAAAATGCAGATTTTTCCCGCATTTTATTGGCGTTTAGTATTAATATAAAAATCTTTTTTCAAGGACATTTTTCGCTTGCGGTCATTCCAAAAATATGCTATAATATTTATTGTATTTTTTCAAAGGAGTTTTTGCAATGGATATTAACAAGGTACTCGCCGCTGAATTCAAGCTGCGTCCGGAACAGATCGACAACACCGTTTCGCTCATCGATGACGGCAAGACTATTCCTTTTATCGCACGTTACCGCAAGGAGCTGACAGGTTCGCTTGATGATCAGCTTCTTCGTGAAATTTTTGACAGACTTACCTATCTGCGCAACCTCGAAAAGCGCAAGGAGGAAATTTCTTCCTCTATCGAAGATCAGGGAAAAATGACCGAAGAGCTTGCCGCTGCGATTTCCGCCGCCGCTACGCTCGTCGAGGTCGAAGATATATACCGTCCGTTCAAGCCTAAAAGAAAGACCCGTGCTTCTGTCGCCCGTGAAAAGGGACTTGAAACTCTCGCCGCTTTCCTTATGCTCCAGCAGGACAAGGCTGACCCGAAAGCCGAGGCTGAAAAGTTCGTCAATGCCGAAAAGGGCGTTGAAACTGTCGATGATGCACTTCAGGGCGCAATGGATATCATCGCCGAGGACGTTTCCGATGATGCCGAACTCAGAAAAACGCTTCGCGGTATCTTTTCCAAGCAGGGCATAATTTCGTCCGAAGCCGCCGATCCCGAGGAAGAAACGGTTTACAAGAACTATTACGAATTTTCCGAACCCGTTTCAAAGATCGCAGGTCACCGTATCCTTGCACTCGACAGAGGTGAGCGTGAGGGCAAGCTCAAAGTCAACGTTGACATTCCCGAGGGCGTTGGCGAAAATACTGTCTGCGGAAAGTATGTGAAAAATCAGTCTGCCTGCGCCGAGTATGTGAAAAACGCCTGCGCAGACGGCTACAAGCGTCTTATTTACCCGTCTATCGAGCGTGAAATTCGTTCCGAGCTTACCGAAAAGGCGGACGAATCCGCAATAAAGGTATTCGCATCGAATCTTCGTCAGCTTATTATGCAGCCGCCCGTTAAAAACAGCGTTGCGCTCGGACTTGACCCAGGCTACAGAACGGGCTGTAAGCTTGCAGTCGTTGACGGAACGGGAAAAGTCCTCGATACGGGCGTTGCCTACATCACAACGGGCGAACAGCGCAAGATCGAGCAGGGCAAGGTGCTTGTGAAGAACCTTATCCAAAAGCACGGCGTTTCGATAATCGCTATCGGAAACGGAACAGCCTCGCGCGAATCGGAAGCGTTCGTCGCCGAGCTTATAAAGGAGATACCGCAGAAGGTTTCGTATATGGTCGTTTCCGAAGCAGGCGCGTCCGTTTACTCCGCATCAAAGCTTGCAGCTGAGGAATTCCCCGAATATGACGTTTCGCTCCGAAGTGCGGTTTCTATCGCAAGACGACTTCAGGATCCGCTTGCCGAGCTTGTAAAGATCGACCCGAAAGCTATCGGTGTTGGTCAGTATCAGCACGATATGCCGAAAGCACGTCTTGATGAGGCTCTCACGGGCGTTGTCGAGGACTGCGTAAACAGCGTCGGCGTTGACCTTAACACAGCTTCGCACTCACTTCTTTCGTATGTCGCAGGAATAACCGCAACTATCGCGAAAAATATCGTTTCATATCGTGAGGAAAACGGCTCGTTTACAGATAGAAAACAGCTTCTCAAAGTTTCAAAGCTCGGTCCGAAAGCATTTGAGCAGTGCGCAGGCTTTTTGAGAGTCCGTGACGGAAAAGATCCGCTCGATAACACAGCCGTCCACCCCGAAAGCTACGAAGCCGCAAAAAAGATAATCGCAGAGTGCGGCTTTGAAATTGCAGACCTTGGCGAGGGCAAGATGTCCGATATCTCCGCCGCTGCAAAGAAGATAGGCGTTGCGAAGGTCGCAGACAACGCAGGCATCGGTATCCCGACCGTAAATGATATCCTCAAGGAGCTTGAAAAGCCGGGACGTGATCCCCGTGACGAGCTTCCCCCACCGCTTATGAGAAGCGGCGACATAATGGAGCTGAAGGACCTCAAACCGGGAATGGAGCTTATGGGAACGGTCAGAAACGTTATCGACTTCGGCTGTTTCGTTGATATAGGCGTACATGAGGACGGACTTGTGCATATCTCACAGATATGCGACAGGTATATCAAGCACCCTCTCGAAGCCGTTAAGGTCGGCGAGGTCGTAAAGGTGAAAGTTCTCGATGTAGACGTAAAGAGAAAGAGAATTTCACTTACAATGAAACTTTAAATTAATGCATAATTCATAATGCGTAATGCGTAATTATATATATATTCCGTTAGTTTGTAACAAAAATTGTAGGGGCGGATTTAATATCCGCCCATTTAATACATAAACTCTGTACAGAATAAATTATGTAGGGGATGGGTTTCCCGTCCCGAATCGCGTCAGCGATTTTTCGGCACATATATTATCTTTCGTAAACAAAAAGAACCCGTTTTCAAAGAATTCAAAATCTTTGAAAACGGGTTCTTTATTTATTATGAAACGCCTTGCGGTGCAGGACGTGAAACCCGTCCCCTACTGAAAATTCGGTGTTAATCGTGAATTTGCGGAACAAATAATTACGCATTACGAATTACGCATTACGCATTAAATTCACGCTGTTAGCGAAGCCGTATAAAGCTTGTAATAATCGCCCTTTTTCGCAATAAGCTCATCATGCGTTCCGCACTCGGTTATGCCCTTGTTGGAAACATACATTATCTTGTCGCAGTTTCTTATCGTTGAAAGTCTGTGCGCAATGATGAACGATGTTCTGCCCTTTAAAAGCATATCAAGTCCGTCCTGCAGAAGCTTTTCCGTTTTTGCATCTATCGCAGAAGTAGCTTCATCGAGGATAAGTATTTTCGGGTCGCTAAGAAGCGTTCTTGCGAATGCGATAAGCTGTCTTTGACCCTGCGAAAGTGAAGCGCCTCTTTCGATTATCGGTGCGGAAAGCCCTCCCATATTTTCGATAAAATCCTCTGCACGGACAGTCTTTATTGCACGCTTTATTTCGTCCGAGGTCGCATCAAGCTTGCCGTAACGGATATTGTCCTCGACCGTGCCGCTGAAAATTACGCTGTCCTGAAGCATTATGCCCATTTGCGAACGGAGCGACTTTAAGGTGACTTCGGAGATATCGTGACCGTCTATCAGCACTCTGCCGCCCGTTGTATCGTAGAAACGTGAGATAAGGTTGACAATAGTTGTCTTGCCTGCGCCGGTAGGGCCAACGAGAGCAACGCTTTCGCCTGCTTTGATATCAAATGAAAGGTCGTGGAGAATTTCCGCACTCTCGTCATAGGAGAAGCAGACCTTATCGAACTTGACATCACCCTTTATCTCGGGCATTTCCGATGCGTTTTCCTTATCCTTGACCTTAACGGGTTCGTCCATTGTTTCAAAGATTCTTTCGAGATAGGAAACACCGTTGACGAAGTTGTTGAAAAGGTTGGAGAGGTTCATTATCGGCTGCCAGAAGCGCGAAGCATAACCGCCCATTGCGACAATAGTACCGAGCGAGATATTCGCAGGACCTATCACAAGCAGACCGCAGAAATATATCGCCGCCGAAATTACAGCCGAAATGGTATCGACAGACGGCCACAAAAGGTTATTGTATGTAACGGCTTTCATCCACTTTTCACGGTAGGCTTCGGAAAGTCCCCGATAAATCTCGGCGTTTTCTTCTTCACGAACGAAAAGCTGTGTTACCTTTGCGCCGACAAGTCCCTCATGGAGATATGCGTTGAGGTTGGAGCTTTTGTTGTTTACTTCCTGCCAAGCCTTGCGCTGACGCTTTTTTATAAGTCCGATGATAAGCGCAAGCAGCGGAACGCCCGTCATTATAACAAGAGCCATCTGCCAGTGCATTATGAACATAAAGATAACGATGAACACAAGGTTGAAAATTTCCAGCACGAAGTTGATTATTCCGTTGGAAAGGATATCCGAAACGCTGTTTACATAGTTGATGACACGGACGAGAATTTTTCCGTGCGGACGGCTGTCGTAATACTCGAACGAGAGCCTTTGAAGATGCTCAAAAAGGTCGGTTCTAATATCAAAAATGATATCCTGACCGACTGCGGTCATTATCCTTGAACGTATCGTTGCAAAAATTACGCTGACGAGGATAGTTATCGTGAGCAGGATAGCCATTAAGATAAGCTGTGGGATATCCTTGTTCGGGATAGAATTATCGAGCGCATACTGCGTGATAACGGGCGAAAAAAGTCCGATTACGACCGACACAGCGGAGAGCGAAAGCGCAAGTATCATCTTTTTCCGATATTTTTTTACATAGACGAGCGCACGTTTGAGATGTCGGAAGTCAAAAGGGGTCTCAAGAGTTTCATCAACGTCGAATTTGTTTCTTGCCATTTAAACCGCCTCCTTTTCGTCACCGTTCTGGAGCGTGTAAATTTCGTAGTAATAGCCGTTTTTGTCCTGCATAAGCTCATCGTGAGTGCCGAACTGTGCGACTTTTCCGTCCTTGATTATCATAATTCTGTCAGCGTTCTTCGCGGAAGAGGTTCTCTGCGCAATGATAAGCTTTGTACAGCTGAAATCGAGGTTTTTGAGATTGTGCTGTATCTGGCGTTCGGTCTCGGTATCGACTGCCGAGGTCGTATCGTCAAGGATAAGGATAGCAGGCTGCATTGCGAGCGCTCTTGCGAGAGAAATTCTCTGCTTCTGACCGCCCGAAAGGCCAACACCGCGTTCGCCGACTATCGTATCATAACCCTCCGAAAGCTTTGAAGCAAACTCGTCCGCATCGGCGAGCTTTGCATATTTTTTCACTTCGTCAAGTGACATATCGGAGTCGTAGAAAGCAATGTTTCCCTCTATCGTATCCGACCAGAGCAGAACGTCCTGCATCGCAACGCCGATGTTCTTTCGCAGGTCGTGGAGCTTGCGGTAACGGACATTCACGCCGTCAACGAGAACTTCGCCCGAGGTCGCATCATAGCATCTTGGGATAAGGTTGATAAGGCTTGTTTTGCCCGAACCCGTTTCGCCCATAATTGCGACAGTTTCGCCTGCGTTTATCTTGAAGCTGACGTGGGAAAGAACCTCTTTTCCCTCGTCATAGCCGAAGCTTACATCGCGGAACTCGATCTCGCCGTTAAGTCTGCCGTTCGTTTCAACTGCATCTGCGCGGTCGGTGATGAGCGGACGTGAGTAGTAAACTTCGATTATCTTATTCGCCGAAGCGAGAAAATGCTGGAAGTCATTGATGAGCGCACCGACATTTCTCATCGGATTGGAAAGTGTCCAGATAAGTCCGCTGAATGCAACGTAAACGCCCATTGTGATTCTGCCGTTGATAACAAAGATACCGCCGACAATGAGCAGTACAACGGAAAGTGCCTGCGCCAGCGTTTCGATGTACGGGAAGAACGTGAGCCATGTAAAAGCTGCGTCCTTGTTTGAAGCCGAATATTCGCTGTTCTTCTTCCCGAATTTGTCTATTTCGTAGTCCTCTCTTGCGAAAGCACGGACAACTCGGTTTCCTGCGATATTTTCCTCCGCCGAGGAGTTGAGCTTCGACATTCTTTCACGGAGGTCAACATACTTCGGACCTACCTTGTCACGGAAAATATTAGAAATGATGAAAATAAACGGAGTGAGTGCGATAAGACTTAATGCAAGTATCGGGTCAAGGCAGAGGAAATACACTACCGTTGTGATGTAAAGCGCCATACTTTCAACGAACGTCTTGATTATCCATGCGACAGTGTGACGGACCATATCAAGGTCGCCCGAAAGTCTTGTCATAAGATCGCCCGTTGAGTGCTTGTCGTAGAAAGACATATCCTGACACTCGGCGTTCTTGAAAAGGAAGCTTCTTATCTTTGAAAGCATACCCTGCGAACAGGTCTCAAAGAGCATATTCGTTGTGAACTGTAAAATTGCCCTGATGAGCGTAAAGCCGACAATACAGCAGCAAAGTCCTATCAGCAGATTTTTCTTCGTTTCGATATTTTCGGCAGCGTTGTCGTTGTAGATGAAAATATCGACTATCTTGCTCGCAAAGGTCGGGTTGAGTATGTACATTATCTGACACACTACCGTAATGCAGAGCGCAATGATATACCGCTTTCGGTAACCCTTTAAATTTTCCCATATCCATTTGATCTGGAACACCGGAACAGCCTCCCTTCAACCGTTCAAAAACCCTATTGCTTGCTGAAACGTTCTGTAAATCGTTTTCAGCGTCTTTGTGTATTATAAGCTTTATAAATTGTTTTTTAAAAGGGTAAAAAATAAACTTAGTCCGTCTTTTATACGGGAAATTTATGTGCAGAATATTAACAAAGAAAACAATAGTAACCTGTGCCAAAATAACGGTGCAGACCGCAAAACAGCTTAAACGTTTAGAATGTTTTCCCTGCTTGATTTGCATAAAAGTAGACAATTAAAATATGTCGTCCTTTCTTCATCGATAGGCGTTTCACAATAAACTAAACGAACCTGTTTTCAATGGTGATCCGATGAAAACAGGTTCGTTTTTTTCTATATTCTAATACTAAACACCAATAAAATACAGGAAAAGATCTGCGCATTCCGTATCAGTTCGCATCATAGAACACGCGGTAGTTTTTTTCCGAATGGGAGTAAACGCTCATTACCAAGCCGATGCTGATGAACATACTTATCATCGAAGTGCCGCCCTGACTGATGAACGGGAGCGGAACGCCGATAACCGGCATTACAACGAGCACCATTCCTATATTGAGTATGCAGTGGACGAATATCATCGCAAAAACACCGATGCAGATATTTCTTCCAAGCTCGTCCTTGGCAATAGTTCCGTCTGCAATAATTTTAAGGCAGACATAAGCAAGCACCGCAACGAGCGCTATACAGCCGATAAAACCGAAACACTGCGCAACGAATGTGAAGATGAAGTCGTTCTGCACATACGGCACGGGAACATATTCATCAGCGTGAAGTCCTTTTCCGAAAAGCTGTCCCGAGCCGAGCGCAAGTCTGCCCCAATACTGCTGATAGAAAATATCGGAATACTGCGGGTCGTTGATAGGATCTTCCTGAAACAGTACAAGGAAACGGTTCTTCTGGTGCGGCTGCATGACCTTTTCCCATATAAACCAGATCCCGAACGGTGCGGCGATAAGAACGGGCAGGATATATTTCCACGAGAGCCCTGCGGCGAAGATCATAAACGCAAATATCATAAGGAAAACAATAGCCGTTCCGTCATCACCCTGCAAAATAACGAGCAGAACGGGTATCGCACCGTGAACGCACAGCAGCACCACATTCAGAAAGTGGTTGATGTTGTCCTTTACCTTATCAAGATGCACGGCAAAGGTCATTATGAACGCAATTTTGAGGAACTCGGACGGCTGCATCGTTGTAAATCCGAGGTCTATCCAGGCTCGGTCGTCAACGCCCTCATGCGGCTGATAACCGAGCGAGGTGAACGTCAGCATCGTCAGACCCAGACACAGCGGAGCATACAAAAACCACAGCTTTGTGAACCAATGGTAGTCCAGCCCCGACATTATCAGTGCGATCGCAGCACCCATACAGGAGGCGATGAACTGTATCTTGTACATACTTGTTTCCTTTGAAGTAACGCCGTTCGTGACGAGCGTGTACATCATCAGCACGGAGAGCGCCGACAGACCACACACCGCAATGAACAAACCCTTGTCCAGCTTGCGGAAATACCTCACCACAGCGCCGAATATCGTCTTTATCATATAATAAATTTCCTTTATTGCCGCAATTTTTATATAGTCATAACTATTCTATTATATTATACAACAGAATTTACGGCATTTCAATAGGAAATTTACAAAACCTGAAATTTTAACCTGACCTCATCAACTTTTCCCTCACCCGAACGGCGGCTCTACATAATATATATCAAAGGAGATGAGATAATGAAAACATATTTCTTGGGCGGAAGCTCGCCGAGCGGATTTTCACCTGCATTCGGGGACGTTATTTCCGACACTGACAGCTTCACCTACATAATCAAGGGCGGACCCGGCACGGGAAAATCCTCGCTTATGAAAAAGCTTCTTGCCGAGTTCGCCGATGATGAAAATGAGCTGTATCTTTGCTCGTCCGACCCCGATTCAGCCGATATGGCCGTGCTGAAAAAGCAGAGGGTGAACCTTATCGACGGAACTGCTCCGCACGTCTGCGACCCCGAATACCCGGGCGCAGTGCAGGAAATAGTCAATATGGGCGACTGCTGGGACAGTGACAAGCTGCGCAGTCAAAAAGCCGAGCTTATCGCCGCCGACAGCGAATACAGGCAGTATCATCAGCGCTGCCGAAAATGCCTTGCCGCTGCTGCCGCAGTTCTTGCCGATACGAGAGCTATCTCGGACAGCGCACTTAACCTGCCGAAGCTTGACGGATTTATAAAGCGGCTCGCTAAGAAAATTTTTCCTGCAAAGCCGCTCGGTGAGGGTAAACTTGTCTGCCGCAGGATATCCGCCGTCACACCGAATGGCTACCTCACGCTTATCCCCGAGGGCGACACGATATATCTGCTCGGAGATGATTTTTACAGCGGTTCGGAGTATTTTCTGCGCAGCTTTGCTTCGCTTGCCGTGAAAAAAGGCTTGACCGCCGAGGTGAGCGTCTGCACTGTACACGCCGATGAATTTTTCGAGCATCTTCGCATACCCGAGCTTTCGATCTCGTTTATTTCCTCTAACCCGATAAACAAGACTGCACCAACTGAGAAAATTTTCGTCAATTTTGATCGTTTCTACGATAAGCAGATGCTCTTTTTGCGGAAAAATCGGCTGAAATTCAACAAAACTGCGGCAAATGACCTCGTTGACGAAGCAGTTAAGGCGCTGAAAAATGCCAAGTCTGCACATGATGAGCTGGAAAAATTCTATATCGATGCGGTCGATTTTTCAAAAGCAGAAAAAATTTACAAAACGCTTTGCGAAAAGATAAGGAATAATTGAAGCACCCTTGCAAATGATAAAGAAAACATCGGAAATTCCGAAGCGAATTCCGCAAAAAAGAAAAGGAAATGTTAAAATGGAAATTCTGAAAATAATCATAACATCTGCCGTTTCGCTGCTCGTGCTGTTTCTGCTGACAAAACTCATGGGCAGCAAGCAGGTGTCACAGCTGAATATGTTCGACTATATCATCGGCATTTCCATAGGCTCTATCGCAGCGGAAATGGCTACCGAGCTTGATACGCCGATAAATTCGCTAACTGCAATGATAGTTTACGGTCTTATTGCGGCAGCGGTGTCGTTCATTTCGCAGAAGTCGCTCGGCGCACGCAAAGTCCTGACGGGAAAGCCGCTTATACTGCTCAACAACGGAAAATTTGACCGTGAAAACATGAAAAAAGCCCGTATGGATCTGAACGACTTCCTTATGCAGTGCCGCTCGCAGGGATATTTTGATATAAGCCGGATACAGACCGCCGTAATGGAGTTTAACGGCAGTCTGAGTATTCTTCCAATAGCTGCGAATCGTCCCCTCACGCCTCAGGATATGAGCCTTGCGCCACAGCAGGAGTACATGACGACCGCGATAATCCAGGACGGCGTTATAATCGAGGACAACCTCAGGCACACCGGCAACAATTATATCTGGCTCAAAAAGCAGCTCTCGGAGCAGGGTCATAAAGCTCCCGAGGACGTTTTTCTCGCCGTTTGCGACAGCAATAATAAGCTGACGATATATGAGAGCGAAAACTGAAACCTTTATACTAAACACCAATTAATACTAATTCCAGACCAACCTATAGACAAATACTCGGATATAATAATCCAATTCTGCGTCAGACT
>UQQA01000039.1 GCA_900543105.1 uncultured Ruminococcus sp. | reverse complement strand
TTATTAATAAAGATAAAGAAGGTGTTAATATGAACGATATCAATGAGCCGATCATCAGAAAAATGTCCGACGAGATCGTTAAGATATGCGATCCGTTCCAGATCTTCCTCATTTCGAGCAAGCACAATTCCGCAGGAAAGCTTACGGCATTCAAGATCTGCGCTGTTGTTGACGACAGCTACAATGAAAATGAACTTGAAAGTGAGATCCTTATCAAGACCGACTGCCCCGTTCCGTGCGATGTTATCATTTACTGCGTTACCGAATGGAATGAATGTCTTGATGATGACTGCACATTCGCTTCACGCATAGACAATGAGGGAGTTAAGCTTTATGAGCAGAAACAACAGCCACAAAACTGACAGCAAACGTTATTACGACTGGCTTTACCATGCTTATCAGGATCTTTTGTCCGCAAAAGTTCTTATCGATGACAGGCGGCTTTACGAGCAGGTCGTTTTCCACTGCCAGCAGGCTATGGAAAAGTCGTTCAAGGCGTTCCTGCTTTACAAGACGCATCATCTCCTTGACGGCCACAACCTTACATGGCTCTGCAAGCAGGCGGCTATGCTTGATGATGAGTTCACAGGCTGGATAGGCAAAAGCACGGTGCTGAACCGTTTTTACATTGAAACACGTTACCCTGCCGACATTCCTGCGAATATCACGCGTGAATTTGCCGACACGGTGCTTAACGATACAGAACAGCTTGTCGATCTTGTCTGCGATCGGATAAAATTCGATTACAACAGCTACCACAAGCGTACGAAAAACAAATAAGAAAACGGCGTTCCCGAATCCGGAAACGCCGTTTTTATGTAATTTTTACTTTGTGTTGGAAAGCTTCCAGCGGAATGCCGAGATACGCTGTGCCTTGGTATTATCGTAGGAGATATTGCTGCAGGCAAGGCTTATATCGTTGTAGCGGTAGTCGTTCTTTCCGCCGCCGCCGAAATTGAATAGTCCCTTGATGCCCTCCGAACCGAGGTTACGCTGAACGACTGCACCGATCGCATGACATTCACGAAGAACATCGAGGATATCCTTTGCTGCGATTGGCTTTGTGTCGCAGACGTTATAAACGCCCATATAGTTTACACCGGGGGCAATATTGAGTATGCCGCATACGAAATCCACAAAGTTATAAACGCAGCAGAATGAATAGCCGTAGTCGCCGTAGCCATAAACGAATGCACAGCCTTCCTTCGGGTCGAATACCTTCGCTTTGAGGTTGTCTGTGAAATCCTTTGTATAAACGGGGGAAACACGGGCGATAACGCACTTGCAGGACGGGCTTTTCGTAACGACCTTAGCCATAGCCTTTTCGCTTTCATACTTCATCTTTCCGTAAGCCGTTGTAGGCTTTTCATCGGAAGTTTCACGGATAGGCTCACGTGTTTTCTGTGGGGCATATACCTGATATGTACTTAAAAGAATAATGTCGCCGACACCTGCATCGACAGCCGCCTTGTAAAGGTACTTGTCAACGGATGCGCTCTTCTTTTCCTCTGCCGAAGTGATGATCGGGGGAAAATCGTTGTCGCAGGAGCATGCAAGATGAACCAGCGCATCGATGCTGCTGCCATTAAGGATATTGGTAATACTGCTTTTATCATCAATAGACGCCTGAACAAAACTATAGTTGGGCGAGTTGACAAAATCATTCGGCTTGCTGTCCGTGCCGATAACCTTGAAACCTTTTTCGAGGAGGGTTTCGGTAAGCGCCAGTCCGATCATTCCCGATGCACCTGTCACCATTACTGTTTTCATGAGAAGTTACCTCCACTTTCCTTTGAATCTTTTTGTATATAAGACAATTATACCACTTTTGCAGATAATTGCAATAGAAAAACAATGAATTTTTTCATAAACACATCAAAAACCTGATATTTGTAAAAATTCACTATTAAAAAGAACCAATTTTGTATAAAAGACGGCACATTAAACGCCAACCTAAAGTTTACGTTAATTCTGAAAGAATTTCGCTTTGTTCAAAGGGTGGCAGGGGTCAAGGGGACAGGGATCCCCTGCAGGAAGTTCGTACACACTCTATGTCGGACTGTTAACTTACTGCCCGGTACCGTTAACAGATGCACAGAGGAGAGTGTACCGGACAGCGTCCCTTGTCGCAGGTCAATTTGACCTTTAGCAGAGAGCGAAATACCCTAAACTAACAGCATAAAGCTTACCGCAATAGCAAGATCACTAACAGCTAAAAAGGCGCAATTCACATCAAAAAGGTAAAACAGAAAATGAGAAATTCAATCTGTAAACCTAAAAATTGTGAATTGCGCCAATTCTATCCTACAAAAGCAAACTATCCTCGGCGAAAAAATGCGCAGAGCGAAGCGACGAGCGTTTTAAGCCGACATCGTTTGAACGGCTATGAGATATGAACGGAAACCGACATTTTTGCGTTGGGGGGAACACTATATCCGACCCGACTTACATTTTATCGTTCATAACAGTAACATCTTTGAAACAGCTCATATCCTATCCTTAAAAATCCTCGTGAGCAGTATAGCGGCTATCAAAGCACCTGCGGAAATGCAGAGAAGAACAACGGTTTTTGTGTTTGATGATGAAGCCGAAGCCGGCGAACCGCCGTCGGACGGCATCTGAGGTCTGTTCTGACCGTTATTGCCGTTTTGGTCAGGCGAGGGAAAAGCATTGCCGCTGTTTTGCTCGTTGCTGTCGGTGGTTTCCGAAGTCTCGTTGCTTTCATCGGTCTGTCGGTCGGAAGAAGCATCTTCCGAGGTTTTGCCGCTTGGCTCTGTCTGTGAAGCTTCACTGCTCGGAAGTTCGGGAGGTTCGCCGTCAAAGCTTGGAATCTGACCGTCCGAATTATCGGAATTCGGCATTTTTGGCGGAGTTCCGTTGAGATCGCCGAAATTTCCGTTCGTAGGAGTGCCGAAACCGCCGTCCTGTCTGCCGCCGTTCATCGAACCCATTGCGTTTATGCTTACGGACGAGCCGCTGATAAGTGCGGAGCTGTCCTCGGACTGCGCATCGGAGGTGGAGGGGATAGTTCCGTCAAGCTGAGCTCTTACGCTTTCCGCACGGAGAGTGCAGAATTCTTTGAGTGCGGCAACGCCCTCGGTGAACTCATCATAGGTGCAGAATTTTGTCGGGTCTTTTTCGACATAAGGTGAGATAAGTGCGGTCACACGATCAATTTCTTCCCCGAAATATCCGCTCTCGAAATAATTTGCGATGAATTCGGAAAAAGCTTCGTGGTAAAGCTCGGTGTATTCCTCATCGGCGAATATCCAGGCGAGCATTGGACGTGAATCTGTATCTCCGCCCGAAACGGGGGAGTCGATAGGGTAATTTATCATCGAAGTGCTGTCGCTGCCGCCGACAAAGCCGCCGAAAGCGAGGTTGTAATCCCAAGGTATCATCGATAATATGCCGTCATTTTCGTAGAGATAATAATTGTGTATCATCGAGCCTGTGTAGCTGTCGAAATTGCAGACGAAATTGTGAACGGCAAAATATTTTATCACCGCATCGACATCAACGGTCGAAGCCGCATCGTCCGAGTTCAGAACTTTGAGCGAATTTATGAGCCGTGCTTTGTCGGAGTCGGTTATATCGGTCTTGGCGCTGTCGAAAATGTTCTCATAGCTGTCGAAATCATCATCGGTGTAGATAAGCTTCACATCGTCCGAACCCATGCCGCCGAAGCCGTCATTATTGCCTTTTCCACCGCCGAAATTGCCCATTTGCGGCAGCTGAAAATTGTTTTTTGACGAAGTTTCTGTGCTGTCCGAGGTGGCGTTTTTGCCGGAATTTTCGGTGTTGAACTTGTCAAATTTGCTGAGATCGAAATCGTCCTGATCGAAGTCCTTGCCGTTTCCTCTGCCGCCGCCCATTGACATACTGTCGGGCTTGTAAAGGTTGCCCGTGCTGTCATAATTGCGTTCAAGGAAGCTGTCCTCGACCGCTTCAACGGCAAGATAAAGTCCCCAGTCCTCGCCGTTTACGGTGATATACGCAAAGCTGCAGAGCGGAGAGCTTACGCCTGCGCAGTTCATCATTGTGTAGCAAAGATAGTCTTTCATATAGGTGTTGTCTTGGATAATATTATTAAGGCAAAGCTTGTCAAGACCGTGGTAGGTCGTTGCATCGCTGTAATGGTTGAATTCAAGCTTGAAGCTGTAGCGGTCGCTGCCGTAGTTTGCGACTTGGCTCAGTGAGGTGTTGCCCTTTGCACGGATAGCAATGTTTTTGTAGCTTTCGCCGTCGATAACAACTGCGCAGGAGGCGTATTCCTCGCTTTCGCAGTTTTCAACAAAGCTGTCCCAATCGTCCATAACGATATCAATGGAGTGTACATAAGACGTGTCGAAGAGCCGCGATTCATAGCCGAGCGTTTTCGGGGCGGCTTGAATACCGACAGCGTCGGGGAAGCAGAGCATAAGCGTGACGGCAAGACATAAAACCATAACGACCGCGCATATTCTGTTAAAGTGTTTGCTTGTTGACATTGTTTTTTCTCCTGGTTTATCCCATATATTCGCCGTTGAAGCTTACAAGGACAGCACTCCGGACGCCGTTCATCTCGGAGAGTATATTCACGAAGTCGGTGTTGTCATCTTTAAGGCGAATTTCGTAGTTGACTTCAACTGCGCCGTTTACAGCGGTCTTGCTCTTGACGGTGCAGCGCTGGGTCTGCTTGGTGAGAAATTCGTGAGCAGCAGCTTCGCTTTCGTGGCTGTCGCATTTGATAACGGCAATGTAAGGATTGATGTGTGCTTTTTTATTTACGAAGATGATAAGGACTGCGCCGATGATGATGCTGCCGATAACGGCGAGAGGTATCATTCCTGCGGCGAGGACGATGCCTGCGGCTATCGACCAGAAGAGGAATGCGATATCAAGAGGTTCTTTTATAGCCGTGCGGAAACGGACGATGGAAAGTGCGCCGACCATACCGAGCGAAAGAACAACGTTTGAAGTCACGGCGAGGATAACAAGGTTGGTTATCATCGTAAGCGCGATGAGCGTTACGCCGAAGCCCGAGGAATACATCACTCCCGAGTAGGTCTTTTTATAAACGAAAAAAATGAAAAGTCCGAGTCCGAATGCCAGTACGAGCGAAATTGCCATATCGAGCAGGTTCACGCTTGTAACATTTTCGAGAAAGCTTGATTTAAAAATATCGTTGAAGGTCATTGTTTATTACTCCTTTATAATAGTATGTTTATCCGTAGATCCGACAGGCGGCGTATTTGGAAAAGGACGAAGTCTGTCTGCTCCCGAGCTGAACGGCTTGTTCTATCGCCGAAGGGAGATATTCGTCCCATTTTACCTCGAGGATAATGTCTCCGCCCGAGGAAACGGTCACACAGTTCGGGTCAAGAAGCTCGGTCGAGTCCATTCCCGTGCGGATGTCATAGTCGAGCGTTACGCGGACATTTCCCGCAGGATAAACGAACGCCTCACGCGTGTAATCAACTATCGTTTTCGGCTTCAGAAGCTGGGTGTCCATTTTGAACGCAAGTTCATTGATAAGCTCGTTTTTGCTGTCACGAACGGGAATTCCCCGTGCGAGCAGGTCAGCCTGTTCGTATGTCAGCGGCGCGCTCTGCTTTGAGGAAAGCCCTCCGAACTTTGACTTTTTTTCAAGTCGGATAAAGGACGTGTCGCCGTTGTAGTAACGGATACGGAACTTTTCACGCTGATTAACACCGTTGAGCTTTTCGAGCAAAGCCTTGTCGAAAATATTGTCGAAGTAAAGACTTCGTATAAAATATTTTCCGCCGACGGTGAAGATGTCGTGCTGCATAACCGCGGAGAGCCGCATACGGAGCGTTGTCATATCGGCAGCGGTTATCGAATGTTTATATTCGTGACGGAATTTCTGCTCCAATTTCATCTTCCTTTCGTTAGATCTAATCTATGCTTAACTTTGATTTAAAGTATAAAGCCCGAACCTTAGAACAGCCTTAGAAAATTATAAAGTACAAAAAGTTGGCAAAATTTATTTCAAAACGGTAACAAAAGCTTCTTTTTCGGCGAAATGTTTAAAATTAGATTACAGTTTATGTTTAATGTGGAAAAACGAAAGTAAGTATGTTATAATGTAAAACAGAATAATGACGTAAGAGTTTTCGTCAGGGAGATGAAAAATAAAATGAAGAAAATAGGCGCAAAGCCTGATATAAATAACGTGCGGCGCGAAAAAAAGGTTCGCGAAAAGCCGCCTAAGGTTTCTTTAAAGTCCAAGGCGTTCCCGATAGCCTGCATCGGACCGAGCTTTATCGGCGTTATGATATTTTTTATAGTGCCGTTTATGGTAATTCTTTATTACTCGGTCGTTGACAATCCGATAAACAAGGATTTTGTGTTCCTCGACAACTACATAAGCCTGCTGAAAAACAGCGCATTCAAGAGAGCGGCTATAAACACGCTGAAATTCTCGCTCACGTCCGTTCCGCTTGCTGTTGTGCTGGGATTGGCACTTGCGATGCTTCTCGATGCGAAGATACCGCTCGTCAGCCAGTTCAGAGCAAGCTTCCTCTGTCCGATGATGGTTCCCGTTGCTTCGGTCGTACTTATATGGCAGGTAATTTTCCACTACAACGGAACGCTCAACGAAATTATTTCAAAGTTCGGCGTTGACAGGATAGACTGGCTCAAATCCGACAAGGCAATGATAGTGGTAACTGTGCTTTTTCTATGGAAAAACCTCGGCTACAATATGATACTGTTCCTGTCGGCGCTCGGAGGGATATCAAAGGATCAGCTCGAAGTTGCAACGCTGGAGGGTGCGGGCGCATGGTACAAGTTCTTCCACATAAAGCTCCGTCACCTTTCGCCGACGATACTTTTCGTTGCGATACTTTCGCTGATAAACTCGTTCAAGGTCTTCCGTGAGGTCTATCTTCTCACGGGCGACTACCCATACGACTCGATATATATGCTCCAGCACTTTATGAACAACACGTTCCGAAAGCTTGATTATCAGAAGCTTTCGGCGGCGGCGATAATAATGTCGATAGTTATCATTGTGATACTTGCGCTGCTGTTCGTTGCTGAAAATAAGTTCGGGGAGGATACGGAATGACAGCTGAAAATACAGTTAAAAAGTCCCCTCGCAGAAAAAAATTCACACTGCGGCAGAATAAGATAGGTCTTGCGGTGATGACGATATTTGCGGCGGTTGCAGCGTTCATATTCCTTATGCCGACCGTGCTGACGATAGCTAACTCGTTTATGTCGTCCTCGGAGATATCGGCGAACTACGGCTCGGTATTCTCGACGACCGAATCGGGCGGAAAAACGTTCATCTCCGAAAAGGTGAATCTGAAATTTATCCCCGATATGGTCTCATTCTCGCAGTATTTCACGGTGCTTTTCAAGAGCCCCGATTATCTGCTGAAATTCTGGAACTCGGTGATACTCGTTGTTCCGATAGTTATATTCCAGCTTGCGGTTGCGGCGTTCGCCTCTTACGGCTTCGCGCGGCTCAAAGGCAGGCTGAAAGAGATACTTTTCTTCGTATATGTAATAGTAATGATGATGCCGTATCAGGTAACGCTCGTTCCGAACTACCTTGTTGCGGATAAGCTCGGGATACTCAACACGCGTTGGGCGATAATACTGCCTGCGGTGTTCACGCCATACTCGGTGTTCCTGCTGACAAAGGTGATGAAGCGAATACCCGAATCACTTATTGAGGCGGCAAAGCTTGACGGTGCAGGGGAAATGCAGATATTCCGCTATATTGCGCTTCCGCTTTGCAAGAGCGTTATATTCTCGGTAATAATACTTGTTTTCATCGATTACTGGAATATGGTCGAACAGCCGCTCATTCTTCTTTCGGACGAAAGCCTTTATCCGCTGTCCGTTTTCCTTTCGAGGATAAATTCGGGCGAGATAGGTCTTGCGTTCGCTGTTGCGACGATATATATGATACCCACGCTGCTTATGTTCCTTTACGGCGAGGATTATCTCGTTGAGGGAATTGCATATTCGGGCGGCATCAAGGGTTAATATCTGATGATCTTCAGATGGAGGTACATAAATGGAAAATAAAAGACGTGAATGGGTGAAAACGGCGGCAATAATTTTTCTCACGATAATGCTCCTGCTGACGTTTTTTTCAAATACTATAATGAACTATTCTCTGCCCGAGGTCTCGGCAAAATATGTGCAGAGCGGAAGTCTTTCCGAGCAGATAAGAGGAACAGCCACGGTCGAAGCCGCACAGCAGTACGAAGTGAAGTACACGGGTGCATCAAGGGTCGTTCAGGCTGTTGAGGTAAAGCAGGGCGATACCGTTGAAAAGGGTCAGGTGCTTCTCCGCTTTGAAGAGGGCGAAAGCCCCGATCTCCAGCAGGCTCAGAGCGATCTCGAAGCCAAGCAGGACGAATACAGAACGAAGCTCCTTGATGCAGGCGTTGATTATTCCGCCGATGAGCTTTCGATAAAAAATCTTCAGGAGGATATCGCAAGACTAAAAGAGAGCCTTGGCGGAAGTGATGATTATCTAAAAAAGCTCGATGAGCAGAAAGCCCTTGAAGATAAGATAAACGACCTCACAAAGCAGAGCAACGAACTCACCAAAGAGAGTAAGGCTTTTGAAGATGAGCTTACACACATTACCGAACAGCTCACGGCACTCAGCAGTGATGACTATGAATCACTCGATGATGTTTACAGCAAGGAGCTTTCTCCGCTTTATGACAATGTTGTAAAATACAAGGCGGAAAAGGAAAAATACGATAAGAAGGTCGAGCAGATCACCAAGGAGCTTGGCAAGGAAGTTACCAATGAAGATATCATCAACAAGCAGGCAGAGATAGAAAAGCTTCAATCACAGCTTTCTTCGCTCAATCAGAAATATCTGGACGCACTTTTTGATGACAAAGCAGATATTATCAGTATCAATCAGAGCATAAGTGATACAAATACAGATCTCGGCAAGGCAAGATCTGAGCTTTATGAACTTTACAACAAGCAGACAACGAGCAATCTTATCAGTCAGAAGCTCAAGACTGCAACAAACAATCAGACAACTTTTACAAACAGTTTCACGAATGCAGAAAACAAGCTCAATCTCAAAAAGATAGAGGTCAGCAAAAAGCTCAATGCCGAAAAGAAATCCGTCAAGGCAAAGGCTGATAAGAAAAACAATGAGCTTGACAATGTAAAAGCTGAGATCGAAGATGTAAAGCTTGACAAGACGCAGGCTGATGCAGACCTTGAAACTATCAACTCGATCGAATCAAAGGAGCGCGATCTTGAAAGCCAGAGGCTCGCTCTTCAGAAAAAACAGAAGGACGACCTTGTTGCGGCAGGAAAAGACGATATCGCAACAGAGGCTTTGCAGAGAGATATCAAGCGCCTTGAAGAAAAGGTCGAAAAGCTCAAGGCTGATGCGGCAGGCGGCGAGATAACAGCTCAGGTCGCAGGCGTTATCAGTTCGATGAAGATAGTTGCAGGCGAAACGCTTGAATCGGGTACTTCCGTAGCATCTATCGAAATGACTGAAAAGGGCTACACGGCAAGCTTCTCCGTAACGCTCGATCAGGCAAAAAAGGTCAAGGTCGGCGACAATGCGGATATCCAGTATTTCTGGGGCGGCGAAGCTCAGGCGAAGCTCACTCAGATAAAGGCAGACCAGTCGGATTCGCAGAAAAAACAGCTTGTTTTCGATGTCACGGGTGATGTCACTCCGGGACAGTCATTACAGCTCGTTCTCGGCGGAAAGGGTCAGCCGTATGAATGTATCATTCCGAACAACGCTATCAAGGAGGACTCGAACGGCAAGTTCGTTCTCACGGTCGTTGCAAAGAGCAGTCCCCTCGGCAACAGATATATCGCAAAGCGCGCGGATATCACAGTCCTCGCTTCGGACGGCGTGAACACAGCCGTAACGGGCGTTGTTCAGAGCGACTTCATTATTTCCACTTCGACAAAGCCTATCAACGCAGGCGATCAGGTTCGTCTTGTTGATGACTGATAAAAGGTCATCATCTGAAAGGAGGGAGCAAAACGGGCACCAAAAAGCTTCTTTATATAATTCTTGCCGCCCTTAATGCGGTCTGTATCGTGGTCTTTGCCTGTCTGAGCATCAGCTTTGCAGGTATCGGCGGCAGGCTCCCGTCACAGAATGCAGCCAAAAGCTGGAAAAGTGAAAACGGCGAAAGATATGACCAGATATCGGCGTTTTTCAGCGAGAGTAATGGCATTGACCTTAACGAAGTGCGCCGAATGAGGGTCGATATCGACAAAAAGATGAGCGAAAACTCGCTCACTTCCCCAAAAGAGGGCGCAAGGCTCTATTTTGACGCTTTTTCCTGCGCAGAGCAGAAAATGACCGTCACAACGATGAGTGACAGCTATGCGCCGACTGTCGATGCGAACACTATCGTAACGGGCGGAGATTTCTTCCTTTTCCACCCATTGATGCTCCTTTCGGGCAGCTATTATTCGGACGATGATCTTATGCAGGACAGAGTTGTCATTGATGAAACGCTCGCCTGGCAGCTTTTCGGCTCGAGCAATGTCGAGGGTATGGCTGTAAGCATCGGCGGAAAGATCTTCACCGTTGCAGGCGTTGTAAAAGCCGAGCAGGATAAGGATACACAGTATCTTATCGGCAAAAAGCCGTATATGTTTATCTCCTATGCAGGGATACAGCTTATTCAGGAGCAAGCCCCCGAGGTATCCTGCTATGAAGCGGTACTCCCAAGTCCCGTAAAGGGTCTTGCGGAATCGATCATTAAGGACGTTGTGGGCGTTTCGGAGGATAACCGAACGATCATCGTCAACACGGGACGCTTCTCCGCAATGAAAATGCTCAGAGCGGCTTTTGACGGCGGAAAAAGCGCAGTCATCGACAAGCCGATAGTTTATCCCTACTGGGAAAACGCAGCAAGGATCACAGAACAAAAGGCAGCGCACCGTATGGTCGCTATCATAGCCGCTCTCTGTGTTCCGATATTAACAGCTCTGTATTTTGCCGTTCTGTTTTTCATTAAACGAAAGGCAATTGCACATAAGCTTTCGGAGAAGATAAAGGATAAAGCTTCTTCGGCGGCAGCATATTTCAAAAGCAGAAGATCAAGACAAAAAACTATGAAAGGCGGAAACTGACTTTATGAAAAAAACGATACTTAAACGCACGGTCTGCGCAGGCTTGGCGGCGGCAATGATGCTTTCGCTCGGCGCTTGCGGAAAGACCACTCAGCCGGAAATGGCATCAAAGGATAACCTTTACTCCTCGCAGGAGATACCCGTTTCGGATCTTGAAGGCATAAACGCAATGACAGCCGATTCGGACAGAGTTTACGTCATCGGCACAAGAACTGTCTCCCTCAACAATAACAATGGCACGAACACAGATGATAATGCCAATGCTGATATGGGAAATACCGATGATGCGGAATTCGGCGTAATGGCAAGAAACGCGCTCGGTATGGCTGTTACGGGTGCTGCCGGAGGAGATATCAGCATCGGAGATGCAGCAGAGGCAGGCGGCATGATAATACCCGACGGTTCGGGCAATATCACCGATGAGACTGCGGAAGAACCTGCAGTAGAGCCTGCGCCCGTTGACACCGAAGCCATCTATGATTCCTACCAGCAGTACTGGCTTGAAGCCTATGATTTTAACGGCAGCAAGCTCGGTGAAAAGCTCGTCATCGATCAGCAGCAGCTTGGCATGAACACCTGGCCAAGCGTTCAGAAAATGTATATGTCGGGCGATAAGGTCGCTATCCTTGTAAGCACAAGCTCATGGGATAATGAAACGGGCGAATCGGAAGATCATTTTTATCTCGAACGCTTCGATACGAACCTTGAATCGGTCGGCAGGGTCGATCTTGATGATCTCAAATCAAGCTACAGCGACAACGACAATGATTATTTCTATATCAGCAATTTCGTTGAAGACAATGACGGCAACGGCTACGTTCTTGTAAACAACACTGTTCTCGTTGTTGATGCGAACGGAAAATTCCGTTTCAGCGTCGAACTTGAGGAAAGCACATCGCAGGATTCGGGAGGATATATCACGTCTGTCGTTAGTGCAAAAAACGGCAGCGTTTATGCTCTTATCAATTCTTACTCGAACGTTGACGGAAATTATGAATCCAAGAATTCCGCAAAGCTCATCGACTTTGCTGCACAGAAGTTCGGCGATACGGAATATCCGCTCTCCTTTTCCGCTTACAGCTGCTACCCCGGCGGCGGATATGACATGGTGTACAACGGTGATACCGCACTTTACGGCGTAAATATCGAAGCCAACGAGAACGAGACCATTATCGACTGGATAAAATCGGGCATTGACACTACCGCAATGAGCAACATTATAGTTTCTCCCGAAGGAAAGATCATCTATTCCGCATACAATTATGAATTGTCGAACGGCGGATATTCGTACAATGACAGCAATATGGTGATATATGTTCTCACAAAGCTTGATCCGTCCGAAGTTCCCGACAAGCAGCTCATTTCTGTTTATGCTTCATACATTCCTTACGACATCAAGAGCAAGATAAGCACATTCAACAAGACAAGCGACAAATATCAGATCGAAGTCACTTCCTATGTCGGAGACGACTGGTCGAACTATGACGACAGCATAAAGCGTCTTAACAATGACCTCGTTGCAGGCAAAATACCCGATATACTCCTCGTTGACAGCCAGCTCCCGTTCAGCAGCTATGTTTCAAAGGGACTTATCGCAGACCTTGATCCTATTATGGAAAAGGACGAAAGCTTCAACCGTGCGGATTATCTTGAAAATGTTTTCGATGCATTCAGCGTAGGCGGCAAGCTCTACAGAATAGCACCATCGTTCAGCATCGTTACAAAGTCCGCAAAGAAATCTATCGTCGGCGACAAGGACAGCTGGACAATGGACGATTTCATTGCAGTTCACGAAGCTAACCCTGACAGTAATATGCAGACAGAAATGACAAGCTCAGGCTTCGTTGATTCAATGATCGTTTACAACATCGGTCAGTATGTAAATTACGAAACGGGCGAATGTACTTTCAACACCGATTCGTTCAAGAAAGCGCTTGAATACGCAAAAACGCTTCCTGCAGAGATCGACTCTGATGCACTTTATCAGGACGACAACTACTGGACAGAGCGTGAAAACTCCTACCGCACAGGAAAGACTATCCTCCGCGATGAATATATCTATGACTTCCACGCTTTCAAGCAGGACGAGGAAGGCTACTTCGGCGAACCCGTTTCAATGGTCGGCGTTCCTACCGATAAAGGCAATGGTTCGATGCTCCAGATAAACACCTCTCTTGCAATAATGGAAAAGGCAAAGAACCCCGACGGTGCTTGGGAATTCATCAAGACACTCCTCACCGATGAGGCACAGGGAAAAGTAAGCGACTTCCCCGTAAAGCTCTCCGCACTCAATAAGATGGCGGAAAAGGCTAAGGAACGTCCTTACTGGGAAAATGAAGGCAAGAAAGAATACTATGACAATCAGATATGGATCGGCAACCAGTCGTTCACTATCACGCCCAATACCGATGCGGACAACGAGCGTATGATGAACTTCATCAAGTCTGTAAATACAGTATATGAATATGATACCGACCTCCTCAAGATCATCGATGAGGAAGTTCAGGCATATTTCAGCGGTCAGAAGTCCGTTGACGAAGTTGCGGACATCATTCAGAACCGTGCAAGCACATATATCAACGAAAGCAGATAACTTCCCCCTTGTTATCCTTTCGTGGTATAAAGAACCCCCGTTTGTGTAACAGCAGACGGGGGTTTTTCATATTATGGTTATAGGCAGAGCCGCACAGCTTTGCACAGGCAAACACAGAAAGGAATGCTTCAAAATGAAAAAAAGATTTCTTATAGCGGGCGGTGATCTGCGCTTTGTAAAGCTTGCAGAATTTTTGAGGGAAAACGGCTGCTTTGTAAATACGATAGGTTTCGACAACGGCATAAGCACCGGCGGAGGTATTTTCCGCAGTCTTATCTCGCTGAACGAAAAGGCGGATAATCTTATCCTGCCGCTCCCCGTGAGCGCTGACGGGGAAAACGTGAACTGTCCTTATTCCGAGAGCAAAATTTCGATTGAAACGCTTACAGCCGCAGTCGCCGAGAATGGCATCATCTTCGGCGGACGTTTCCCCGAAGGAATGAGGGCGAAGCTCGAAAAGCGCGGACTTACCGTCATAGATTATTCCGAGCGTGAGGAATTTGCCGTTATGAATGCCGAGGCTACCGCCGAGGGAGCTTTGCAGGCAGCAATGGAGGAAACCGACCGAACTATAATGGGGCAGAGGATACTTATAATCGGAATGGGGCGCATCGCAAAGGCTCTCATACGACTTTTACAGGGGTTCAATGCCGAGATAACCGCCGCCGCAAGGAAATATTCCGACCGTGCGTGGGCGGAGATATACGGCTGCAAAACTGCCGACATCGCTTCACTCGACAGGGAGCTCGAAAAGGCAACGATAGTGTTCAACACCGTTCCCGTCCGGCTTCTTGACGAAAGGCTTCTGCGAAAGATAAACAAAGACTGCCCCGTGATAGACCTCGCCTCAAAGCCGGGGGGAATAGACTTCGAGAGTGCGTCAAAAATAGGTGTGAGAACGCTCTGGCTGCTTTCACTTCCCGGCAAGGCCGCACCGACAACGGCAGGCATAACCATAGGAAAAACGATACTTAACATTTTAGAGGAAAGGGGAGAGAATTTTGTCTGAAAAATACACAAGTCTTGCGGATCTGAAGATAGGCTATGCGTTCTGCGGAAGCTTCTGCACCTTTTCGCGCTCAATAGAGCAGTTAAAAAGGCTCAAAGAGGCAGGCGCGGATGTGACTGCAATAATGTCGTTCAATGCATCCACCCTCGATACCCGTTTCGGGACGGCTGAAAGCTTCCGAAAAACTATCGAAGAGATAACGGGAAAGCCGATAATACTCACGATAGAGGACGCAGAACCGATAGGTCCGAAGAAAATGTTCGATGTTCTTGTCATTTGTCCCTGCACGGGAAATACAATGGCGAAGCTTGCAAATTCGATCATAGACACCCCCGTTACAATGGCGGCGAAGTCGCATATCCGCAACTCGCGCCCCGTAGTCATAGCTGCCGCGACGAATGACGGCCTTGCGGGCAGTGCAAAGAACATCGGTGCGCTGATGAACTGCAAAAGCTACTATTTTGTGCCGCTCGGTCAGGACGACAGCGAAAAAAAGCCTCGTTCTCTCGTAGCGGATTTCAACGAGATAGGTGAAACTATACTCGCGGCGATGAATGGGGTACAGTACCAGCCGCTCATAATTTAATGCGTAATTCGTAATGCGTAATGCGTAATTATTTTTGTTCCGCATATTTGTCACGAAACACCTAATTCCGTATGGGCAGATTCCATATTTGCACGTTGCAAACCCACGAAACTACAGCAAATTTTCTGTAGGGGACGGGTTGCCCGTACCGCGCCGCAAGGCGTTTCACAATAAACGAATACCCCTGTTTTCAACGGTTTTATCCGGTAAAAACAGGGGTATTTTCTTTGTGAATAATTGTTGCCGAAAATCATCGGTGCGATTCGGTACGGGCAACCCGTCCCATACAGAAAATTTGCCTAAAATATTGGGTTTGCAACGGGCGGATATAGAATCTGCCCCTACGGAAATTCGGGTTTTCGCCGTAAATTTTCAGAGCAAAATAATTACGCATTACGAATTACGCATTAAATTTATTTCTGCTGTGTGTTTGTGGGAAGAGCGGCTGCGTTGTTGTTTGCGATCTCCTTGACGGAGGTAACAAGTCCTGCAAGTCCCTGAATTTCGGACGGAATGATGATCTTTGTTGCTCTGCCGTCTGCTGCCCTGCCGAATGCTTCAAGTCCCTTGATAGCGATAACGCCGTCGCTCGGGTTGCTTTCGTTGAGCTTTACGATGCTGTCTGCGAGAGCCTGCTGTGTGAGTGCGATAGACTCAGCTTCGCCCTGCGCTTCGAGTATCTTCTGCTGTCTTACGGCATCGGAGCGGAGGATAAGAGCCTGCTTTTCAGCTTCGGCTTTGAGGATAGCTGCCTGCTTATCGGCTTCGGCGCGGAGAATTTTCGATTCCTTTTCACCTTCGGCAACGAGGATCTGCGACTTCTTTTCGCCCTCTGCCTGAAGTATCTTTTCACGTCTTTCACGCTCTGCCTTCATCTGTCTTTCCATTGCGTCCTGAATCTCTCTCGGAGGAAGGATATTCTTAAGCTCGACACGGTTTACCTTGATGCCCCAAGGGTCGGTAGCAACGTCGAGGAGCGATGTGATCTTTGTATTGATAACATCACGGGAAGAAAGTGTTGCGTCAAGTTCCATTTCACCGATGATGTTACGGAGCGTTGTTGCGGTAAGGTTCTCGATAGCGCTCATAGGACGTTCAACGCCGTAGGTGTAGAGCTTTGCATCTGTGATCTGGAAGAACACAACTGTGTCTATCTGCATTGTAACGTTATCCTTGGTGATAACGGGCTGCGGTTTGAAATCTGCGACCTGTTCCTTGATGGAAACTTTCTTTGCTACCTTGTCGATGATAGGAACAACGTAGTGCGGACCTGTTTCAAGGGTCTTGCTGAATGCGCCGAAACGCTCAACGATATAGACCTGCGCCTGCGGAACGAACTTGATACCGCTGATGAGGACGAGAATAACGATGATAGCCAAAATAATAAGAACTGCTGTAATACCGGGCATAATGATTACCTCTTTCTGTTTTTGATTTTTTGTCAGGCTGATTTAAGCATCGGCTTTTTCAACGAGCAGTTTTGCTCCCCTGACTTCCTTAATGCGTACAACGGTGTCTTTTGGGATAAGCTCTTCGTGTTCCGTAACTGCTATCCAGTCAACGCCGTTGAAACGAACTCTTCCAAGACTTCTTGCCGAATCGATATCCTCGACAACAACGGCGGTCTTGCCTGCGTAGCTGTCGGAATTTGTCGGTATGAATTTCTTCGGAAAAAGCTTTTTCACGAGCGGACGAGTGAATATCAGCAGTATTGCCGAGAACACTACGAAAAGGATCAGCTGCACTATCCACGATGCACCGAGTGCGGCTGCGATGAGTGCTGCGACTGCACCTGCGGCGAACCATATTGAAACGAGCGCTGCCGAAGCTGCCTCTGCGAGTATCGCTGCAACGAGGACGATTATCCAGAAAATCACCATAAAATCTCACCTGTCTTTCTCTTATAATATGCATTGGTGTTTACGGAAGAAAAGCTTGCTGTGTATCCGTTGAGAATATCTTAACATAAAAACAGAAAAATTGCAATAGTCGATTAAGACTAAATTCTGCTGATTTCTTTATTTTAAGGCGAAATTTTGAAATCTAATGTTTGAGGCTCGCCCGACCTTGACCGAGATAGACGGCAGATATACGGCTTAACATAGAATTTTCTTGACTTTAACGCCGTACTATAATATAATTAAGTGGGGAAGCCCCCACGGGCAGTTCGCGCCACGCTCCGCTTTGCTGCGCTCGTTTGCGGTATAAGTTAGTTTGCGTTCGCGAAGTCGGATTTTTCACAGCTTCACAAAATCTTATTGTGGGGAAGCCCCCACGGGCAGTTCGCGCCACGCTCCGCTTTGCTGCGCTCGTTT
>UQQA01000038.1 GCA_900543105.1 uncultured Ruminococcus sp. | reverse complement strand
AAAGTGAGCCGTTTTAAGCCTGTGACGGGTCATTCTTCGGCAAATCTCAAATACAACTGCAACAAGCAAAAGTTCAGCCACTTTTCTCATTCCTTTCAATTTTCCATATCATAACAGCAGCTTCATTCCCATATCGTGTTCAAAGCCTGCAAAGGTGGAGTTCATCAGCGTATAAACAGAGTTGAACAGCGAAGTTGTCAGGAAGCGGTCTATCCTGCTTATCTTGTCGGGGTAATTCACAAGGCTGTGCAGAACATACTGAACGTGTTCAAAGGTTATCTTTCTGTAAGCAGCCTTCGCCGTTTCTTCGGACACACGTTTTCCCTCGGATACCACACTCCGCTCTCCGCATAGAACGTCCACCATCAAATCCTTAATTTCCTCAACCATTTTTACAACCGAATCGTCCTTGAAAGACATAAGGCAGTCATAGTCGATCTGTGCCTTTACTTCTTCCTCTACTGCATTTCTGTCTATTCCGTCAATCAATCCGTCAGCTCCGGGTGAAAAATTTTGAAAGTCCGTCCGTGGCAGATTGATAGATTGATCGTAAGTATAACTAATATCAGTATTATTCTTTTCAGTATTATTCTCTTTAGTATTATTACATTCGGTTTTTCCGAATTCTAAAGTTCGGTTTTTCCGATTTCTTGAATTCGGTTTTTCCGAATTCTTGATTTTGGATTTCCCAATTTCTTGAATTATTCTCATTTTCAACGGGAATTTCCTGCGTTTCGGGAGCATCTTCCGGGGTATCGGCTCCGGGCTGTTCATCATCTTCAACAATAAAGTTCATCACATATATAATGGAAGGCATACCCTGACCTCTGCGTTTCTTTTTTATAAGACCTATGCCGTTTTCATCATCAAGTTCCTTTAGGAGCTTGACCGCCGTTTCACCGCAAATGCCCAGCTGCTCCACTATATCCTCTATGGGAAACACGATATATACCCTGTTCTGATTGTCAAACCAGTTATTTCTTCTGCTAAGGCTCATTCGGGTCAAGCAGCAAGCCGTACATCATCTTTGCTCCTATTGACAGCTTACCAAAATGCTTCTTATCGCTGAATAGCACCTTTGGTATCTTGATAAAGGAAAATTGCTCGGCTTCTGCTCCGTAATAGTAGTCAAATTCGGATTTCATAATATCACACCTTTGTTCTGCTATATGATTTGGAAAGCTCTGCTGATTTCCACCCAAAGCCTTTTTCCGATAACACGTCAATAAGGTCGGAGAAATTTTTCAGTCCCAAATTAGGCAGGCTGACAATCTTCTCTGCATCAGCATCAAGCAACTCCTTAACTGTCGAATATCCTGCCCTGTAAAGGATATTGAAAGTTCGTACCGACAAATCAAGCTCTGCTAAAGGGGCATTTTCAAGTTCGTTCTTTTCTTCTTCATATTCGGTGTCAGTTAATTCGGCAATTTTCTTTTCAAGAGTAACGATTTCTTTCTTATACTCTCTTAAACGTTCATCTACTGCTGTATCTCTCAAATAGTTGATATAGCCCTCCATACCCATAAGGATATATTTGCTCCTGCTTGGGTGACGGAGCTTGCGTACAGCCTTTGCTTCGATCTGACGTATTCTTTCGGCTCTTAAACCATATTCCTCTCCGATAGCAGCCATTGTCATATATCTTTTATACCGCAAATCAAGTACCCTGCCCTCACGTTCGGTCAAGGTCTTTTGGATAATATATTCAAGCACAAGAGCAACGTCATCGGGAAACTCGGTGGGTAGTCCGTTTACGAACACCTGCGATAACAGATTTTTGGGATATTCTTTCTTCTTCATCGTTGTTCTCCTTTCATCGGGCAACAAAAAAAGGGCTTCCGTACACTTACATTATCGTAAGCATACGGAAGCCCTGCTTCCATACAAATATAAACTACTCTTAACTGTAAAGGCGATAAATGGCTCTATATAACGATTTAAGGCGACCTATCGCCGAGGATAAAGAGTTTAACAAACATTACTCTCTGACCTCTCGATTGGTTCGCCTTAAAACTAACTTGGCTCCCCAAGTAAATCTTAGCACTACCCACCTTTAACAATTTATTCATCAAGTCAATTCAGCTGACCGATGAATTTGTATTTTATTCTGACATTTTGTATGTATTCCCCTGCCGCCGTATTTGTCCTCTCTCCGACCTCTATCTTATCCACCAGTGAATTAAGGATTTCCTTGTTAAGACTCTCAACCTTTTTAAAGCGCTGCATAAGTCCGATAAATTTATCCACACTGTCAAAATGTTCGGTAGTTGATTTCAGATCCGATTGCAGTTTCTCTTTTTGTGCCGTACAACTTTCGATGCGATTATTGCATTCAGTTGACATCTGTTCAAAAAGCATTGCATTTTTTATTACGCCATCATAATAATCATCATATAGCTGCTTATACTTACGGCTGTCCCGTTCGATTTTCCTGTCAAGCTCATCAAGCTCAAGCTGAAGCTGATTAACATCGGGCAGCTTTTCCACTACCTTATGCATGACTTTTTCTCTGAACGATTCCGAATCCGTACAACAGTCACAAAGCAATGAATTTATATCCGCCAGCACTGCCTCATTAAGATCATCAAGCCTTATGTTATGGGTTGTACATCTCTCAACACCGGCTTTTCTTCCCCTGCTGTTTCCGCACACAAAAAATGTGCTTTTATTCGGTGGTGATGTTATCCACATTGTACCACCACAATCCGCACATATAAGAATGCTGCGATACATATTATCCACACATTCTGTTTTGCGTTCTCTCCTGCGTCCATCAAGTCTTTGATGAGCTGCGTCCCATAACTCCTGACTGATAATGGCTTCATGTGCATTTTCGCATACGATCCACTCATCACGGGCAGTAGTCACTATCTTCTGACTTTTGAAATTGACCTTTCTCCGTTTACCATAAATAATACGTCCAAAATAAACCTCATTATGCAGAAGATTGTTGATTGAGGACTTATTCCAGCTGTAAGGATTCGGGTCACTGTAATCCCCTCTTGAGTAATCTCTCAGAGCAGCAGGACTGAGAATTTTGTTTTCCAACAGATAATCGGAAATTTTCTTCATACCCATTCCCTTGTACGCTACCATTTCAAAGATGTCTCTGACAACATCGGCATTCTTTTTATCAACGACAAGATGATTCCTTTCTGTTGTGGATTTTACATAACCATACGGAAGGTATGGGTGAAGGAACTCCCCGTTCATCGACTTTGCCTTGAATGCCTGTCTGACCTTCTGAGACACCTCCGCAGGATATATCTCATTGATTGCACTTTTAATGGTGAGCATAAAGTCATATGTGCTGTTTGCGGTAATTACAGTGTTATCGGCAATTATTATAAAGTTGATGTTGTTTTCGGGGAAAAACATCTGCGTATAATAATTGACCTTTATTGATTCTCTGCCGAACCTTGACAAGTCTTTGACAACTACCGTATCGACCTTGCCTTTTTCAATGTCACCTATCATTCGCTTGAACGCAGGGCGCTCAAAATTCGTACCGGTGTAACCGTCATCACAATAGAAGTCCACAATTTCTATGCGATTGGTTTTACAATACTGCTTTGCGATAGTGATCTGCGTTTCGATTGATATGCTTGTCCCATCGTTAAGATCATCTTCCGATAATCTGCAATAACAAGCTGCTTTTAATATTCTCTGTTCCATAATCAAATTCCTTTCATTATGGTACAGCGAGTGATATTTGCAATTACATTTTACCATAGTAAAGCAGTAATGTCAATACAAATTTTACTCACATATACTTTTCTCAAAAGCCTCAGCTCTCATACTATTTACCATTTCAGCTATTTTCTTTGCAATAAAATCTATGTATATACCCTCGAGATCATTTCCTGCCTCAGAAAAAGCTCTTTCAATTACAATAGTACATTTGATTTTTTTCTCTTTCATAATAGAACTCCCATTATAAATTATTTGCCTATATCATAAAAGTTCCTCTTCACCAACTCCATTTACTCTTAAAAAGTCATTATAATCACTTATAGTCCGGCTGCTCAAAAAAACATCTGATAATATTGCTTTATACAAAAGGTGCGTTCTGTTATGTCCCAGAGCAATTCCTCGTAACTCAAAAAGATAATCAGAACGTTCCTTATATAATCTTAAGGCAATACATATTTTCATTAGTCACTTTAAGGAGGGCTTGATTTCATTTTTTCTGTATCGGAATATTGTACTTTTGTCTACAGAAATAAATTCTGCCAATTCGTCTGTATTTATGTTTCCGTCGCCCATATATCGCAACAGAACAATGCCAAAATCATCATCAGCAAGTTTTTCAGTAACCATAACTTTGGTTTGCAAACATTTATTTTTCATAATTCTCGTATCCACATAAGCAATTCTCCTTTATATTTTATAGTAACGTTTTTTACATACACATTGTAACACAATTACACATTAATTCCAAAGCGTATATACGCAACAAGAAATAATCGAATTTACGCCATTTTGCCACAATATCATTTGAAAAAGCCATTAAAATGACATTCGATAATTGCGTAAAGGCGCAACTGTGACTTTTGTAGATTTTATTAACCTATTTTATTACAATCTGCACAAAAAGACATAAAATCACAATAAAATACAATGTTATACATAAACTAAAAGCACCCAAACTTAAAATTCGGGTGCTTTTACTCCTGACGATGTAATACATAGTGTATTACATCATAAAACATATAAAATATTATACCACTTTATTGGGTCGAATTTTGTCGAAGCGTGTCAAAAACACGATTATATTGTCAATTTATGCAAAAGCGGCAGTTAAATAATTACTGCCGCTTCAGTCTGTATTCTGTATAAAGAGACAAATTTCTGCGGATAAATATATCAAATCAATATTATTTAATCAGCGGCTTTTCAAAATTTTCTCAGCTCTAAACAATAAAATTATTTGTTAAACTCCTTATAAAGTATCTCCGCAAGAGCCGCCATCATAGCCTTGTACTTGCTTTTATTTTGGAACATAGAAGAAAACGCCTCTGTTTGTTCAATATAGCTTTCCTGGGCAACATCATCAAATGTTTTTGGAAATATACTTTCAGCAAATATCTGCGGATCTGATGTCTTGGCAATTTTTAAAAGCTTCTTATCAGCTTTCAGCTTATCGTGAAGAACAGTAAGCACTACCCTGTCCGCATCGGTGAAATTGCCGTTGAACATTTCATTTATTTTGTCTATCACTTCTTCAAGCGGCTCTTTCTTTTCTGGAACACCCTTCCCCTTTGCACTTGCGGGATCATATTCTCCGCTTGCATCAATAAGCTGTATATTACCCTTGAAGGTTTCCTCCAGTTTGTAAAATTCAAGTTTAAGCATTCCGTCCAGGTCGATCATTACAGACGGGTCGGCAGGGAGTAGCCTCAGCAGATAGGAACAGAAGGTGTATTCCTTCTGCATATCCGTATCAAACATACGGCAGATCTGCGTAATATAGCCATACCATTTGATATAGCTTCGGATAAGTCTGCGGAACTGATAACGTTCATCAGCAGCCAGTTTATTGTATCTGTCAGAAACGGGCTTTAATGCGGAAGTCATTCTGCCCATCATCTTGTCGTCCTGCTTCTTTGATGAGAAATATATATCAGCAAATGCCTTGACATCATTATCGGAATAGATGTTGTAACCTCGCAGCTCCTTCTGCGTCTGATAGATAAGGTCAACGTTTACTTCCTGCGAAAGTGATGTTTCCTGATAGAACGGCTGAAACGCCTCCTGTATATCCTCGGCTGTGTTTACAAAGTCAAGGATATATGTATCCGTCTTTCCGGGGCAGGTTCGGTTAAGCCTTGAAAGTGTCTGAACACACTTTACTCCACGAAGCTTCTTATCAACTATCATTGTATGAAGCAGCGGTTCATCAAAGCCTGTCTGATACTTCTCCGCAACAATAAGAACATTGAAATTCTCATTGAATTCTTCCTTTGTCTGTGTTTCGGAAATATGGCTTCCGTCCTTACGGACATTCAGTCCCGATTCGGTATAATCATTGCCGCCGTCATTTACAACACCTGAAAATGCAGCGAGTATATCAATGTTATCATACTCCTCCTGCCTGATATATCTCTTTATCTCGTGAAAATACCGTACAGCCGCAAGACGTGATGATGTAACGACCATCATCTTTCCTCTGCCGCCGATAGCGTGAGCAGTCGTGGAACGGAATGTTTCAACAATTATCTGTGATTTCTGTGAAATATTATATGGGTGAAGATCCTCAAACCTGCGAATGACCTTTGCCGCACGGGAAGCAGGTACTTCGGGATTATCGGGAATAGTCTTTGCTATCTTAAAGCAGGTCTGATATGTCATATAGTTCTGTAAAACGTCCATAATGAAGCCCTCTTCAATAGCCTGCTTCATTGAATAAACGTGATACGGGTGGAAAGAGCCGTCTGCATATTCTGTGCCAAACATTTCAAGAGTCTTATCCTTTGGAGTAGCTGTGAATGCAAAGAAAGACAGATTTTTATGCCTGCCGTGTACGAGCATTTCGCTTATCAGCTTGTCATTTTTGTCGATTTCTTCCTCGGACTTCCCCTCAATTTCCGCATATTCTTTCAGAGCATCTTCGGTATCGGCAAGAGCCGCTTTCAGCTTTGTGGCGGACTGTCCCGTCTGTGAAGAATGTGCTTCATCAACTATAACGGCGAAATTTCTTCCCTTTGTATCGTCAACTTCCTCATATATAACAGGAAATTTCTGCAATGTGGTTACGATGATACGGCAACCGTCGTTTATAGCATTTTTCAAGTCCTTTGAGGTCTTGTCATCACCGATGGTTTCAACCGATCCGATAGTGTGGTCAAAGCCCGAAATGGTGTTCTGAAGCTGTCGGTCAAGAACGGTTCTGTCAGTTATGATAATTACCGAGCGAAAAATCGGCTTATCGTTTATATCGTGAACAGCGGCAAGCCTGTAAGCTATCCAGGCAATGGAATTGGATTTTCCCGAACCTGCCGAATGCTGGATAAGATAATTCTTTCCTGCGCCGTTCTCCTTAACGTCAGCTATCAGCTTTCTGACAACATCAAGCTGGTGATAGCGTGGAAATATGAGCTTTTGAACAACAACCTTTTTCTTTGTTCCGTCAGCCTGCTTCTTCTGCTTTTCCTCTGTCTGCAAATTGAGGAATTTTTGCAAAATGTCAAGCATACTGTCCTTTTGCAAAACATTTTCCCATAAATATGCTGTTGGATATCCGTTGGGATTTGGTGGATTTCCTGCACCGCCGTTGTTTCCCGCACCGTTTGAACCCTGATTGAAAGGCAGAAAGAATGTATCAGCCTTTGCAAGCTTTGTTGTCATATACACATCTGTGTGGTCAACACAGTAATATGCAAGAATACGCTTGTTGAACTGAAAGCATATCTCCCTGGGGTCACGGTCATACATCCACTGCATTTTCGCATTATCCACCGTCTGTCCCGTGTACTGGTTTTTCAGTTCGAGGGCAATTACGGGAATACCGTTCAGCACAAGCACCATATCAACGGAATTGTTATTCTGTGAGGAATAGTGCCACTGCCTTACGCAGCTGCAAATATTCTCCTCATAGTGGACATTGGCAGTCTTGTTAAGGTGGGATTCGGGCTTGAAATAACATACACGAAAAAGAATCCCCCTATGCTTAAAGCCGTGACGCAGGATATTCAGCAGCCCGTCTGCATCGCAGGCATTGTTGAAAGCTGTAATGAATTTCTTAACCGGGTCACTGCCGCAGGTATTCTCAAAGCGTGTCCACTCTTTGGGTTGTGATTTTTTTATAAAGCCGATAAAGGTATCGACATAAAGGCCAACATCAGTATTGTATGTATCGGAAAGCTTAGTATAACCGCCCATCGGTGACAGAAAAAAGCTTTCTATATCTTCTTCAAAGCGTTTTTCGTTTGTAACATTGATCCCCATAATTATCCCTTTCTGTCAATACAGTTCATGATAACGCTTATTATCATTTACTATTCCTTATTGGCAGTTGTCGCAGATTTTGCGACAACTGATCTATCTTCCGATTCAAAAATAACTATATTATCATTCATCAAACGACCTCTTTCTTCCCCGTCACATACTCATAGATAAGAGATTTTTTATAGCTTTCAAGCTCGGTTACGATTTGTTCTTTCCTTGCGATGAGAGTATCTATTTCAGAGCATTTTTTGTCGAGATATGCTACAATTTCTTCCTGTTCCGACTTGGGTGGAGCAACTACTTTTATCGCACGGAACTGGTCTGAATAAGTCCTCCACCTCATTGCCATTATACCTCTGCCAACCTTATAACAATCACCATTAAATCCTTGTGTGCGGAATAAATGATGATAAAACTTGCTATTTGTACCTGCTTTAGGAGAATATACATCGTAAGCCGGGCTTGTCACACCGGTATATGCTGACCTTCCAATAGCCCCCATCCAACATAGTATAATATTAACAACAATATCATCTTCAAATACGAGTTTATATCCATCGGCATTAGAAGCTTTATTTCCCGTAGTCGCTTCTAAATCACAGTGTTGAACAACACCCAAATCTGTATATAGTGAAATAAGATTAACTTCATTCAATGGTTTGAAATTCTTCTCATTTCTATAATCAAACAAATTTTTAACCCTTACCACATTCCACTCTGTCGGAATCTCCCCAATCCACTCAATCCCGCTGTCCTTCATCTCCCTGTTCGGTCTGATCCCCTTTGTAACAGTCTCGGTAATAACAGACTGCTTGAGCTTTTTGTATTCTTCAATCGTGGCTTTGGTTTTGGTGATAACATCGTGGATTTTTGCACATTCGATGTCGAGGTATGCGGCGATTTTGTTTTGTTCATCTTCGGATGGAATAGGCACAGGAAAGTCTTGTAGCATAATTAATCTAACAGAATCAACTGTTGATTTCGAATTAGCAGTATCAATCATTATATAAAAATTATTTTTTAAATAATAATACAACAATTTTCTATTTATTCCTTTGATTTTCTGAATACTATAAACTCTCTGATGACAACCGTATTTGCCGTCCACATAGTGAAACACTTTTCCAGCACCAGCACCATCACCAGCCATAAGAATAGCTGGTCCTTCAAATGTGAAACTATTGCTTCTTTCAACTATTGGAGAACGAACATAAAATGGATACTCTCCGTCAGGATTATTATCCTGAGTATCTTGATTTCCAGTTAATATATTACACATATATCGTAACCTGCGCAATTTCCACTCTCTTGGTATCTCCCCAATCCACTCAATCCCGCTGTCTTTCATTTCTCTTGGCATTATTTAGCACCGCCATTCTTCTTTGCCTTTTCACCAAGCATTTTTATTGTGCTGAGATATTCTTTTTCAACGGGAGAAAGCTCTTTGACCTGATACTTTCTGTATTCAGCCGTTGCTTTGTCCATAGCTTGTTTATGACTTATTTTACCTGCATTATCAAGCACTTTTTCGCCTGTTGATGCAAGTATGCCGTCAAGATGCTTTACATAATCGCTCATATACATTGGTTTATGTTTCATTGCCTGAACTTCGGCAAAATCAAAATATCCCGAAACAAGGTTATTAAGAACCTTTAATTCTTCATTGGAAAGATAGTTTTTCGCTGTTTTAACATCATTCAGCGTTGGAAAATCGCCCGAGAAATTTGTAAGGCCCATAAACGGCTTTTCAGAGTCGGCTCTCTCATATATGACCTCTGCTGCGGTATGTCCGTGCGCCGCAAAGTGCAGCTTATTCTGAACAAGCTTGAAAAATGCAATAGATTCAGGGCTTTTGGGGTCATAATCCACACTTGTTGCATAAAGGTCGAGCACCTGACGATACATCACCTTTTCAGACGAACGGATATCACGAATACGGTCAAGGAGTTCTTTCCAGTAATCCCCGCCGCCAAGATTTTTTAACCGCTCATCGTCCATTGTAAAACCTTTTATCATATATTCCTTCAGACGTTCGGTAGCCCATCGTCTGAACTGAGTGGCAATCAGCGATTTTACCCTGTATCCGAGAGAAATAATCATATCGAGATTGTAATGTGTAATGTTATAGCTTTTTCCGTCTGCACCAGTTGTTCGGAATTTCCGAACAACTGAATTTTCTTCAAGCTCGCCTTCTTCAAATATATGCTTTATGTGTTCACTTATATTTGATTTGCTTGTCTGATACAATTCGCATAATTGAGCCTGCGTCAGCCATACGGTTTCATCTTGAAATTTCACATCAATTTTTGTATGTCCTTCATCGGTTTGATATATAACTATTTCGCCATTATTTACATTTTCGGGAAGGCTGCTGCTTTTGGTACTCATTATTCTTCCTCCTTGTGAAACAGGCTTTTCAGCGACTCGGAAATACTGTTTTCCAGACCGATTATCCTGCCGAGAATATCCTCGCTGTTTTCGGGCTTCTGATATTCGTAAAAATATCGTGTCATTGGTATCTCATAGCCAACCTTGGTTTTCTTTCTGTCTATCCACGCATCGGGAGCATAAGGCAGAACTTCTCTCTCAAAATAGCTGTCAATGTCCTCGGTAAGAGGTACATTTTCCGTATCACGAAGATTTGCGTCCGCAACAGGCTTGCCCTTTTTCTTAACTATTTCGCCGTTTTCATCTCTTTGCGGACGCTCAACGACTATCTTGTTATATCCGAACTCAACACTGTCAAAGATCTTGCTTTCACAGTATATGCCACCCTTTTCGCCGTAGATCCCATTGACAAATTCACCGTAAGCTTTTACTATCATTTCACGACAGCGATCGGTTATATCATTCCGCTTTGTGCCGATAGATTTTCTTCGTGGTTCATAACAGTGAGAAGCATCAATAAGCTGCACCTTGCCTGCACGTTCCTCGGGCTTGGCCTTATTGAGAACCCATATATATGTACTGATACCCGTATTCATAAATTGGTCCGTTGAAAGCTGTACAATGGTTTCAAGCCAATCATTTTCAAGAATATACTGACGGATATTGGACGGACCGCTGCCCGCATCGCCAGAAAACAGCGGAGAACCATTCTGAATAATAGCCATTTTTCCGTCGGGTGCAAGCTTTGAAAGACCGTTGAGCACAAAAAGCTGCTGTCCGTCGGATATTTTCGGAAGTCCGGGGGCAAATCTTCCATTCTCACCCATAGCCGCTTCCGCCTCGACTGCTTTCTGTTCACGCTTCCAATCAATTCCGAAAGGTGGATTTGAAATGATTCTGTCGAATGTGTAATCCTTGAATTTATCATCGGAAAGAGTATCGCCAAATCTCATATTGTTGGGATCTCCGCTCCTTATCATCATATCAGCCTTTGCAATAGCAAATGTGGAAGGATTGAACTCCTGTCCGAAACAGGTAACTTCCGTTTCGCTGTCAAGTGCGTGTATGCGTTCCTCCATACAGGAAAGCATCTGAGATGTTCCCATAGCCATATCATACACAGTAATGGTATCGCCGTTGAATTTTGTGTCGCAAAGCAGAATATCTGTCATAAGGTAGATTATATCACGGGAGGTAAAATGCGCTCCGGCTTCTTCGCCGTAGGATTCATTGAAACGGCGCACAAGGTCCTCAAAAATATATCCGCAGTCAACCGCACTTATCTTGTCGGGATCGAGATAGCCTTTCTGCGATGCAAATTCCTTGATGACAAGATAAAGCGTGTTACTTTCAACCATTCGCTTGATAATATTGTCAAATTCAAACTTTGCAAGCACGTCCTTTACATTGTCGGAAAACCCGTTCAGATAGTCAGCAAAGTTGACTTCGATATTGTCGGGATCGGCAAGGAGCTTTTCAAAGGTAAACTTTGATATATTGTAGAACTGATAGCCCGAAGCCTTGCGGAGAAAGCCGTCAACCACTTCAAGAGTTTTGACCTTTTCGTACTGTTCAAGCACTTTTTCGTGTGTAGGCAGCAAGCAGTCGTGAAAACGCTTGATAACGGTCATAGGAAGAATTACAAGTCCGTACTCGTGAGGCTTGAATGGACCTCTCAGCATATCGGCAACGTTCCATATCACGGTTGACTTCTCGGCTATATTTGTACCTACATTTGTTATTTCAGGCATAACAGTTACTCCCTTTTATTAAACTGCTTCGTTTTATCGGACTAAAATCCATTATTACAATTTATTATATCATAATCAACATTATATGTCAATCATTGACATAATAGCCAAAATAACCACAGGGTCATTTTGGCCATTTGTAACAAAATCACATTTTAAACATTACTTTTTATGGATTGCAGCGTTTACAAGGCACATACCCCATATCAATAACCTCATCACGGGAGCAAGTGACTTCCTGCTTATTCTTATCTTTAATATCCTTAACGCTCGAACAGCTCGGAAGATGAAATTTCTTCGTATTTGTGTTGAGAACGTAGGTTATATTTCCCATTAGCTGAGCTGTTTATAACAGTTGTATCGGATTTTTCTTTGACTGTAACCTTGCAGGTCGCTTTCAGTCCGTTAGACGTCTTTGCCGTAATTGTGACCGTTCCTGCCTTTACCGCTGTGACTTTGCCGTTCTTACTAACTGTTGCGATTTTATTGTTGCTCGAATACCAGGTCACAGACTTTACAGCTGATTCGGGTGAGGTTACTGCAACAAGTGTTTTGGACTGTCCGACTTCAAGAGCATATTTGGTATAGTTAAGCGTGATTGAAGCAATAGTGCCGTCAGAAAGCTTGCTGTCACCGTTCGTATAGTCGATCGTTATCCCCGGCTGAACATTGTAGCAATAAACATTGAATGATACACCTTTTCCCTTGTCCTCAACGGAGTAAGCCTCAATCTGCACACCGCTTGCAAGCAGATTATCCCCCTTGAATATTGGTGTTACACGATACAAAACGTGATTATCGGTTTCTTCAACATAGTCCGCTACCAGATTTTCAAACGGCAGCATACCCTCAACATTAAGATACCTTGTTCCCGTGATAAGGTTCTTCTCATTTGCATTTTCGGCTGTAAGCTGATAGCCGATAAGATGACAGCGATTATACAGATACTTTCCGTCAACGTTGTCATACTTGACTGTTTGCCAGCCCGAAGGCTTTATCATTCCGATATTGCCCCTCTCTTCGGTGGGCATGGTTTCCCTGCATACATTGGCATAAGCTGCACCGCACCGACCGAGATCGTCAAGCTCGCTGTATTTTTCAAACGCCTTTGTAGTCATATCCTTTTTGCTGAAGCTCGGAACATTATCATTCAGCTCAACATAAGCTTCTTCCGAATATGCAGGCAGATTATTAAGCGTGATTTTTTCTTTCTGCGATGCCGCCGATGCAGACAACACCGACAGATTGCACACAAGGCTCAATGCCATAAGCAAACATAGAAATACATTCTTCTTTTTCACAAAAAGTCCTCCCTAACAGTAATAAATTCAACCAACCTAATTATAACAAAACAAGCACGTCAAATTTGTCTAAATATGGAAATTTTGCACAAACCGCCGCAATATTGATTAGTATATCTTGACGGGCATTTGTTATAATAATTATACTATTGTATTATTTGTTAGTCAAGTGCATTACTTATAGTACAGCATATTATCCCAATAAAAGATATAATAGGTATATAAACTTTTGGAGGGTGTATTTTATGAGAAAAGAGGTTGCTTTCAAAAATCGTGACAGATTCATTCAGCTTGGAATAGCAATAGCTTCACTGCGAAAACTGCGTGGAATGTCACAGGAAACTCTTGCGGAAAAAGCAAATATCAGCCGTTCTCTGTTAAGCGTTATTGAAGCACCGAACACCGCCAACAGTTTCTCGCTTGAAACTCTTTTCGATATTGCCGATGCACTCGATGTTTTGCCATCCGATCTTCTGACAGCTTCGCTTTTTCCCGATAATATTATCAATAAAAATTCGGACTGACTAAATATACTTACAAAACCAAAAGAGCTGCACTCACAGATCATGTGAATGCAGCTCCTGTTGTATATTATATATTTCAATTATTTACGAAAACATTCATCAACTTGTTTTACAATATCTCCATCAAGCCAGCCTCTGTTTTGCATATCCGATAATATACCGCAAGCCTTCTCGTGAGACATTCCCTGCTTATACGGTCTGCTTTCCGTTAATGCCTGATAGATATCAACACACGCCATAATACGTTCCTGAACATTCAATTCCGATGCTTTTTTCCCGAACGGATACCCAGTACCGTCCAACCTTTCATGATGAAACGCTGCCCAGTCACGCATTTCCTCAAAGTCGTCAATACCCGATAAAATATAATAAGTATATGCTGCGTGATGCTTCATTGTTCTGAATTCTTCATCTGTAAGTTTTCCGGGTTTTTCAAGGATTTCGTTGCCAATTCCCACTTTTCCTATATCATGCAGTGCTCCGGCAAGATACATTTTCTGACAGGTTTCCTCATCAAATCCCATAAATCGTGATAATTTTTCTGCATCTTCTGCTACACCGATCGAATGTGTGCTGGTAAACGGAGATTTATAGTCGATGATATTTGCAAAAAATTTTGCAAGGCTCTTTATCTGTGAAAAATCCAGTTCCTGTTTGATATGAGGTGACTTTTTCGACAAAACATTATCTAAAGTTTCATTGCGGAGTAAAGAAAAGCTCTCCTCAGAAAAAGCTTTAAAAAAGGCATCTGTGCAATCAAGATCAAACAACGTTCCTTCGGATTTTTCAAGAAATTTCACAACCATTTTCCATTCATCGGTGCTAAACTTTATGGGACGGCTGTATACATCAACTATATCACACATATGAATGATCCTTGCAAACAGCGGAACTTCATTCCATTTCTTTCCGAAAGGACCTGTTCCGTCGGCATTTTCATGATGATACAAAATAACATTAGTCACATCGCCATGAAACGGCAGATTTCTGATATTCTTTTCTCCTAAAGAGCAATGAATGCCTAACTTTTTATATTCATTCTGTTTTAAATCGTTATGGAGTTCTTCATGGATATACTGTGTAAGTGCATTATCATGAAGCATAGCACATTCAGCAAGGTCTTGCAGACATTCACCGCTTATTTTCATTTGTTCCGCAACACACACCGCCATATATGCAACACGTTTTGAATGATTGTTGGTCACCTTCGCTAATTCAGCTTCCACACAGTCTAAAGCATAAGAACAGGCTGTTATCAGACCCATTACATCAAGTTTCATAATATTTCACCTTTCAAAAAACATCTCATCTAATATCGGAAAGAGAAACTCTGTACAGCAGTCTTGTACTCCCAATTTCTTTAAAACCGGCATTTTCAAAGCGTTCAAACTCAGCTTTGTTCTTTGCCGATTCGGGATAAACGTTATACTCGTTCCAACTGCCAAGAATGTAGTTCATCTGCTCATTGTCAAGATGCAGCTGTATAGTCTGACCGTCCTTGCTGACGGTATTATCCGATGTCATAATATCTCTTGCAATTATCTGTGCCATTTGCTCCTTTGCCTTGTGTATAGGTAATTTTTCTTTCTCATAAGGCAGAGGTTCGGGATAATATACAATAAGTTCTGGATAGCTGTGATAGTGCCTCATAATTATGCTCGGAAGCTCAAGCATAATTGTTCTGAACACATCATCGGGCAGATCTGCATCGGTGATATACAGCACATCTTCATCAAGTTCACGCTGTCCCTGCTTTGTGATTATCGACATAACCATTTCAAGCTCACCGCTGTGATCGTCGCATACTATATATGCGTCCTCGCCCATAAGCTCCATAAGATGTGTAAGTATAAGGTAGCCTTTAATGCTGCCGAGATATGTTCTCTTGGCAATATTATCGCAGGCATCGTCATCATCTTCGATCACACCGTAAAAGTCAAGCTCGCAATATACAATGTAGTCAACTACCGGATCGTTATATGAGATGTCGCTGCTGACAGTATCGTTATGTACAGCAATAATGCTTGCATATTCCATATCTAATATCGTTCTCCTTGAATATATTCCCTTATGATTATACCATATTCAGGGCTTTCTATCAAGGGAAAACACGTCTTTTTTCTGTTTTGTCAAACAATATGCCGTAATTTGACAAACGCTGTCATATTTGATATACTAAAAGAAAAACACTATCGGAGGATCATATTATGAAGCGTAAAAAGACAAATAAATTCGCAGTTTCCAACACAGCTGCTGTTTCTGCTGCACCTGTTGCCGAAAAAACTGCACCCGTTGAAGAAGCAAAGGTTGAATCAGCACCTGTTTCCGAGGCAGTTCCTGTTGTTGAAGCTCCTGCTCCGGAAGTTAAGGAAACAAAGTCCACACCCAAGAAAAAGTCTGCCGCTAAAAAGGAAGAAGTTAAGAAGCCCGATGCTTTCGTTATCCAGAGCAGCGGCAAGGAATATACCAATGATGATATTGTTGAACTTTGCAAGGCTGCATACAGAAACGGTACTCTCAAGCAGGTCAAATCCTGTGATGTTTACCTCAAGGCTGAAAACGGTTGTCTGAGGGCTTACTATGTTATCAACGGCAATGCCGACGGTGCTTTTATTGATCTGTAATTATATTTTCAAACTAAAGGTCGCCAATCCCAATCGGTACAGGCGACCTTTTTTATAAATTTTTAAATTAATGCTTTATCTGCTCATATCATCTCTCTGAGCAGTCTTATTTCTGTCAACATCGTCCTCAACAGGCTCATAACCTGCTTTTTCAATATTTTCAAGCATAGTATTATCCATAAAATCAAGCACATCATTCATCTGCTTGGCAATTTCGGGTGTTAATTCGGAACTGTATTCCTCGTAAACTCCCATACCGCTGTTTTCAAAGGATAACGGGATAACCTTCTTATTATCATAATCGACCTTGAGGTCAATCCTCGGATCATACATCAGGTCACCATTCTGCTCATAGGTCTGACAAATCGTAAGGACATCACCGTTCATTTCCACATGAAGATCCTCACCGCCATGCACATTGAACTTCACATATTCACTGTCACCCTCAAGCACCTGCGGAAACATATCGGCAAGGCGTTCAAAAACCTCTTTCTGCAAAGTATCATCAGTCATTTCAAACTTTGTCAGCTGGAGATGCACTTCTTCAATCTCTGTTTCGGCTTTCAGAAGCTCTTCAGCTTTTGGGAACGGCTTGTCCACATCAGCTTCCATCTGTTTAAGCTCCGACCTCATAGTTTCATTTGAGCTTTTCAGATCTTCAATGCTTTTCTGTATGTTATTGATGCAGTTATCCAGTCGGATAATGTTACCCACATCGGTTTCGGGGTTAAGGTCGCAGTAATGATGTTTCTCACCGTCAAGGCAAGCCTTAACGTGCTTTGAAAGAGCGTCAAAGAATATGGAAAACCTTAAACCACGGTATTCACCGACTTCAAACAGCTTTCCCTCCGCTATTCTTGCTGCATTGGCAGAAATAAGCGATTTAAGCTTTGTGCCTGCTTCCTTGCGGTCGTTATATACATCACCCATAAGCGTTACAGGATAAATTTCCTTACCGTCTCCGTCAATAAATTTCGGAGTGCTGCCTGCTGTATCAAAATCTTTCTGAAGATGCTGTATTACAAGCTCATTTGTGCGGAGCTTTTCGGGGATTTTTACACGGATATTGTCCTGCAGTTCATAGATATGCTCGGAATAACGTGCCTTTTCCATTTTCAAGTCCTTTATGAGAGCTTGAAGCTCCATCTCCTTCTTAATCAAAGGGTTGCCCACCAAAACAAGAGAGCCTAAAAATCCTTAAAAATAATAGTGTATATCTACACCCTTTTCTGTCGATATGTATATCTTCTCGATCATCATTCGGGCAAGATTGTTTTTCTCCTCAACGGTAAGCGTATCCCACCTGTTGAGCGGATCAAGAAGCGGTTTCATGTCAATTTTCTTAACACGTCTGTCAACAAGCATCAGCTTTTTTTCAAGCTCATTCTTTGTGCTGTGGAGCTTACCTATCCTTTCCTGAATATATCCGAAAAGCACCTCATCTGCATCGGCAAGCTTTTCCATAAGCTTTGATGT
>UQQA01000037.1 GCA_900543105.1 uncultured Ruminococcus sp. | reverse complement strand
AGTGTACTTTTTTCTTATTTAATTATACTATTTTATAATGAGGATTTTCTGTATAATTTTGAAAAAATTATATAATTTTGCTTGAATATACCGAGAATGTATGTTAAAATATTATGACAGTAGGAATGAAAATGTTTTCAAGTGCCAATTTTGGAAAATAAAAAAGCACCGAAAATTATCGGTGCGAAATTTATTTGAAGAGTATTTTCATATAATCGCGTTTTCCAAAAATCACTCGGTCTAAAAAGACAGAATCATTGCCGATTCGGTAAAAAGCCAAGTAGTTGTCGGAAATAATGTATCTGTAACCGCTGAAAAGGTCATTTTCAAAGAAAAGCATTTTACCCATTTCGGGTTCATGTGAGAGTAGGTCGGCTTTATCAAGTAGCTTATCTATAGTGCTTTCTGCGGCGGCAGGGTTTTTCAGAACATTTGCGATATAATCGTATATTTCGTCAAGATCATTTAAGGATTCGGGGGAGAATTTAACGTTCATTGTTTTTTCTCCTTAAAGTGCCTGCGAACCTCGGAAAGATCTGTCCAACCGTGCTTTTCGCCCGACTGCCTGCCCTTGTCAAGTTCACACATAAGCTGAAGAGCGGCTTTGGTTTTCTCGTATTCTTCCTGCTCGGCAATATCGACGATAGCATAGCGTCCTCTGCCGTTTTTGGTAAGATAAACGGGCGAACCGACAGCAACGCTGTCAAGCACGGAGGAATAATTTCTAAGGTCGGAAATAGGTATGATATTCGGCATAGCAGCATCTCCTTTTTAGAATATTATACTGCATAATAAAATAAATATCAATATTTAGCGATAAATTTTAGGAGGATAAAAAATGAACAGCATAAAAATGTCGGATAAAAGGATATCATACAGCGGAAGAATAAATTTTGATGATGAAAATGCACCTGTGTTTTACTACGCAGGTTCAAGCGCTACGTTCCGCTTCAAGGGTACAGCACTCACTGTCAAGATCAACGCTGTTATCTATTGGGGCGAGCTTTCCCTCGGCGCAGTCGTTGACGGAAAACAGTGCAGCGTGAAGCTTTCCGCCGAAAATAACGGCAGGGATATCGATGTTGTCATCGCAGAAAACCTTGAAGATACCGAACATAATGTTGTAATATATAAACAACACGCCGCAAACCAGCTTCTCACCCTCAAAGGCATTGAGACAGACGGGGAGATGCTCGATGCGCCCGAAAAGCCGAAGCTTAAAATGGAGGTCTACGGCGACAGCGTTTGTGCAGGCGAGGTCATCGAAGCCGCAGATTATGTCGGCAAATGCGACCCCGAAAACCACAACAGCCGTTACGATAATGTTTGGAACAGCTTTGTGATGCAGACCGCACGGAATATCGGCGCAGAGATACATAATATCTGTCAGGGCGGCATCGCACTCTTTGACGGAACGGGATATTTCCACTGCCCTGATTATATCGGACTTGAAAGCGTCTATGACAAGCTCTGCTATTTCCCCGAGGGCGGACTTTCGCAGTGGGATTTCTCACGCTACACACCCGATATCGTCGTAATTGCCATCGGTCAGAACGACAAGCATAACGGCAGAACCGACAGCGACGATATAAACATCTCCGACCCCGAGTACAGAAAAGTGTGGAAGACCGCGTATATCAAAATGGTTCGTGACCTCGATAAAAAGTATTCCTCACCGAAGTTTGTCCTCACGACGACAATATTGATGCACGATGCCGACTGGGATAACGCAATAGAGGAGATAAAGAACGAGCTTAACGAAATGGGCATAAAAGCATACCATAACCTCTTTACAAGAAACGGTGCGGCGACCCCCGGACACCCAAGACTTGCGGAACACAACGAAATGGCAGGGGAATTGACGAAGTTTATAGAAAAAATTAAGGATTAATGCGTAATTCGTAATGCGTAATGCGTAATTATTTTGCTTCGCAAATTTACGGCGAAAAATGAATTTCCGTAGGGGCGGATTCCATATCCGCCCGATGCAATCCACGAATTACGGCGAAACTACTGTAGGGGACGGGTTTCCCGTCCTGTGCCGCAAGGCGTGATAAAATAAACGAACAGACCTGTTTTCAAAGGTTTTTCTTGAAAACAGGTCTGTCTTTGTTTGTTCGCACATTGAAAATCCAATTAGCAATTATACTAAACACGAAAAGGGCGGATAAAAATATCCGCCCCTATGATTTACATTTATTTGCGAAGCAAACTAATTACGAATTACGCATTAAGCATTACGCATTAAATTAATTCCGAATTAGTACGAAACGCCCTGCCACTTCATTGCATCTGCAACCTTGAGGAAGCCTGCGATGTTTGCACCCATTACGAGGTTGCCTTCGTGGCCGTATTCCTTGGAAGCATTGTATGCATTGTGGAAAATGTTGATCATGATGTTCTTGAGCTTAGCGTCAACTTCTTCAAATGTCCATGAAAGTCTTTCGCTGTTCTGGGACATTTCAAGACCTGATGTTGCAACGCCGCCTGCGTTTGCAGCCTTTGCAGGTCCGAAGAGAATGCCTGCTGCCTGGAACTTTTCGATAGCCTCAGGTGTGGAAGGCATATTTGCACCCTCGGAAACTGCGATCACGCCGTTCTTGATAAGAGCGTCAGCGGATTCGCCGTCAAGCTCGTTCTGTGTTGCGCAAGGAAGAGCAATATCGCACTTGATAGTCCAGATGCCCTTGCAGCCTTCTGTATATGTAGCGTTCTTGTGGCTTGTTCTTGTAACGTATTCCTTGATTCTGCCTCTTTCAACTTCCTTGATCTGCTTAACGAGGTCAAGTTCGATTCCGTCGGGATCGTGGATATAGCCGTTGGAGTCGGAGAGTGCAACTACCTTGCCGCCGAGCTGTGTAGCCTTCTGTGTAGCGTAGATAGCAACGTTGCCCGAACCGGAGATAACAACTGTCTTGCCCTCAAAGCTGTCCTTCTTCATGCAGGAGAGCATTTCATTTGTGAAGTAGCAAACGCCGTAGCCTGTTGCTTCTGTTCTTGCGAGAGAACCGCCGTAGGAAAGTCCCTTACCTGTGAGAACGCCTGTGAATTCGTTGCGGAGTCTCTTATACTGACCGAACATATAGCCGATCTCTCTTGCGCCTGTACCGATATCGCCTGCGGGAACGTCGGTGTCTGCGCCGATATGCTTGGAAAGCTCTGTCATAAAGCTCTGGCAGAATGCCATGATCTCTCTGTCGGACTTGCCCTTAGGATCAAAGTCAGAGCCGCCCTTGCCGCCGCCCATAGGAAGACCTGTGAGGCTGTTCTTGAAGATCTGCTCGAAGCCGAGGAACTTGATTACTGATGCGCATACGGATGGGTGAAGTCTGATACCGCCCTTGTATGGTCCGATAGCGGAGTTGAACTGGCAGCGGTAACCTCTGTTTACCTGAACGTTGCCCTTGTCGTCAACCCATGAAACTCTGAACTGGATGAATCTTTCGGGTTCAACGATCCTGTCGATGATGCCGTTTGTTTCAAAGGACTTATCCTTCTCAACAACGGGTTCAAAGGATTCGAGAACTTCTCTTACTGCCTGTAAAAATTCCTTTTCGCCGGGATTGCGCTGTTCAACCTTTTCATAAACCTTCTGGAGATATGCGTTTTTGAATGCCATTTTGGTTTCCTCCCATATAATAATAGTATATAGTGCTGATGACTCACTCACAGCTTCTCGCTCCGCCGTATTTTTCGCTACGGGGAACATTACAGTTCTTATTATACACTATACATATCTGGTTTGCAAGAGTTTTTTGCCAAAAAATCAAATTTTTTATAGGTTTACAATAATTGACTGTAAATATTGAGCAAAATGACATAATGATGCAGGATTTTGAAAAATAAGTTGCATTGCAAAGGCTCGTTTTTGGGATTTTACGGAAAAAATATTGCTTCCGCACAGATTTTTTAATGGACAAGAATAGTATATCAAAAGCCTGAAATAAATACAAATTTAAGACATATTTTAGCCTTAAAACATAGATGTTGTTGAAAGTTTTGTGATAAACGTACAATATTTTTAGACATTTTGTTAAAAATAACATATTGCCAATTTGTAACCAAAATGTTATAATAGGTGTAGTATCTTGGGGCAAGGTGTGCCCTTAAATCTTTTTTATCCAACCGGAGGTGTAAATCCTATATGAAGACATTTATCTACACCGCCACCGACGTTCAGGGCAATACTGTCAAGAACGCTCGAATGACGGCTGAGGATGTAAATGACTTTTTGGAAAAGATCCATGAAAAGGGGCTTTTCTGCTCCAGCTACAAGGAAGCTTCTTCCAAAACGACAAACACTCTTCATAAGTTCACGACAAAAGAGCTCTCCAATGACTGCAGACAGCTCAGCGCAATGCTGACATCGGGACTCACACTCGTCAAAGCGCTCGATATCCTGTATAAAGAGCAGGAAAAGAAAGCACAGAAGCAGATCTATCAGGAGATCTACGAAGAAGTTCAGAAGGGTTCGTCTTTCTCGGACGCTCTCAAAATGCAGCAGGGTGCATTTCCAAGCTTCATGATCTCAATGGTACAGGCAGGTGAAGCTTCGGGTTCTCTTGACGTTATCTCAAAGAGACTTGAAGACAACTATGCAAAGGAAGCCAAGCTCAACAACAAGATCAAGGGTTCGATGATGTATCCTATTATCCTTGCTGTTCTCTGCGTAGCGATCGTTGTTCTTCTTTTCACATTTATCATGCCTACATTCAAGGATATGATGAGAGAAGAGGATATGAAGGGCATCACGGGCGCTCTCTTTGCATTCTCCGACAGCCTTATCGGCTACTGGTACGTTTACATAGCTGTTATCCTCGGCGTTATCTTTGCGGTAAAATATGCTCTTAAGATCCCGTCTGTGCATTTTAAATGGGATAAGCTGAAATGTAAAGGTCCGGGCTTCGGAAAGCTTGTCGTAAAGGTTTATACGGGCAAGTTTGCAAGAACACTTTCTTCGCTTTATTCCTCGGGTATCCCGATGGTTGAGGCTCTTGAACGTTCGGCAGCTATCCTTAACAACGATTACATCGAAAAGGCTTTTGAAACCGTTGTTGATGAGGTAAAACAAGGCGAACAGCTTTCTGTATCCATTCAGAGAACGGGCATTTTTGAATCAATGTTCGTTTCTATCATCTATGTTGGTGAGGAATCGGGTGCGCTCGATACCATTCTTACAAAGTCCGCTGAATTCTACGAAGATGAATCGGACGCTGCTATCGGACGTCTTGTCGGTATGATCGAACCTGTAATGATCATCTTTATGGGTACTGCGATCGGTTTCGTTATTGCAGGTATCCTCCCGGCTCTTTACGGTTCGTTCGAAAATATTCAGTAAAAATAAAAAATCAATTAAAAAATAAATCAGTGAGGTGACGAGTATGCTTTCATTTGATATTACCGACAGACATATTCGAATTATTCGTGGTACTGAAGCAAACAACAAGATCAAGGTTTCCGCTGCTGCTACCATCGATCTCGAAGAAGGTCTTATCGTTAATGGTCACATTAAAGATATACCAAAAATCGCAACAATAATCAACGAAGAACTCAAAAACAAGAAAATGGCTGACAAGGAAGCTGTTATCAGCATTTCTTCCAACCTTGTAATTTTCAAGGAATTACATATTCCTAAGGCAAAAGGCGCTCAGCTCCTTTCAATGGTACAGAACCAGATGCAGCATACAATGGGTATCGCTGACGACTATTCGATCTCCTACACTATCGCAGGCGAGATCGAAGAGGACGGCGTTGCGGCTCTTAAGATACTTGCAACAGCCTGCCCGTTTGAAGTCGTTGACTGCTTCAGAAAGGTGTTCTCGATGCTCGGCATAGGACTTCGTTCCGTAGCCGTTGCCTGCAACACTATTTCAAGACTTATCATTTCCGATCCGAAGATGAAGGCTAAGATGCCTATGCTCCTCGTTCAGATCGACCCGAACTTCGTAAGCCTTAACCTCTATGAGAACAACCAGCTTACATTCTCCCGTTTTGCATCGATCGATCCTGTCGACTATGACAACTCCGAGGACTACATCTACGAAGCTGTTACCGAGAACATCTCCCGTATGTTCCAGTTCCAGAGATCGAGAAACCCCGAAGAGCCTATCAAGAACGTTGTTTTCTACGGTGATACAACAGAGTATATCCGTCTTACAAATGCTCTTGAATCACTTGATATCGTAACGAGCCTCCTCGGTGTTCCGAACAACGTCGGCGGCTATGAAAACTTCGAGTTCCAGGCTTACGCAAACGCTATCGGCGCTATGCTCAGAAGCAACAAGGACTCCGAAAGAATCAACCTCATCGAAACAGACGCAACAACGGGACGTTCCGCAGCGGGTGCTTCGTTCGTTGTTACCGTTGCAGTTGCGGCTCTCGCTTCGGTCGCTCTCGTTGCGGGCATCACACTCGGCGCAAACGTTGTAAAGAGCCAGTATGAGGACGATACAGCAACGATTCAGGCTTGGCTTGACAGCCCCGAAACTGCACAGAAAACTGCCGCAGTTGACGCTGCCCAGCTCAAACTTGACAAGGTAAATCTGTTCAGAACCAGCCTTGAACAGGCTAAGGGATATTTTGATTCGCTCCCTGTTTTCTCGACAGATGTAAAATCGACCATTGAGGAAAACTTCAAGGGTACAGATGCAAAGATCCTGAGCTATACTTTCTCTGAGGGCGTTATCCATCTTTCTTGCAGAGCTGACAATAACCAGACCCCGTCGAAGGTCGTAGGAAACTTCGTCGATCAGGACGCTTTCTCCAACATCACCTATACGGGCTACAGCAATTCCGAGCTCAAGGAAAGTGCAAAGGAAGTATTTGACTTCGATATCACTATCAGCATAAAGGAAGTTGTGCCCGAAGCTGAAAAAACAACAGAGGGGGCTGAATAAGAATGAAGCTTTCATACAGAGATAAAGTAATTTTCGTTGCAGCTATCGTTATTATTATTATCATTGCAGGTATTTTCCTTTTCATCAAGCCTAAGTTTGATGAAATGAACTATGCAAAGGCTGCACTTCAGGCAAAACAGACCGAGCAGGCTGACGTTCAGGCAAAGATCGATACTCTTCCCGATGTCGTTGCTATGCTCAAAACTTCCGCACAGGCGGTTGAAACGGTTCAGGAATACTTCCTTACCGAACAGGATCCGTACCTCAACGAACAGTATGTCCGTGAGATCCTCGGAAACAATGTTACAACACTCGGAATGACTACACAGTACACTTCGGCAGACGATCTCACACAGTATATCGTAAATGCTGAAAATGTTGCAGCCTGCGATATCTTCATAAACAGCGATATCTACAACGAACTTCCGCAGGACGTTTATGATGCATATAATAAGGCAAACAAGCGCACCGGCGGCAGCTGCATCATCGGCGTGACAACAATGGTTGTCAACTATCGCGATAAGGTCGATTATTCGGGACTTTACAAGTTCATCGATGCGGTAAAGGACGAGGGAAAGACCGTCATCGTTACCGAATTCGCAAAGGCTGATGATGAGGAATCCGCAACAGAGGTCGAGGGCTCTATCAGTCTTAAGCTCTATTCCATCTATCCTCTCAATGTTGAAAAGGTTATGGAAGAAAGCGACGAGTTTGTTTTTGATCCGAACCTTGTTGTTACCGAAGAAACAGCTGAAACAACAGCACAGTAAATCAAATGACCACACGCCGATGAAGGAAGTGTTCTTCATCGGCATAAGTGGCATATAGAGAAAACATTTTAAAGAAGAAAAGATTTTGTTCATACCCCGGCATAAAATTTAAGAAAGGGTGGAAAAAATGGCAAAAAGCGATACCAATAAGAAAAAAAGCCTTCACGGCGTTGTTCTTATTATGGTAGTAACGGTAATGTTTGTTCTTATCATAATGCTGCTTGCAACATTGAGTGTCGTTTCGACGGCACAGAACAGATATTACACCAAATATGAAGAAAACCAGGCATACTATACCGCGCGGTCGGCGTTGGATGTTTTTACAAATAATCTGCTTAATGACAAGGATTATTATGCCTATGATACCAGCGGAGTAAAGCCATATATACATGACAATTATACCTCAGGCACTACCCCGGATAAAATGAAACAGGGACTTGCGCTGCAGCTTGATCTTTATACGATCGAGTCACAGAGCGGCGACAATATTGCTCAGACGGCATTGAACGGATATTCGCCGGCAACGCCGAAAAATGAATATAAGAATTATTATGGTACGGATGCGACTAAGGTGCAGACCGATTCCACAACAGGTAATAAATATATTGAGTACAGGATCACTGTTTTTCCGCAGGTAAGCAGTGCAACCGACAACTACGGCAAAATGGTTGATACCTCCAGTACGGGAGATATTGAGGCTACTATCAGAGTTGAGGTTCTCGACAGAAAATATGATATTGATGAAAGCAAGTTGAATGACGGAACATATGCGGACAGAGCGACGCTTCTTGCAAGCTCTGACGGCCCGGCGGCTTTTGAAAACGGAGCGAGAGGCAAGGACTGGATGCGTCTGAAAGTATCGGCAACCGTGACCTTTATGGATATTGAAAGTACAGCCGTGCTTATATATGATACAAATCAGAAGGATCCTCCGGCTTCCGATAATGCTCTTACAACCACCGGCAGCTTCTCGGGCGGCGGCGGTGCACAGGTAAGAACAGCCGGCGGTGTTGCAAGTATGGATATCGGAACCTCCGCAGTAGGCGATGGTAACAATATGTCAGGAGCTGTATTCTCGCTCGGTTCTCTGGAATGGGTATCCTCTGCCGATACGGTTATCAACAAGGGTGAGGCAATTGTTGGAATGGGAGGTGTTTCCGTTTCTTCGAATCCAACCAAGGTTAAAGCAACGGGTGACGGATGCTTTGTATTTCTCGGAGGAACAAGCACGCTTAATAACGGCGGTGACTTCGGTGATAGTAATTACAATGTAAATGTGATCGCAGAACATATTATAAAAACAAGTGCCACAGACCTGAAGTTCTTCGGAGATGCATATGTCAATACATTTGAATCACAGGAAGGCAACCCGGGCAAGATCGTCACAACGGGCGGAAATCTTTATGTGCAGAATCTTGTTCTTCCAAGCGCTTGTATAGATAAAAGCAATCCGGCAGCTATAAGCGTTAATCTGAATCAGTACACAAATGCAAATCTTAAGCTTTGTCAAAATTATAATATCATTGATGCAGTTTCAGGGGCTGTTGAGGCATCAAGTTCGGATACGGTCGTATTTATGATGAACGGTGCTATTGTTAACCCCGAAACAACAACGACTCCGTTTGAAATAAACAGCTACACTGCAGTTAAGGACTCCGACGGAAGAATTTTCAGACAGTATACTCTTCCTTTCCAGATAGATGGAAGCAGCACGATCGAAGTACCTACTGCTCAGGCTTATTTCAATGATTATTTCAAGGACGGTGCATTCCATGATACGACAGGTGAGCTGAAGGATTTCAGCAATCCGACGATCGCTGACCCAACAGACACCTGCAATGCTTATGCAAATATTTACAGTACGACAAACAAAAACAGCTGGCTCAATTCCGGCGCGGATCTGCTTGCTGATTATCTTGAACTTGATCCGGTTGCTCCGGGGGCAGCTTCAAGGACGATCACAGCTATGATCGCAGACGGAACCATACCGAATGTTCAGTCTATGCCTACGGGAAGCTATAACTTCGACCTGAGCAGCGGTGATCAGTATTACGTGCTTGACAGTAACGCTTATTATGGCTGTACATGGACGGTGACCGGTGAAAACGGCAGACTTATCCTCCTTCTTCCTGAAGACAGCAATACATCGTTAAGCGGCGCAACTGCAACATCTACATTCGATAACTGTGTTCTTGTTACGGGGGATGTCAATACAACAACGACGGCTGTTACAAACGGAACAACAAAGGCACCGCGTGTTGATATTTACGGCGGTACGGGTTCATTCCTCAATACGGGAAACCAGAATCTTATCTGCGGCTATATCATGATGCCGACCGGCTTCCTTTATCTTAACAACGGCGGAAAGGTGGGAACTATTGCATACGATAACGGCGAAGGATCTGTTACCAATATTTCCAATACTGCAATAATAGGTTCACTCCTTTGTCAGGAGTTCAGCGAAAGCAACCAGTCGGGTATCCTTTACCTTGACAAGAGCTCCGGAGATGATGGTCAGGCAGGAGATCCGATACACAGCTTTAAATCCTATCAGTATGCAAGAGATTAAGGAGGAAAATGCTATGAAAAAAAGTTTCAGAGGTTTTACCCTTATTGAATGTCTTATTGCTCTTGCGATACTTGGCATTGCCTCGTTGGTAATGGCTCAGATCTATGCGGAAGTGGGTCGCACAAATTTAAACAACCACAATGTCAACACGAGTTTGTCGTATCAAATGAAGGTTGTTGAAAAGGCAACGGGAACAGATTCAATACCTATCTATTACGGAAGCACATCTGCAACTTCGGTTGCGGATAACCACAGCGCAAGCAAAAGCGGTGACTGTAATCCTCCGAGCAAGGTGACAGATGTTTCCACACAGAAAAATTATATCGAGATCAAAAAATATGACAGTGCAGGAAACCTTACAGGTGAAATGTATAGCTACCCTGTTGATATCTATGTTCTTCTCAGCCGAGATAAGGCTGATGAGCCGTCAAAAAAGCTTGTGTCAGGCACATGGGTGGATAATCCTGCCTATAATGGTTCGGCTGAAAAGGATATTTCACTCCGCTATAAATATATAGTTGGACACAGCAACTGATGGGGGGAGCTTTTATGAAAAACAAACTGATAAAAGGGTTCACCCTCATTGAGCTCATTATTGTGATGGCAATTATGTCAATTCTCATGGTTGGTATAATGCAGATGATGAAGCCGATAAGAAGTACATATGTTGATGCGACATATTACGAGGCTCAGCGAAATACCCAGAGCGGCATCGTTACGTACATTACGGAAAGTACACGCTATGCCACCAAGATGGGAATATACAACGAGCAGACAACGTCGATCAACAATCTCTCAGATGCAATTACAGCGTTTACGAATGCAACAGGCTACAATGCTGCAACAGACGGCGATCTTAACGTCATTACGATCGACAATAAGACACCGTATACTTACAATGGTGCAAATTCATACGGACGTATTCTTCGCAGCAAGACTGCAACAGGAACAACATCACGTCTTGCCCTCGGTGAAGCATACTACGGAAAATATACCTACTCCATTAATGTTGTGCCGGTAGATGTGGTTGCAAAGCATGATGACCCTTCAAACCCCTCTCTTATAACAGCCAAAACTTTTTCGGGATTGAAGGTCACAGTTTCAAGCCTGCTTCCGTCCTCTCTTGACAAGGCAAAAAAATCGGGAACTACGGTTAAAACAAACGATGTTTCAGGTTATAAATTCGTTTCGACGGACGGCGAAGTAAACTGTCTGAATCTTAATGCTCCCATAAATGGTGCAACGGATGCTCTTTGCGCAGGATCAAGCACAACTGCAAATTCTGCAAACACCTACATTATTTTCACACTTCCTAAAAACTAATCGATCGAATAAAAAATTCGGGGGTGCGCATAAGCACACCCCCGATATGATCGGTTTGCTCACATTACCTGAGGAACTGTCATAGCAGTCCAGTACATATCGAAAAGCTCAGTTCCGAAGAATGATGCACAGACAAGCCCAACTGCAAGGCACGGGCCGAACGCAAATGCGTTGTCAGCATCCTCTTTATCCTTGTTTTTGACCTTGATGATAACGGCAGCGACCGCTCCGATGATTATTGCGATGAAAAGTGCTACAACAGCCGCTTTCCAGCCGAACATCAGACCGCCTGCAGCCATAAACAGTATATCACCCATTCCAAATCCGTAAACAGGACCTTTTTCCTTGATCTTTTCAAGAGTTTCATCAAGAAGCTTGGTAAGCTTTTCAGTTTCCTTTTCGTTCAGCTTCTCTTTTGCAAGACGTTTTTTCAGCTTTCTTACAGTTTTGTGATCTTCGCTTATAAATAATATGTAGATAAGCGGCGTGAACACGAAACCGATGAGAAGAAGCGGAACGCTTACTGCGAAAAGTCCGATGATGCCGTCAGCGAGCGGAACATCGTTCCCTCTGAACGCTGTCGGAAGAAGTACCGAGAGAACTCTCGTCACAAATGCTTCAATTCCGAGGTAAACAAGCACGCACACCGACATTTCCTGCGTATCAAGATCCTCAAATCCGATAACTATCACGCCTGCGATGAAAAGGCAGACAACGGCAGGATAAATAAGTCCGTCGGTGATAAGATCATACTGAGTGTAGACCAGTACGAAAAGCACACCCGTCAATCCTTCGACAAGCGGATATCTTCCCGATATCTTCGCGCCGCAGGAACGGCATTTTCCCCCGAGTATGAGCCAGCTGAAAAGCGGGATAAGATCATATCGCTTTATCTCCGCGCCGCAGGTCATACAGTGTGAATTCCGCTTGATGAGTGATTCACCCGCGGGAAGCCTGAATATACATACATTCAAAAAGCTTCCGATCGTGATCCCGAAAAGGAACACCATTACATAGATACCAATCTGCAGACCGATCATTTCTGATGCGGCAAAGGCAATGTTCATTTGCAAAAACTCCTTTACAGTGAAAATTTGATATTTGCTTAAACAATATCTTAACATATAATTTCAATTTTTTCAATAGCAATTTTTAAATCCGCACCGTGAGCGGCACAAAAATCAGTCACGGAGAAACGGAGAATATATATATGAAGAATATCCCAATAGGACAATATATGGTCAATGAGGGTGTCATTACCGAAGAACAGCTCCAGCACGTTCTTGACGTTAAAAAGGAGGAGAACGTCCCCGGTAAATTTTTCGGCGACTATGTTATCCAGCTCGGATACGTTACCGACATTCAGTTCGCGCAGATCCTCGCAAAGAAGCTCAATGTTCCGTTCGTTGACCTTAACGATCCCGAAGTCAACATCGATATCGAAGCCGTTAAGAAGATACCCGAAGCGCTCGCAAAGAAGCATACTATCATCGCGATAAAGGTAACGGGCAAAAGACTTACCGTTGCTTCGCACGACCCTGTAAACTTCTATATCTTTGAAGATATCAAGGTTTCAACGGGAATGGACGTTGTTCCTGTCCTCGCAACAAAGGAAGCTATCACAAAGGCTATCGGCAAATGCTATTCGATGCAGAACACGGGCGCTATCCTCGACAGCGTTACGAGCCAGTTCGCAGATGATGACCTCAACAGCATCGATGACGAATCCGCAGACAGAATCGACAACGCTCCTATCGTTAAGCTCGCAACAACTATCGTTGAAAACTCGTTCCGTGCAGGCGCAACGGATATCCATATCGAGCCGTTCAAGACCTTTACCAGGATCCGTATCAGAGTAAACGGCGACCTTATCGAGCTTATGAACGTTTCCAACGTTGTACATAATGCACTCGTTACAAGACTTAAAATTATAAGCGGTATGAACATCGCAGAAAAGCGTGTACCGCAGGACGGACGTTTCTCTCAGGTCGTTGACGGAACAACGCTCGATGTCCGTGTATCTAACCTCCCGATGGTAAACGGTGAAAAGGTCGTTATCCGTATCCTTTCAACGGGTAATGTTGCCCTCCGTAAGATCACAGACCTCGGTATGACCGATTACAATTATCAGAGATTCTCCAAGCTTATCAAAGTTCCGCAGGGCGTTATGCTCGTAACGGGACCTACCGGTTCAGGTAAAACAACCACTCTTTACGCCGCTCTCGGTGAGCTTGCAAAGCCGAACGTAAACGTAGTTACGGTCGAAGACCCTGTCGAAAAAGATATCGAAGGCATCAATCAGTGTCAGGTAAACGCTAAGGCAGGCATGACATTCTCCGCTGCCCTCCGTTCTATCCTCCGTCAGGACCCTGATATCGTAATGATCGGTGAAATGCGTGACCAGGAAACAGCCGAGATCGCTATCAGAGCTGCTATCACCGGTCATATGGTTCTCTCGACACTTCATACAAACGATTCCGCATCGACCGTTACCCGTCTTGTGGATATGGGCGTTGCACCGTATATGGTCGCTACTTCGCTTATCGGCATCGTTGCACAGCGACTTGTTAAAAAGATCTGCGAAGACTGCCGCACACCGCGTATGTCCACCCCCGAAGAGGACGAACTTATGGGTATCAGCGCACCTATCACAATTTATGATGCCTGCGGCTGCCCTAAGTGCAATAACACGGGTTACACGGGACGTACCGCTATCCACGAAGTCCTCACCTGCACAACGGAAATGAGCAGCCTTATCGCAAACGGCGGAAAGACCGACGCTATTGCAGCCCTCGCCGCAAAGCAGGGTACAAAGCTCCTCCGTGACAACGTTTCGGAACTCGTTCAGCAGGGTAAGACCACAATGGACGAACTTGTCAGAGTTACATACGCAGTATAAAATATACTATTATATATTCAAACATATAATCTTGAAAGGAATTGAATCAAATGGCAGAAATGGAAACCAAAGCTCCCGAAAAAGTAGTCATCAACATCAACAAGATCCTTGACGAAGCTCGAGTTCTCGGCTGCTCCGACGTGCATTTCACAACGAAGATCGCGCCCGTAGTCCGTCTTCACGGCTCGCTCCGCAGACTTGCATCTTATCCCGAGATGACCGAAGCCGCTATCATGAAGATCGTTGAACAGATGACAAACGGCAGACAGCTTGAAAATATCAAGAACAAGGTCGATACCGACTTCTCCTACGTTACAAAGAGAGGCTACCGTCACAGAGTCAACGTTTACCACCAGAAGGGCAACACGGCTATCTCTATCCGTCTTCTCAGAAACGATATCCCGTCACTTGCCGACCTCGACCTGCCGCCTATCCTCGGCGAATTCGCAATGCGCCCCCGTGGACTTATTCTTGTAACAGGCCCTACAGGTTCAGGTAAATCCACAACTCTCGCAGCTATGATCGACTATGTAAATATCAACCGTTCGGCGCATATCATCACCGTCGAAGACCCTATCGAGTACGTTCACGAGCATAAGCGCTGCATGGTAAACCAGAGAGAGATCGGCGACGACGTTGAATCGTTCGCAATGTCCCTGCGTGCCGCACTCCGTGAAGACCCTGACGTTATCCTCGTCGGAGAAATGAGAGACTTTGAAACCATCAACGCCGCTGTTACCGCCGCTGAAACGGGACACCTTGTAATGTCCACACTTCATACAACGTGTGCAGCCGATACTATCAACCGTATCATCGACGTTTTCCCTGCACATCAGCAGAACCAGATACGTTCGCAGCTCGCAACAGTCCTCGTAGGCATCATCGCCCAGACCCTTATCCCTAAGGCTGACGGCACGGGACGAATCGCTGCCCTCGAAATTCTTAACGCTACCGATGCTGTTAAGGCAATGGTTCGTGATAACAAGGTACACCTTATCCAGACAGCTATCCAGACGGGTAAGAAAGAGGGAATGGTCTGCCTCGATCAGGAGCTTGCACGTCTTGTTAAAGACGGCGTTATCACAGACACAAATGCCCGTGAAAAGAGCCTTGATATCGCTGAATATGAGCGTTACCTCAAGGGTGCGGGCGGCGCTCCCGGAATGAACCGCTTCTGATTTCTTATGGTTTCTGCCGAAGAAAAAGTGTGATTTTTGCATAAACGTTTTCAACAAAAAAGCACATACTTCGGCGGAACTTATATGCATTTTACCAAGAGTATAAGAAAACGTTTGCGTTTATTAATACTTTAGTCAAAATGTCAAAAAATAATCACAATTTTAGTGATAAAAAGAAATTATACACAAATTCACATTTTTAGTGGAAAAATATTATAAAATCCATTGACAAATCAATGTTCACGCTATATAATAATAAACAGTAAGAGAACACTAAATAAAAAGTGTGAAACTTATTAGGAGGAGATTCCCAATGGACAGTAACAAAAACTGCGGTAAGTCCTCCGCAAAAAGCTTAAAGGGCTTTACACTCATTGAACTTCTCATCGTTATTGCGATACTTGCGATACTCGCAGGAATAATCTCAATAATAACAGGCGGTCTTGTCCGCGATTCAAGGCTTGAAGCGGCAAGAAATACAGCTCAGGAAGTCTATACAGGGATCCAGAACACTCTCGTTCAGATGGAAGTGAAAAATGAAGGCGATCTTCTTGACCCGACCGAATACGGCGCAGGCGGAACCTTTACCAAATATGTCACACTGAGCTTTGTAATGGATAACGGTCTGATGACAAGTGCAAACGATCTTGTGATCACAGACGGCTCAACTTCGGTTACACTTTCATATGATTATCCGAATGCAGTTTCTGCGTCAACTGATACGGAGAAAAAATTCCGTAAGCTTGCAAAATATATAACCGATAATCTTTCAACGGATTTCACTGGATATGTTTATGCGGCTATCGATATGGAAGACTGGGTCGTTGACAGTGTTGTCTATATTGAAGATTATCAGAAGGTTCAGAATTCGGCAAACGGTATTGCTGATTTTGTTCCGATGTTCAAGACAAAAAGCTCGGGCAGCACAGATATTATGACTGCTTCAAACGGAAGAGTTCCGTTCTGTCAGAATATTTTCGCACAGAAGAGAATATATTCCGGAAAGGCTCTTGATGACGGCACATTTATGTCGGCAGCAACGGGTACAGCCGTAGGATATTATCCGTTCCTCGATGATGTATCGGGAACAACCGTGTCTTACTCATAATTTCAGTATAAAACCGCTTGGTTCGGTTTTAATAAAAAACATTTTAAATATTGAAAAGGAGGAATTTCCACATGAGAAATTCAAAAACTAAGGGCTTTACCCTTATCGAACTTATCGTAGTTATCGCTATCATCGGTATTCTTGCAGCTATCCTCGTACCTTCTATGCTCGGTTACGTTAGAAACGCAAGAATTTCCTCTGCTAACTCCGGTGCTAAGCAGGTTCACACAGCTTGCGCTTCTGCTCTTACACAGCTCGGTATCGCTAACTGGTCTTGGACTGGCACTACACCAACTGAAGGTTACCTCACAGTTGATACAACAGCTAACCCGATCTCCAACGGCGTAATCCCTGTACAGTGGAACGGCGTTACAAACACACCTCAGGATGCTGACGTTGACCTCGCTGCATACCTCGGCGAAGAATTCACAGGCTACGGCAGAGCATTCTTCAACCCCGGTACTTACTCTGTATCCGTTGCTGTATATGCAACAACATCACAGGGCTGGACCGTAATCAGCAGTAAGACATCTTCCGATGATGTTAAGGCTATCACAGAAGGCACACAGAAGTCCGATGCTAAGGCTGGTAACATCTACGGTGTATATCCTGCTCCTTCCCTCGGCACATCTTCTACCTGATGAGCAGTAAGCTTGATCGAAATTAAGTAAATTTACAGCAGCAGACTTTTCTGCTGCTGTTTTTTTGTAAAGTCATTTGTGAGGTCAATATGAAAACAAAAACAAAGGCTCTGATAATCACGGCAATAATTCTCGCGGTTGTTGCAGTGCTGATCCTACTCATTCCCGTTGAGAAGAAACAAAAGCTGCACGAACAGTACGGAAAGCTTGCGGAAAATGCCGAAACGGACGAACGCTCGGCATATATCCTTGAACACGTTGATGAATACCCAAGGGCAATGCTCGACTATTACTATATGGACGATGACTTCATCGATATGGTTTATAATTATCTTGAGCATAAGGACGATTACAAAACGATGTCGTTCACAGATGAAGAGCTTAACAGCGGAACGATACCGAATTTTTATATGGACGACTATCGCTGGGCGTATGAAACTATCGGCGGAAGATATATCTTTTCGGGCGGCTGCGCAGTTGTAAGCATCTCAATGGCAGATGTTGGTCTGACGGGCGACGGCTATTATGACCCCGTAAGAGTTTCAAGAGTGGCTGAGGAGCTTGATGCGAGCGGATTTATGGGCGGAGTAAGAAACAGCGAGATCGGAAGCATCTGCGAAGCTATCGGCTTGAAATACAACGGCTACAACTTTGACCCCGATGAAGAGGGAAGCGGCAAACCCGATGAAAATCAGATGAAAGAAATTCTTGATAAGGGCAGACCGCTCATTGTGAATGTGAAAGGCGATACATTCGGAAGTCACGCATTCGTTATCCGCGGCTATGATGAAACGGGATTCATCATCAATGACCCTGCAAGTCCAGAAAAAAGTGCGAGAACATGGGCATTTGATGAGTTTTCTCCCGAAATTCTGAGATATTGGGAGATCTGGAAAGAATAAAGGTTACAATTCGGTTACAAATCAAA
>UQQA01000036.1 GCA_900543105.1 uncultured Ruminococcus sp. | reverse complement strand
GAACCCGTCTTCACAAGCATATGCGCACACATTTCTTATGAAGACAGGTTCTAAATAAAAAAGTGTTTCCGAAGTCTTGACCTCGGAAACACTTTTATTATTACTCGCCTTCGTAAGTAAGAATAGAACGAACATCGTATTTTTTGAGTTTTTCCCTGCCCTTTAAGTCGGTAAGCTCGATAAGGCAAACGATCCTTACGACCTCTGCGCCGAGCTGTTCAACAAGCTTTGCCGCCGCTTCAAGAGTTCCGCCCGTTGCGATAAGATCATCGATGATAACGACTTTATCGCCTTTTTTCAGCGAGTCGGTGTGGATCTCGACCTCGGCTTTTCCGTATTCGAGTTCATACTCCGCGGAAACCGTTGCTCTTGGGAGCTTTCCCTTTTTACGAACAGGAACGAAGCTCTTTTTCTTCGCATAAGCAACGGGTGCGCCGAACAGAAAACCTCTTGCTTCAAGTCCGAGAACAGCGTCAAACCCGATATCGTCAAGCTGTTTCAGCATTTCATCTACAGCCGCCGAGAAGCCCTCTCCGCTCTGCAAAAGTGACGTAACATCGCGGAAAATTATACCCTTTGCAGGGAAATCGGGTATATTCGTTATATATTTTTTAAGTTCTTCCAATTCAGTCCCTCCCTGACATTAAAGAAATACGTATTTCAGCACGAACAATACCGCAAGAACATACATAAGCGGATTTATCTGCTTTGCTTTGCCGCAGACGAGGTTTATGACAACATAAGAGATGATACCGATCGCGATACCCTCGGAAATGCTGTAGAAAAGCGGCATTGCAAGGATACAGAGGTATGCGGGGATAGCCGCTGTGTAGTTCGTTTCGTCCATTTTTATCTCTGTAATTGTGGAGAACATAAGGAATCCTACAATGATAAGTGCAGGAGCTGTCGCAAAGGACGGAATGGCAATAAAAATCGGTGCGAGGAACATTGAAAGCAGGAAAAGCACCGATGTTGTCAAGGCTGTCAGACCCGTTCTGCCGCCTGCAGCAACACCTGCCGAGGATTCAACGAAAGTGGTAGTTGTGGAAGTTCCGAGAACTGCGCCTGCGGAAGTTGCAACTGCATCAGCCATAAGTGCGGGCTTTATTGCAGGGAGCTTGCCGTCCTTGTCGAGCATATTTGCCTTTGTACTTACGCCGATTATCGTTCCGAGCGTATCGAAAAGGTCAACGAAGAGGAACGAGAAAATAACTGCGATGAAGTTGAAAATGCCGACCGAGCTGAAATCAACATTAAAGCACTGTCCGAATGTTTCTCCGAGCTTGGAGAAATCGGTCATTGCAAATGTCGGGAACAGCGAGAAAAAGCTTACGCCGTCGGGAATGTAAATGCCGATAAGCTGGCATATCATTCCGAGTATCCAAGTTCCGAAAACGCCGATAAGTATTGAACCCTTGACTTTTTTGATATAAAGCACAGCTGTTATCATCAGACCAATAACGGAAAGCAGTGCGCATATGCCCGAAGTCGTGAAATTCTCACGGAAATCAATGAGCGATACGAGCGTTGCCGAATCAACGGAAAGTCCTGCGTTCTGCAAGCCGATGAATGCGATAAAAAGACCGATACCGACCGATACCGCACGTTTTAACTGCAATGGGATACAGTTGAAAATGCTTTCACGGACTTTCGTAAGCGAAAGCACGATGAAGATAACGCCCTCGATAAATACCGCGAGCAATGCGACCTGCCACGGATAACCCATAATTCCGCAGACAGTGTATGCAAAGTAAGCGTTAAGACCCATTCCTGCCGAAAGCGCAAACGGAAGATTAGCCGCGAACGCCATAATAAGCGTTCCGAGGAACGATGCAAGGCAGGTCGCAAGCAATACAGCCGTGCTGTCCATTCCTGCTGCTGACAGAATGTTCGGGTTGACCGCAAGGATATACGCCATTGTTACAAAGGTCGTAACGCCTGCCGCGATCTCTGTTTTGACCGTGGTGTTGTTTTCTTTCAGTTTGAAAAGTTTTTCAAACATTGTTTTCACTCCTTATTTTTCGGCAGAAATTCTCCCTCTGATTTTGCCGTTCTTATGATACAATTATACTTCATAATCACGCTGTTAGTCAACAAAACAGCACACACTTCGGCATAATGCGGAAAAAGTTTATCATTGCTTTAAACAATGCTCACAAATGCCGCTTTAATGCAGTGCTTTAATTCCGAAAAAATCATTGACAAAGTATAAACGCAAGCGTATAATTTAAAGGAAAACATACATTAGGTCAACTTTAGAAACCATAGTGCCTCAGATGCGCAGTCAGATTTTTCGTCAGATCGTATAGAAATTTTGCAGGCATACTGTCGTATGTCAAGAAATTTATGTGCAATACTAAACACCAATAAAATAAAGAAAAAATCGAAGTAAAAACAACTGCTTTGACCTTCTAAATTTCTATCGCCGATCCTGCCGAAAGGCTTGATCTATATATTCATATTTAATTAAAGGAGAGCGCTGTTTGAAGAAAAACAACACCTTGGAAATAGTATTAGGCTGACGGAGGTTTGACTAATACATTTTCCGCCAAACCTCCCAGAACCGCAGTCAACGATCATCAGGAGGATTAAACAATGAATAAAAATGACTATATCATTCGCTTGGAAAACAACAACGAACACCGTGAGGTCGAGAACCTTGTAAGAGAATCATTCTGGAACGTCTACCGCCCCGGCTGTACAGAGCATTATGTGCTTCATCAGCTGCGAAACGACCCTGCTTTCGTTCATGAGCTTGACTTTGTTATGGAAAAGGACGGAAAGCTCATCGGTCAGAATATGTTCATGCGGGCGTTCATCACCGCAGACGATGGCAGAGATATCCCGATAATGACAATGGGTCCGATATGCATTTCACCCGAATTCAAGCGCAAGGGCTATGGCAAAAAACTGCTCGACTATTCGCTTGAAAAGGCGGCTGAACTCGGCGCGGGTGCGCTCTGCTTCGAGGGAAACATCGGCTTTTACGGCAAGAGCGGCTTCACTTATGCAAGGGAATTCGGTATCCGCTATCACGGTCTGCCCGAGGGTGCGAACGATTCGTTCTTCCTCTGCAAGGAGCTTAAAACGGGTTATCTTGACGGCATAACGGGCGTTTACGCTCCGCCGCAGGGTTACTTTGTTGACGAAGCCGAAACAGAAGAATTCGACAGGCTTTTTCCGCCAAAGGAAAAGCTTAAGCTTCCGGGTCAGTTGTTCTGATCTTTCCGAATGAAAAGCAACAGCCGCAGGCGTTTTTGTCTGCGGCTGTTTGTTTTAATCAACGGGAATTTCATCTTCACTTTTATCATTTATTTGACGTTGATCGTAGTCAAAATTCTTTAAATCAAAGAAATCGAACCCCTGCGCTGTCCAGTCCTGCTTTATAAACTCTGTAAGCTCGGAAAGCAGTGACTTCTGCGTGAATTTTACGGGATTGTTTTTCGTTGTGATTATGAGCGAGGCTTCTTCGCCGATGATATCCATATCCAAATTCGGGAATGAAGCATTCCGGACGATAATTCCGCCGTTTACGACGTGATAAGCCATATCAGTGCCGTTCACATCGAAAACATAATACACAAGTTCAGGTATAGCAACACAGCTCGTTCCGCTATAACCCGAAACGGCGGAAACTATCCTCTGACCGACTGCATAGGGAGGGTCGTCTTTGACCTGCTCATTTGGCAATCCTGCTTTTGCAAGGTCTATCGTCATATCTATCGGCGTATCGTTCAGATAGTCATAATAAATATGCGCTTTGTACAAAGTCGTGCTGTATTTGAAGATATCATCGCCGGTTTTTTTGACCGCTTCTTCGGGCGAATACTGTGAAATTATCTCATAGCCGACAAAGCTTATGTCCTCATAGGCGTTCACATACTGCCGAAGCTCCTCATACGAGCCTGCACTTCCCGAATGGCTGTCTGCAAATTTCACATTGTCATATATCGGCACAAAGCTTTCATCGAGAACATAATCGGCACTGTTCAGTTTGATATCGGAAGCTTTGTTTTCACCTAAAAATTCGGGTGAAACGGTTTCGTTGATAACGCTGTCGATATAGTCCATATCAAAGCGGTACGAAGAGTTTATACCGTGACTTTTTGCAAGCTCATCGCTGTACTGCGAATAAAAATAAACTCGGTTGTCGGAATATCTTGCATCGTAATGCTGTATTGTCGGAAGAAGCGAAACATCGGTTATGTACGGCTCACCGTCATCATATCGGTCAACGTAGAAGTCAAGCACACCACCGATGAGATTTCTCGGCTTTGACTGCGCCGAAACGAAATTGCCGAGCGAATATGCACAGAGCATTTTTCCGCCGTCCTCACGCTCTATCCACTCGATATCACGCAGAACGTGCGGATGAGTACCGATTATAACATCCGCGCCGGCATCGGCAAGCTTTTTCGCCGTGCTTCGCTGGATATCGGAAATAATACTCGAATCCTCAACGCCCCAGTGAAGCGAAACGATGCAGAGGTCGGATATCTCTTTCGCTTTTTTTATGTCGCTCACCATGCCGTCAACATCGTTCGCATTGCCTATGACAAGCTCCGAACCTGCAGGCAGCTTCAGACCGTTCGTACTCTCCGTATAGGAAAGAAACGAGAACGTCACGCCCTGCTCGGTAAGCGTTCGGATATTTTCCTTGTCCTCCGCATTGCGGTATGCGCCGAGGACGACAGCCTCCGGGCGTGAATCCCAATAGTCAAGGCAGGCTGAAAGTCCACTTTCGCCCTTATCAAGAACGTGATTGTTCGCCATTGTGAAAACATCGAAACCAATATTTATCATATGATCTCCGAGTGCTTTCGGGCTGTTGAAGCACGGATAGGTCGATGGCTTGAACATATCATTGCAGATAAGCGTTTCCTGATTGAGTATCGCAATATCGGCACTTTCGATATGATCGTCAACGTTGTCATATTCATAAGCGAAGTCGTAGCCATCCCCATTAGCACGGCGCGCCGCCTGCTCATAAAGACTGCTGTGGATAAGGTTGTCCCCTGCCGCCGCAATGTGTATATGCGAAGTCAACTGCGGCTCATGCACGGTTTCGGCGGTCGTTGTTTCGGTAGTTTCAACAGTCGTTTCGGCAGTTGTTTCTTCCGATACTATATCGGTACGGATAGTAGCCTCGACAGGAATTGCTTCTTCGACCTTTGAACAGCCCGAAGCAAATAAAAGCGAAACAGCAAGCAGAAACGAGCTTACTTTATGAATTTTCATTTTGTTACCCCTCAAAAAATAATTGTTGAAATATTGTTTTCATAATTATAGTAAATTTTCGTCAAAAAATCAAGCATTTCATCAAAAAATACAAGCCAAGACAAAAAATATTTTTAAAAATCGAACAAAGGTTCTTGCAAAAATCGAACATATATGCTATAATATAGAACAAAGGGAGTGAGAGTATGGAACAGCATGATCGGATATATATTGCAATAGACTTAAAATCATTTTATGCTTCGGTTGAATGTGTCGGGCGAGGACTTGATCCGCTCGGCGTGAATCTTGTTGTCGCCGACCCGTCACGAACGGAAAAAACTATCTGCCTTGCCGTTTCGCCCTCGCTCAAAGCACACGGGATATCAGGCAGAGCGCGTCTTTTTGAGGTAATTGAACACGTGAAGCAGGTCAACAACGAGCGCCGATACAAAGCACCGAACCGAAAATTCAGCGGCAAGTCCTATTATGCCGAAGAGCTTGCCAAAGACCCGTCGCTCGAGCTTGACTACATCGTTGCACCTCCGCAGATGGCAAAATATATGGAGGTCAGCACTCACATATATGAAATATATCTGAAATACGTCGCCCCCGAGGACATTCATATCTATTCCGTGGACGAGGTTTTCATCGACGCGACTGCTTATCTTGACACCTACAAGCTTTCTCCCCGTGAGTTTGCGGCAATGCTTATCAACGATGTTATGGACAAAACGGGCATAACCGCCACCGCAGGCATCGGAACGAATCTTTATCTTTGCAAAATTGCAATGGACATCGTTGCCAAGCATATCCAAGCCGACAAAAACGGCGTTCGCATCGCCGCTCTTGACGAGATGAACTATCGGCGGTTCCTGTGGGCGCATACACCGCTCACGGATTTCTGGCGTGTGGGAAAGGGCTATGCCGACAAGCTTGAAAAAAGCGGACTTCACACAATGGGGGACATTGCCCGTGCTTCGCTCGACCCGAATGAAGAAAATTTCCTTTACAAGCTTTTCGGCGTAAATGCGGAGCTTCTCATCGACCACGCTTGGGGTTACGAACCCTGCACCATTGCGGACATAAAATCCTACCGTCCCGAATCAAACAGCCTGAGCACGGGGCAAGTTCTTCAATGTGCCTACAACGTTGCAAAGGCACGCATCGTTATCCGTGAAATGGCTGATATGCTTTCGCTCGACCTTGTAGACAAGCGGCTCGTCACCGATCAGATCGTTCTCACTATCGGCTATGACAAGGAAAACATCGGCTACAAGGGCGAAAGCACCGTTGACCGCTACGGCAGGAAGATACCGAAGCCTGCCCACGGAACGATAAATCTCCCGTTCAGAACGGCTTCGTCACGGATAATAACGGACGCAGTTGCGGAGCTTTACGACCGCATAACCGACCCGTCACTCTCCGTTCGGCGAATGTATGTTGTGGCAAATCATATTGTCAGCGAGAAGCAGACTTCCGATGAAACCGAAGAAGTCGTTCAGCTTGATTTTTTCACCGATACAGAAAAGCTCGAACGTGAAAAAGCCGCTGAAAAGGAACGTCTGCGCCGTGAAAAAGCAATGCAGCTCTCAATGCTTGAAATAAAGAAAAAATACGGAAAAAACGCCGTTCTGCGAGGTATGAACTTTGAGGACGGAGCGACCGCGCGCGAACGGAACGGTCAGGTCGGCGGTCACAAGGCGTAAATTTTTCAAAGGGAGGAAAGGTCTTGTCTGCGCTAAAAGCAACTCATAAATATGACGATATAATCAACCTGCCGCACCACACATCGGCAGCCCGACAGCCAATGTCGAGGATAAGCCGTGCGGCGCAGTTTGCCCCGTTTGCGGCTCTGACGGGATTTGAGGACTGCACCGACGAAGCTGCCCGACTTACCTCCGAAAAGCCCGAGCTTACCGAAACGATGCAGGACGAACTGAATGAAAAGCTTCGCATCATCACCGAGCGGATAGACGAACGCCCCGAAGTGACCGTGACATTTTTCATTCCCGATGCACTCAAAGAGGGCGGTGCGATAACGCTTTTCAGCGGTTCTGTCAGGCGAATAGATGAGATCGAACGGAAGATGATCTTCACCGACCGCACCGAGATCTGGCTTGACAATATTTTAAAGATAAGTATGGGGGTAAATTAATGTATTGCTCGATTTATCCAGTCATCGGCAGGCAGACCGAACTGCCGTTCTATGTTTCGGGGATAGGCATTTCCGAACCCGAATATCACGTTATCCGTGAAAACGGACTTGCTTCGCACCAGTTTCTTTTCGTCAGCGAAGGGTCGGGAACGTTCAGCATCGGCGGCAAAAGCTTTCCGCTGAACACGGGCAGTATTCTTTATGCGGCAAAGGGCGTTCCGCACGAATATTACCCGAACGGTGATGTCTTTACAACGAACTGGGTCGTTTTCAGAGGCGAACATCTTTCCGAGCTTATGAAAACGCTCGGCTTCGGCGAATACGGCATTGCGGAAAATTCGGCGAACGAGACCGTGCGCTCGATGTTCAATTTGCTCCTTTCGGCGGCGAAAGAACCCGACAGCGACCCCGAAAAATGCTCCCGACTTCTCTATGAATACATACTCGAAATGCGGAAAATATTTTGTCAAAAGCGAGGAAATGACCTTGCCGCCGACAGCGTGACCGAATCCGCTGTGCGCTACATAAATGAGCATTTCAGCGAGGATATAACGCTCGGTGCGCTTGCTTCGCTGGCGAATATTTCGGAACAGCATTTCTGCCGTCTTTTCAAGGCACGTTTCGGACTTCGGCCTATGGAATATGTTGCGCTCAAACGCATTTCACACGCAAAGTCTTTGCTTGAAACCACGGACGAAAGCATTTCCCGAATAGGTGAACTCTCGGGATACCCCGACCCGAACTATTTCGGGATAGTTTTCCGCCGATATGAAGGTGTTTCACCGAGCCTTTACAGAAATATGCACGGCATCAGGTGATGTTCAGATTTTAAGAGTAAGATAAATATTTACGATTGAAGAACTGCTGTATTTATGGTATCATCTTCTTATGGAAATGATTTTCAAGGCTGAAAATATACGGGAAGAAAGGATCGTAATTATGAAAAAAGCAAGCTTCTATATTGACGGTAAAAATGCGAATACGGCTTTAAATATGCGCTTTCGAGGTGTGGGAATGGTCACGGGAAACAATTCCTCACGGCTTCTGCTCGACTATAAATCGGAACACCCGGACAGATACAATGAAATACTCGAATACACATTCGGCAAGCACGGCATCGGTGTGAATTTTCTGAAGCTTGAAATGGGTTCGGACGTGAATTCATCATCGGGAACCGAACCCTGCGTAAAACGTTATGAGGACGAAAAAGCCGATGTTACGCGCGGTGCAGGATATCAGCTCGCCGCTGACGCAAAGAAGATAAACCCCGATCTGGAGCTTGATATGCTCTGGTGGAGCGAACCGCTATGGGTGACAAAGGCTGATGATGTTCACGCCGCACGTTACAAATGGTACAAGGAAACGCTTGATGCGGCGTATGAAACATACGGCTTGAAGTTCGATTATGTGAGTGTTGTGCGCAACGAGCGAGGTGCCGATCTTGAATGGGCAAAGTACCTTTCGGAGCATTTGAAAAGCGAAACAGACTGTCCTTATGATTATTCAAAAATTAAGATAGTCGGCGGTGAAGAGGTCTGCACATGGAGCTTTGCCGACAGAATGTTTGAGGACGAAAAGCTTATGGCGGCGGTCGATGTTGTCGGCAGTCATTATACGAGTATGTCTACCGATGCGGCGAAAAAGCTTGCGGCGGAGTACGGCAAGGAGCTTTGGTTCAGCGAAGGAAGCTCGTCCATGAGTTACTCGCAGGGCACATACCGTTTTGACGGGAACGGTTCGGGACTGGGCGACCTAAACGGCGTTCTCGACATCGCCAACCGACTTATAATGATGTATGCAAGCGGCAAAATGACGATGTGCGAATTACAGCCCGTCATTGCGGCTTATTATGACGGCGTTTGCTACTGTCAGAAGCAGCTCATCTCCGCCTGCGACCCTTGGAGCGGATATTATTACCTCGACAGCGGATTTTTTATGTCACTGCATTTTTCGCAGTTCATCAAAAGAGGCTGGACATACATTGACGGCGCTTGCCACGCTGACGCAAAAACGGGCGGTGACGGTCATGCGCTTGTCGATTCCGTTTTCAGCTATATCACAGCCTGCGACCCCGACAGCGGCGACTACAGCACAGTTATCACGAACTCGACTTCCGAGCCTATCGTTTACGATATCATCGTTTCCGACCTTGCAAAAGCTTCGTCCGATATCGATGTCCGGGAAACGAGAGGTCCCGACAACGGCAGTTATGACGAGAATTATTTTAAAAAAATTGACACAATAACACCGACCGAAAGCGGCGGAAAATATTCCTACACCGTGACCGTGAAGCCTTTCTCAATGATAACTTTATCCACGGTCAAAGCCGTGAACGACTTTGTAAATATGCCCGAAAGCGAGCGTACTGTCCTCGCTCTCCCCTACTCCGATGATTTTGATTACGGCGAGGAATTTCTCCGAGCAAGGGGCGGTGCGCCGAAGTTCACCACGGACGAGGGCGGCGCTTTCGAGGTCGAATGCATCGGCGGCAGAAATGTTCTCGTTCAGCAGATAACGCCCGAAACAAAAGCCGAGGAATGGGGTTACACGCCGAACCCGACAACGAATTTCGGTGATGACCGCTGGTACAATTACAGCGTTTCCGCCGAGGTAAAGCTTTGCGAAAGTGCCGAACCGGACAAGAATTATGCAGGCATCGGACTTCGCTACAACGAGGGTCATAAGGGCGAAAGCGGTTACTGGCTCAAGCTCTCCGAGGACGGAACTTACTCGCTTATGAAGAACAAAAAAGTGCTTGAAAGCGGCTCTTGCAAGGCGAACGTCCACGATTTCACACCGCTGAAAATTTCCGTTCAGGACGGAAATATCAAATGCTTCATCGGCGGTAAAAATGTCATCGACTTCACAGACAAGTGCGTTCAGAGCGCAGGAAGAGCCGCATTTTACAGCTCGTTCGACCGAAATATGTTCGCTCATCTTCTCATTGAACCGAACGGGAACTGTTATGTCACACGCTATGACAACACCGACCTTTGCTGTGATTATTCGGGCGCTTGGGTGCATATCACAACGGGCAGCTTTGCAAATTACAAGCGAACGCTTTCAAACGGCAGTGCAGGAGCGGTCATGACGGTAAAATTCAGCGGAAACGGCTTTGCTGTTGTCGGCGAAAACAAGCAGAACGCGGTCATTAACGTAAAAATTGACGGAAAAACCGCCGCAGAAGGCTTTTCCGTTCCCGAATGTGAAGCCCGTGACATTGCTTATGGCATTGACGGACTTGCTGACGGTTTGCACACGGTCGAAATTGAAATTGTTTCGGGTGTATTCTCGGCTGACAGCGTTCAATTCACGGGCGGAAACGTTCCTTTTTCCGTAAAATAAAACTTTATATGAGATTACAACAGCCATATTCGGGTCATTCTCGGATATGGCTGTTTTTGCTATAAACGCAAGCAATATTTTGTAACATTTCACAAAAATATTATTCCTGTATTGACAAAATAGATAGTTAGTGATATAGTTAGTTACACAAGTAATTAACTAATAAGCAAGCAAGGAGATGATATATTGGCTAACTTTGACGGTGAAAAGCCTATCTACATTCAAATGGCTGAATGGATCGAGGAAAATATCCTCACGGGAGTTTTCCCCGAAGAAACGCAGATACCGTCTACAACGGAAATATCTGCGATGTACAGGATAAATCCCGCAACTGCCCTCAAAGGGGTAAACATCTTGGTCGACAAAGAAATAATCTACAAGAAAAGAGGTCTTGGTATGTTCGTATGCACGGGTGCGGAGCAGAAAATTCGCAGTGAGCGCAAACAGGAATTCTGCGACAAGTACATCAAGTCGCTCATCAGCGAGGCATCGAAGCTTGGCATCACAAAAAATGAGATCATCAATATGATAGAGAAAGGCTGTGACGGAAATGAGCAAAATTGAAGTCAGAAATCTGACAAAAAACTACGGCAAAACCACTGCGCTGAACAACGTAAGTGTAACATTCAAAGAAAACTGCATTTACGGTCTGCTCGGCAGAAACGGCGCAGGAAAATCCACCCTGCTCAACATCATTTCGGGCAGGACTTTTGCCGACTCGGGCGAGGTCCTTATTGACGGAGTTAATGCAAGCGGCAACGACAGCGCACTCGGCAAGACACATCTGATGAGCGAACAGCTTCTTTACAATCCGTCGCTCAAAGTCAGGGATATGTTCAGGACCGCATCGTTTTACTATCCCGATTTTGACATGGAATATGCTATGAAGCTTTGCTCGGAATATGAGCTTGACACAAACAGAAAGCTTTCCAAGCTTTCTACCGGCTACCGAACCATTGCAAAGGCTGTGAATGCGCTTGCCTGCGGTGCGCCTATAGTATTTTTCGATGAACCCGTTCTCGGACTTGACGCAAACCACCGTGACCTTTTCTACAAGCACATTGTGAACCGCTACAGTGAACGTCCTGCGACATTCGTTATCTCGACGCATCTTATCGAGGAAACAGCAGGCATAATTGAACGTGCTGTCGTTATCCAAAAGGGCGAGCTTCTTCTTGACAATGATGTTGAGGAAGTGCGTTCGATGGGTTACAGCGTTTCGGGCAAAGCGGCTGATGTTGACAGCTTCGCCAAGGGCAGGGAGCTTATGGGCGAGGACGTTCTCGGCGGCTTAAAGACTGTTTACATAAAGGGTCAGCTCAATGAAGCGGAGCTTTCCGACGGACTTACAGCCGAGCCGATGAACCTGCAGAACATTTTCATTCATCTTACGAATTCATAAAAGGGGGAATTTTTATGTCAGCAAACAGTATTATCGCAAACTGCAAATATCAGCTTTACAGATTGAGATCAGTCCCGTTATTTTACCTTATTTGGGTGATCGGTTCTATTCTGATTTCCGCAACGATCAGATCCGTTGCAGAAAAAGTTCCGTTCAGTCTTCGCGAAACGGGACAGAACGGATTTGATGCTTTGATCGGCTTTTTCGTATTCGGATTTATGTGTGCAAACATCACAGACTTTTTCAACACAGCTGCCGCAAACGGCACTTCAAGGACAACAGCCTGCGTTTCCGCATACATATCATCGGTGATACTTTCTGTAGTATCAGCACTTGAAGTTTCTGTAATTTTTCCGATCATGTCATTGATAACGGGAGAAGACGAAATGTGGGGTGCATCGCTTTACGGTGTAAAAAGTTCTCTCATCGACGAGGGTTGGAGTGATCTCACCGTAAGAATACGTTATTTCGGCATAGCCGTATTCAGCTACATTGCATTATGTGCTGCTGTTATCTTTATTGCTGCACTTATATACAAACTTCCCGGCTGGGCATCTTTGATCACCATACTTTTATTGATCTTTATCCCGACGGGAGGAATTTATTTTGCACTGGGCGTAGATGCATTGGCATCATTCTGGTGCAGTGTTGTGAAGCTGGTCGGACTTTCCTATCTTGTCGAATCGGGTTCGGATGTCTCGTTTATAGGCAACGCTTCGCAGGGAGCTGCGGTATTCATAGGCGCTTCGCTGATACTGCTGCTCATATCCTGCCTCATCACAAGACGTTCCTCTGTCAAGCCGCTCGCAATAAAGGGCAATTGATATTATGCTAAACACCATTTAAAATTTGGAAAAAATCAAGCCGACAATCTTGTAGCTGTTAAAAACAGCTTGATGTTGAAGACAGGTTTATATGTGATTTCGGCGCAGATTTTTTCCTGTATTTTATTGGTGTTTAGCATTACCGCCGCATAAGTTCTTACCGTTCTTATGCGGCGGTAATTTTTGCTTTTTAACTTAAATTAACATAAAAATTCTTGACATTTAAAATGCACTAATGTATAATTAAAAAGTAATTTTGGCTTTACCCGAATTTAATAAATTACAGAGGAGTGAGATTTAATGGACGTGGGAAGTACAGGTATAAAACCTCGAGGTAGCAAGTGCGAAGCGGCGGTTTCGGAAGTGTCCCCCGTTCGTTTCGTAATTTCACTTTAATGTTTTATGCCTCCCGCTTTTTTATTATGGGACTGACGGAGCGAAACAACGCTTTGCCGTGTTCCGAAAGATGAGGAGGAATTTTTATGGAAAAAGATACCGCTGTGCAGCTTCTGACCGAGCGCAACTTCGTCAAGCTCAAATCCGAGCTTTCCGAGATGAATCCTGCCGATATCGCCGCTCTTGTTGAAGAAATGGACGAGTTTGACGAGTTCGGCGAGCGTGAGCTTACACTTTTGTACCGAATTTTACCGAAAGAGATCGCCGCTGAGGTTTTCACCTATATGAACAGCGATCTCCAGCGTGTGCTTATCAATGCCCTTTCCGATAAGGAACTCCACGATGTCATCGATGAACTTTACATGGACGATACCGTTGACCTTATCGAAGAGATGCCTGCGAACGTTGTTTCCCGTATTCTCAAAAACACCGATCCCGCAACGAGAAATCAGATCAACGAGCTGTTAAAGTACCCGAAGGACAGTGCAGGTTCGGTAATGACGACCGAGTTCGTTTACTTCCGTGCAGACCTCACCGTTAAAGAGGGATTCGACCAGATACGAAAGATCGGTCTTGCCAAGGAAACCGTTTATACCTGCTATGTAACGCAGAACCGTAAGCTTCTCGGCGTTGTTTCGCTGCTCGATATGCTTGTTTCGGATTATGAAACTCCCGTTTCTGACATAATGGAAACTAACTTTATCTGCGTAAACACTCACGATGACCGTGAAACAGCTGCGCAGATGCTTTCAAAATACGACCTTGCCGCTATCCCCGTTGTCGACGGCGACGGAAGAATAGTCGGAATCCTCACATTCGACGACGCTATGGACGTTATCCGTGACGAGGATATGGAGGACATGGAGATCATGGGTGCTATGCTCCCGTCCTCGTCAAGCAAGACCTACCTTAAAACGAGCGTGTTCTCGCTCTGGAAACAGCGTATTCCTTGGCTGATGCTCCTTATGATATCGGCAACCTTTACGGGAATGATACTCACGCACTTTGAGAGCGCGCTCGCCGTTGTCCCTGCGCTGACAGCATTTATCCCGATGCTTATGGATACGGGCGGAAACTCGGGTTCGCAGTCGTCCGTTACGATAATCCGAGGTATCTCGCTTCAGGAAATTGAATTTTCCGACATTCTCAAAGTAATGTGGAAAGAACTCCGTGTCGGCATACTCTGTGCCGCAACAATGGCAGTTGTCGTGTTCGCAAAGGTAATGTTCATTGACCGAAAGGGCGCTACTATTGCGATGATAGTTGCGCTGACGATTTTCTTTGTAATAATCGTTGCAAAGCTTGTTGGCTGTTCGCTTCCTATGCTTGCGAAAAAGCTTGGATTCGACCCTGCTGTAATGGCTTCGCCGTTCATTACAACAATTGTTGATGCACTTGCACTTCTTGTATATTTCCTTATCGCTTCAAGAGTTTTGGCATTCTGATTTAAGCAAAAAATATACCGTCGGGTTGATCCGGCGGTATTTTTTTATGCAAAATCGCCGCACAACTTTCGCTGTACGGCGTTTGTTATTATTCCTCAATATAAACCTTAGCCATTACCTGCGGTGTTGTCGGCTTATCACGGAAGTCTGTTTCTACTCCTGCGATCTCGTCGATAACGTCAAGTCCCTCGATCACCTTTCCGAATGCAGCATACTCGCCGTCAAGGTGCGGTGCGTCCTTATGCATAATGAAGAACTGTGAGCTTGCACTGTCTTTCATCATTGAACGTGCCATTGAGATAACGCCTCTTGTATGCTTGAGGTCATTCTTCACGCCGTTTGATGCAAACTCTCCCTTGATCTTATTCTTCGAGCCGCCCATACCTGTACCCTCGGGGTCGCCGCCCTGGATCATAAAGCCGGGGATAACTCTGTGGAATGTAAGACCGTCATAAAAGCCCTCTTTTACGAGCTTTTCAAAGTTTGCGACTGTGATAGGTGCTTTATCGGGATAAAGCTCTATCTTCATCTTTTTGCCGTTTTCCATTTCGATTACTACCATTTTATTTTTCCTCCAAAATTATTTATTATTAACATATTCAACGAATCTGTTGAAGCCTGCGATGCCCTTTTCGTCACGCTTATAAACACCTGCGTGTTCGAGGACCTTCGCAAACACCTTGCCTATCTCCTGCTTGATGATATCATCAACATTTTCGGGGGTGATATCATACTTCGGAGCGAACTCCTCTGCCCAGTCTGCGTGTTTTTCGAGGACGGGGTCAGCACGTACTGCTTTCACGCCCTTGTTGATGAGCGTATCTGCGAGCTTTTCCATTTCGCCTTTAAGACGTGCGGGAAGAACGGCAAGTCCCATTACTTCGATAAGACCGATATTCTCCTTTTTGATATGGTGAAGCTCTGCGTGTGGATGGTAAACGCCGAGCGGACACTCATCCGTTGTGATATTGTTGCGGAGAACGAGGTCAAGCTCAAAGTCGTTGCCCCTCTTTCTTGCAATAGGCGTGATAGTGTTGTGCGGAACGCCGTCCGTTTCGGCGAAGATGAACGAAGCTTCGTCGGTATAGCCTCTCCATGCGGTGAGGATCTTATCGCCAAGCTCAACAAGGCGCTCATAGTCGCGGCAGGAAATTCTGATAACGGACATCGGCCACTTTACTCTGCCTGCCTTAACGTCCTCAAAGCCTTTAAAATGAAGCTCTTCCTCGATAGGTGCTTTCTCCATTGCAAAGGTGTAATGTCCGCCCTGAAAATGCTCGTGAGTAAGTATTGAGCCGCCGACGATCGGAAGATCGGCGTTCGAGCCGACAAAATAGTGTGGGAACTGCTCAACGAAGTCAAAAAGCTTCGCAAAAGCGTCACGGTCTATCTTCATCGGCGTGTGCATACAATTGAGGACGATGCAATGCTCATTATAGTAAACGTAAGGCGAATACTGTAGCGCCCAGCGGTCGCCGTTTATCTTTATCGGGATAATGCGGTGGTTTTCACGGGCTGGGTGATTTACTCTGCCTGCGTAGCCGACATTTTCCTCGCAGAGCTGGCACTTCGGGTATGAGCTTTGCTTTGCATTGAGTGCGGCTGCGATAGCTTTCGGGTCTTTTTCGGGCTTGGAAAGATTGATGGTAACATCGAGTGTGCCGTACTCAGTCTCGGTCGTCCATTTCACGTCCTTTTTGATGCGGTAGCGGCGGATATAGTCGGTATCGCAGCTGAATTTATAGTAAAAATCGGTCGCAGCCTGCGGTGACTTCTCACGGTAAGTTCTGCGGAACTTCTCTATAACTTCGGACGGACGGGGCGTAAGACAGCCCATTATCTCGGTGTCGAAAAGGTCACGGTAAACGATGCTGTCCTCGATGATGCCCTTTTCTACGGCGTAATCAAGGATATCCGCAAGTACGGGTTCAAGCTCAACATCGCAGTAATTCTCATCGGGTGGGTCATACTCGTCCAGACCGAGCTTGTGGATAAGCATATTTGCTGTGTAGATCCTGTCCTCGGCTGTGATAAGGTTATTTTCAAGTCCGTAGCATATCAGCTTGCGGACGGCTGTATGGATATTATCTGACATAGCGCAGTCCTCCATTGACGGAAATAGTTATTTATATTTTACCATAATCCGTGTTCAAATGCAACAATTTTTATAAATTTTTTACTATTTGATCAGATTCAAGCATCAGCCTGCCGCTTTCGGAAAGAATACCATTGTTATAAGCAGTTTCGATATCCCAAAAAACTTTTTTCTCAGAAGAACGATCATAGCCGTATAAAAGCACTTTATCATCATACGGCAACATTCTGACAGCGTAAAAGCCGCCGTATATCCCGTAAAATGCGGTTATCTTTACCTCATCTGCGGTGTAAGTCCTGCTGTCATCGGAGATAAATCCCGCATAGTCCTCTTTCAGCCATTCTGCCGAATATTCGTTGATATCATCTACCGAATAGGATGGCATTTCCGCTTTCACGGCCGTCATTTCCGATGTTACTTTGTCATAGTCAAAGTCAACGAGAACTTCATACTCATAACCGGATTCATCATCAAAATAGGTATGATTATTCCTGATATTTGAATTATTTGTTAAAACAAAATGCCCGTCCGAATATGTATAAATTGTACCATAATCTATAAATCCGTTGCTTACACAATAGTATTTTCCGCCGATAAGTGAAACATACGAATATTCTCCGAGATCTTCATAAAATTTCTCAATGTTTTTATCCGTATCCATTTTAATTATTTCATCTTTATCGCACGGAACGCCGTCAACGGGGATATACATGACCTTTTCGGGGTCAAATATCATAACACCGCCTACCGACTGCCAAGCAAAAACGGATATAAAGCAATCCTGCTTGTACACGTTACCTCTGAAAGCATAAAGACAAAGAGCTTTTCCATCGCGGACGGTCCATATTATCGTATGGTCCTCCGCACCGCAGCTTCCCGAGCCACCTACAACGAGCTGTTTGTTACAACCGTAATCAATAAACTCCGTATAATAAAGACTGCAGTTATGGTCGAGCAATTCTGTATTTCCGTCATTTCCAATAAAAATAAGAAAACTGTAGACTGCCGAAAAGCTATCGCTCGGATCATCGGAGTTTATATAATTGCTGTAGGGAATATCAATAAGCAGAAAGGTTTCTTCCCTGCCGTCACCGTCATAGTCCTCGGTATAGCTTTCGTGCAGCTTCGGCACAAGAACGCCGTTTTCATCGAAATATTCGGGATATTTTCCTTTGTAGAAGTCACTATACTTCTGCGACTGCGCATATTCTTCCGTGGTTTTGAGGAATTCTATCGCCTTTTTGCTTGTTTCGTCCTCCTGCTTTGAGCCTTTGTAATACTCAATAAATGCAAAGTCGGTAAAGGTCATATCCTCCGCTTTTACCGATATTTTTTCTGGAACATTCTCCGTCACAGCCGTTTCAGTTGTTTCAGCTGTTTCCGAAGTTGTCAAAGCAGTAGTTTCGCTCGTTTCAGCCGTTGTTTCCGATGAAGTGACAGAAGAAACTGTCGTTGTCGTTCTCTCCGTTTCCGAAACGTTGTTTTCGCCGTCATTTGCGGCAGTGCAGGCTGTCATTGCCGCACACAAAACCGCCAGTGCCGATAAAAATGTCTTTTTTCCCATATCTGCCTTTCCTTTCATAATAATACTAAACGCCAATAAAATACAGGAAAAAATCTGCGCCGAAATCA
>UQQA01000035.1 GCA_900543105.1 uncultured Ruminococcus sp. | reverse complement strand
CGAGCGCCAGCGCCTCGGACTCGCCCGCGCGTTTCTGCACGACGCGCCGCTGATGCTCCTTGACGAGCCGACGACCTATCTCGATATTGCGCACCAGCTTGAAATAATGGAGCTTGTGGCGGCGCTCAACCGTGAAGAGGGGATAACCGTTGTAATGGTTCTCCACGATATGAACCACGCAGCGAGATACTCGGACGGGCTTGTTCTTGTAAACAACAGCAAAATTCACACTATCGGCACTCCGAATGAGCTTATAGAAAACGGCGAGCTGGAGAACGTTTTCTGCGTTGAAGCGGAGATACTTTCCGACACCGAGGACAATTCGCCCATATTTTATGCAAAGAGGAAAAAGCAATGAAATTTACATTTATAACAGTTTCTGCGCCGTCCGTAAAATGCCTTATGAAAGCGGCAAGGGAAGTACAAAAGCTTGAACCCGAACTGCTCGACCTGCGGCTTTACTATGCAGTCACAGATTACGGAAAGGAAAAGACCGCACGGCTGATCTCCGACATAAAGACCTCCGATATGGTTTTCGTTGACCTTATGGGAAGTCCCGTTGAAACGGTAAAAGCCGTTTATGAAGGACTTAAAAACTGCAAGGGCGACATTATCCCTTACGGCAATTCCGCAAGAGAATATATGAAGCTCGGCAGCTTTTCCACAGCCTCGATGAAAGCTTCGGGCGGAAAGAAACCCGATATGGCTGCGATGAAAAAGATGCAGTCTATGGCTGAAGCAATGGGCAAAATCATGCCCGGAAAAATGCGTGATATGCGAAATTATTCGCTTATATGCAAGTATTTCTACGTTGCCGATTATACGAATATCCTCAATATGCTGTACCTTATCCTGCGTGAATACGGCGGAGCAAAAAAGCTCCCGAAGCCGTCCGAGCCAAGGGAAGTTCCTGCGGCTTCTGTTTGCAGAGCCAAGGATATGAAATATTACGGCAGCTATGAAGAATTTTCGGCTGATTTCCCGTTCGTTGAAGAAAAACCCGTCATTGCTCTTTTATACTACGGTCATATCTATCCGATGGATTATTCGGGCGCAGTAGGTGAGATCGCCGAGCGTCTGCAAAAGATCGCAAACGTCCTGCCTGTCGCAGTTTCGGGTATGGACAGTATCAATGACGGAACGCTGAAAAAGCTGCTGACGGAATTTCTTCCGAAAAAGCCTGAGCTGGTAATGAATTGTATGTCATTCAGACTTGGAGCGGGACCGATGGGCGGAAATATCTACGCAGGAACGGATATGCTGAAAGAACTCAACGTCCCGTATCTGCACCCGTTCTTTATGTCCAGGCGCACGGAAAAGGATTGGCTCGGTTCGGTTCAGGGCAGCACGCCCTCGGAAATGCTCATTTCGGTGATGCTCCCCGAGCAGGACGGCGCAGTTCTGACACTTCCTGTCGGCGCAAAGACCGAACCCGTTTATGACGAAGAATTTGACGTTACTTCCGATGAGATAAAAATTATAGAAGAACGCCTTGAAGCTCTTGCCGACCGCGCGGAAAGGTTTATTTCGCTTCGCAGAAAGGCAAATTCGGAGAAGAAAATTGCGATAATATGCTATAACTATCCACCGGGAGAAGCCAACGTTTTCGGCGGAGCTTTTCTTGATACATTTCAGTCGGTATCAGCAATGCTTTCTTTGCTGAAAAATAGCGGCTACACTTCAGAAGATGTTTCCGCAGAAAAGCTTATGTCCGACTTTATAAACGGCGGAATAGTCAATTCGGGCAAGTATTTCGACAACGGAAATATGCCGAAATATCCGCTTTCCGACTATAAAAAGTTTCTGAACGGCTTTGCGGACAAAGAAGCCGTTATAAACGCTTGGGGTGAGCCGAGCGGCGGGATAATGACCGATGAAAACGGCGATTTTCTTATCCCTGCGGCGGCTTACGGCAACATTCTTGTCGGTTTGCAGCCGTCAAGGGGCGTTCACGAGGACACCGACAAGCTTTATCACGATAAATCGATACCTCCGCACCACCAGTACATAGCTTTTTACAAATATCTGCACGACAAGTTCGGCGCAGATGCCGTTATCCACGTCGGAACGCACGGAACGCTCGAATTTTTAAAGGGCAAGGAGTGCGGAATGAGCGGAATGTGCTACCCCGATATCCTTATGGACGATATGCCGCATTTTTACCTTTATTACTGCGGAAATCCGTCCGAAGCGACTATCGCAAAGCGACGTTCACACGCCTCGCTCGTAGGCTATCAGCCGCCCGTTTTCGTGCAGAGCGGACTTTACGGCGAATATGCAGAGCTTTCCGCAATGCTTGACGAATATCATCATCAGCTTTCGTTCTCGGAAAGCGCCGCTTCGGAGGTAAAGCAGAACATCGTAACGCTTGCGGAAAAGCTGAACCTGCCGACCGAGCTTGAAGAACTCGAATCGGAGCTTTACCGTCTGAACAGCTCGCTCATACCGAAAGGACTTCACATTTTCGGTCAGGATTATTCGGAGGAAGAAGCACTTTGCTATGTCCGTGAACTGCTTAAAAAGCCGCACGATGATGTCCCGTCACTTAACGTAATTGCCGCAGAGGAGCTTGGCGAAGATCTTGTACAGGCGGAGGAGAGCGGCGGAGAAAAGCTTCGCAGGATAAATGCGCTTGCGGAGAAATATTTCGATGAAAATTTCAGCGCTGAAAATGTTCCCGAAAAGCTTTGCACCGCAATTGGATTCGGACGTAAGAAGTATAATGAGATAAGGCATAATGCTGAAAATGAGCAGCTTCTGAATGCGCTTTCGGGCGGATATATCCCTGCAAAAGCGGCAGGCGATATCTACCGCAGTCCCGAGGTTCTCCCGTCGGGGTATAATCTTTATCAGTTCGACCAGCGTTTTGTGCCGACTTTGACGGCATATCAGCGCGGTGTGAGAACGGCTGAAAACACGATAAAGACCTATTTCAACGAATACGGAGCTTACCCGAACTCAACGGCTGTCATCTTGTGGGGACTGGAGACCTCACGCACACACGGCGAAACTATCGGTCAGATAATGGGTTACCTCGGCGCACGTCTTGCAAAGGGCAATTCCGCTTGGAACCCGAAGTACGAGCTTATCCCGATCGAAGAACTCGGCAGACCGAGAATTGACGTTACAATAAATATCTGCGGATTTTTCCGTGACCTTTTCCCGAATCTCATCGACAATCTTGACGATCTGCTTCATCTTGTGAGCGAAGCTGATGAAATGCCCGAACAGAACTATATGAAAGCAAACTCGGCGAAGCTTTATTCCTATCTCCTCGACAAAGGCTATGACGAGGAGGAAGCTGCTTCGCTCTCCGTTACAAGAATTTTCGGACCGCGCGAGGGAGAGTACGGCACGGGTCTAACTTCGATAATCGAAACAAAGGCTTGGGAAAAGGAAGAACAGCTCGGAAGTCAGTTCCTCACCTCGCTCCATTATGCATACAGCCGCAAAATGCACGGCGGCGATACAGCCGACCTTTACGAGCAGAATCTGAAAAGCGTTGAGATAGTTTCGCAAGTCCGCGACAACAACGAATATGAGATAACCGACCTCGACCACTACTATGAATTTTTCGGCGGCTTGGCGAAGTCGGTCGAAATGGTAAAGGGCAGAAAAGCCGTAATGCTCGTTACCGACACAACGGGCGCAGTTCCCATAACGGAATCGGCGGAAAAAGCCGTTGCAAAGGGCATACGCACAAGGGTACTGAATCCGAAGTGGATAGACGGAATGTTGGCGCATAAATATCACGGTGCGCAGAAAATAGCCGAACGCTTCGAGAACGTTATGGGACTTGCGGCGACAACGGGCGCAGTCGAGCAGTGGGTCTACAACGACCTCTGCGAAAAATATGCGCAGGACGAAGAGATGCGCCGCCGAATGGCTGAAAACAATCCTTACGCTTATATGGATATCCTCGAGCAGATGGAGGAGTACAGCCGCCGCGGTTACTGGAATGCGACCGAAGAACAGCTTGAAGCGATACGCAAAGCTTATCTTGAAACAGAAAATACGATCGAGGGTGAAAGCTGATGGATAAAAAAGCATACTTCCCGTTCACTGCGATAGTCGGACAGGAAAAAATGAAGCGCGCGCTGATACTCAACCTTATAAATCCTGCGCTCGGCGGCGTTCTTATCAAGGGCGAAAAGGGAACAGCGAAGTCAACGGCTGTCCGTGCGCTGACCGAGGTTCTTCCCGAGCGTGAGGAAGTTGAAAACTGCCCGTTTTCCTGCGATCCGCACGACAGAAGCTGTCAGTGCGAAAGCTGCCGAAGCAAGGAACATCTCACCGCTGTAAAAAGGCGAATGAGGGTAGTTGACCTCCCCGTGAGTGCGACCGAGGACAGAGTTGTCGGAACTCTCGATATCGAAAGGGCGCTCAAAACGGGCGAAAAGCATTTTGAACCGGGTATTCTTGCCGAAGCCAACCGAAATATTCTTTACGTTGACGAAATAAATCTGCTTGACGATCACGTTGTCGATGTTATTCTCGACTCGGCGGCAATGGGCGTGAACACGGTCGAGCGAGAGGGCGTTTCATTCAGCCACCCTGCACGGTTCGTACTCGTCGGAACGATGAACCCCGAGGAGGGCGATCTGCGTCCTCAGCTGCTCGACCGCTTCGGTCTTGTTGTCGATGTTAAGGGCGAAACCGATATTGAAATGCGCACCGAGGTCGTAAAGCGATATCTTGAATATGAGCTTGATCCCGAAGCTTTTCTCGAAAAGTGGCGACCCGAGCAGGAAAAGCTACGCGATAAAATAAGTGAAGCGCAGAAGCTTCTCCGAATCGTGACCTATTCGGACGAAATACTTCGCCTTGCTGCGGAAATATCCGTTTCGCTCGGTGTTGACGGTCACCGCGCTGATATTTCGATGATAAAAACAGCCTGCACCAATGCGGCTTATGAGGGCAGAGATCGCGTTTCGGGCGAGGATATGAAGCTTGCGGCGGAACTCGTTCTTCCGCACAGAATGAGACGAAAGCCTTTTGAGGAACAGCGAATGGACATCAACTCCGTTTTTGAGATGATAGAAAGCCGTGAGGGAATATGACCACGTACCCTTTCACCGCAATAGTCGGGCAGGAAAGACTTAAGCTTGCGCTTATCCTGAATGCGGTAGACCCTGCGGTCGGCGGTGTGCTTATCTCGGGCGAAAAAGGCACGGCTAAATCAACGGCTGTCCGTGCGCTGGCGGCTTTATCGGGACGAAAAACGGTCGAGATCCCGCTCAACGTCACCGAGGACAGACTTGTCGGAACGCTTGATCTCACCAACGCTGTAAACAGCGGCGAAAAACGCTTTGAAAAGGGGCTTTTGTACGAAGCGGACGGAAATTTTCTCTATGTTGATGAAATAAATCTTCTCGGAACGCATATTTCGGGAATTCTTGCGGAAGTCATCGCCTCGCAGGAGAATATCGTGAGCCGTGACGGGATAGAGTATCGTCACCACTGCCGATGCATACCGATAGGCACGATGAACCCCGAGGAGGGAACGCTCCGACCGCAGCTGCTTGACAAATTCGGTCTGTTCGTGAATGTTTCGGGCGAAGAAGATATCGAACTTCGCACCGAGGTAATACGACGCAGGCTCGAATATGAGCTTGCCCCCGAAAGCTTTTGCGCAAAATTCAGACCGCAGGAAGACAAGCTTGCGCAGCAGATCTCCGATGCAAAAAAAAGGCTTGAAAAGCTTGATATTTCCGAGGAAATTCTGCGGCTCTGCGCTCTCACGGCGAACAGCGCATTATGCGAGGGAAACCGATGCGAGATCATCCTCGCCGAAACTGCGAAAGCCTTGTGCGCTTGGCGAAACGGTGTGGAGGTTTCCGCCGATGATGTTTCCGAAGCGGCAAAGTTTGTTCTTCCGCACCGAATGAGGAACGCTCCGCAGGAGGAAAATGTTCAGCAGGATACGGAAAATTCCGACATCAGCGAGCCGCCCGAAAATACAGAGGATAACATTCAGACCGAAACCGAGCCGCCGCAGGATACTACCTCGCAGGAGGAAAATTCTGCCGAGCAGAGTGAAAAAAACGAAGCCGCAGGAGATGAACTTCCGCTTTCGGCGGAGGGGATAAAAACAGCCGCAGGCAAAAACGGCGGCAGCGGAAAACGAAGCAAGACCATAGCGAACGAAAACAGCGGAAGATATGTCCGCAGCACAGTTCCGCACGGAAAATGCACCGATATTGCGGTCATTCCAACGCTATGCAATGCCGCTTTGAATCAGCATCAGAGAACGTCCGAAAACGGAATGAAGCTTTCTGTTCACTCGTCCGATATCCGCCGGAAGATACGCGAAAAGCGCACGGGTGCGACCATACTTTTTGCAGTTGACGCAAGCGGTTCAATGGGCGCAAGGCGGCGTATGCGCGCGGTAAAAGGCGCAGTAAAAGGACTGCTTTCCGAGGCTTACAGAAAGCGTGACCGTGTGGGAGTTGTGGCATTTCGTGGAAACGGTGCGCAAGCCTTGCTGAGCATAACGGGAAGTCCCGAGCTTGCACGAAAGTGTATGGACGAGCTTCCGACGGGCGGAAAAACTCCGCTTGCCGCAGGGATAGCGGCGGCGTGTGAGCTTCTCCATGCCGAGCGTATCAGAACGCCCGATGTGCTCCAGTATCTTATCCTTATTTCGGACGGAAAAGCGAACGTTCCGCTCCGCAGTGATGACCCCTTTGCGGACGCACTTGCAGCCGCCGAACAAGTCCGTTTATCGGGCGTGGGTGCAATGGTTCTCGACACCGAGAACAGCTACATAAGGTTCGGCTTCGCCAAGCAGATAGCCGAGCGAATGGACGCACAGTACATAAGCCTTGACGAAGTCACAGGTTCGGCTGTCGAAGAAAACGTCCGTGAATTTATAAACAACGAATGATCGCCGAAAGGCTTTCATATATATATTTATTTTTTTGGAGGAAGAAAAAATGAAAAAGAAAATTCTTGCGATCGCTGTAATCGCAGCAGTAATGTCAATGACAGCCTGCTCATCAAATCAGGGCAGCACAACGACTGACAGCGAAACAACAGCACAGGCAGAGGTTCAGGCTGAGGAAACTCAGGCAGAAGAAACAGAAGCGGCTGCTGAAACCGAAGCAGAAACAGAAGCAGCAAGCGCAGCAGGTACAGACGTATTTACCGATGAAAACGGCGTTCTTACATACCTTGACACAGCTAACGCTCCTTTTGAGGGTGCAGGTCTTAAGATCACCGTTGACAAGGCTGCAAAGACAGTAAACTTCGTAAAGACCGACCTTGACGGCAACGAAACTGTTGAGTATTACAACTTTGATCTCAACAACAACACAGTTGAGGAATACTACTATGTTTCCATGATGGGCACAGGCTTCTACTACACATTTGACCTTGCCGCAAACGAGATCGTAAAGGTTGAGGATTCCGAACATAACGATTCCACGCAGAGCACAAAGGACAGCGGAAGGTATGACGGTGCAAACGACAGAATGAAGGGCGATGTTGAAGCACTCCAAAATTATTTCACCGAAAACTATGGCGTTTCTGTTGAAGATATGGTAAAATAAGCTATGGCTGAACAGTATATTTACCGCGGCGGACAAAAGCTCCGCTGCGGATATACAACCGGTTCGTGCGCCGCGGCTGCATCGGGTGCGGCTGCGGAAATGCTTATAAGCGGTGAAATATCGGAATTTTCGGAGATAATGACCCCAAAGGGAGTGCCATTAAAACTGGAAGTTCTTGATGCGACTATAAGCACGGACTATGCGAAATGCGCGATAAAAAAGGACAGCGGCGACGACCCCGATATCACGAACGGGATACTCGTTTATGCAAAGGTTAGCCGAATTTCCGACGGAGTTGAGATAGTCGGCGGCGAGGGCATCGGAAAGGTCACAAAAGCAGGTCTTGACCAACCGATAGGCGAAGCTGCGATAAACTCCGTACCGCGAAAAATGATAGCGGCGGCAGTGGAAAAGGTCGCCGAAATGCACGATTATCACGGCGGCTTTCGCATAGAAATTTCCGTCCCGAACGGCGAAGAAATTGCAAAGAAGACCTACAACCCACGAATGGGCATCGAGGGCGGCATTTCGATAATCGGAACGAGCGGCATCGTTGAGCCGATGAGCAATTCCGCACTTATTGACACGATACGCCTTGAAGAGCGAATGAGAAAAGCCGAGGGTCACAATGCGCTCCTGCTCACGCTTGGAAATTACAGCGAAAATTTCATTCAGAAGTCAATGCCGTTTGCGCTTGAAAAGAGCGTGAAGTGCAGTAATTTCATCGGCGAAGCGATAGATTCGGCACTCGAATACGGTTTTGAAAATATCCTTATCATCGGTCATATCGGAAAGCTCGTTAAGCTCGGTGCAGGAATTATGAACACTCATTCTGCGCAGGCTGACGGTCGAATGGACGTGCTTGTGACCTGCGGAGTGCTTGCCGGAGCGGAGAGCGAAGTTTTGAGAAATATACCCGAATGTGCAACGGTCGATGCGGCGCTCGACATTCTGAAAGAACACGGATATATGGAAAAAACGCTTGAGATCCTTGCCAAAAGAGCGGAATATTATCTTGACGCAAAGGTGAAAAATGCTGTAAGGATCGGCGCAGTGATGTTCTCGGACAAGCATGGGATAACGGTCGAAACCTCTCGTGTCTGCGAGCTTATCGAAATTATTTCGGAGGAATACAATGGTTGATTTTGTCGGAGCCGGCTGCGGTGCGGCTGACCTTATAACCGTAAGGGGAAAGAAGCTTATCGAAAATGCGGACGTTTTGATCTATGCAGGCTCGCTCGTCAATCCCGAACTGACGGAATATGCAAAGGACAGCTGTGAAATATACAACAGCGCATATATGACATTGGACGAAGTTATCGGCGTGATGAAGAAAGCCGAAGCCGAGGGCAAAAACACCGTTCGGCTTCACACGGGCGACCCGTCACTTTTCGGCGCAATCCGTGAGCAGACGGACAGACTGGATGAACTCGGGATAGAATATCGAATCTGCCCAGGTGTAAGCTCATTCTGCGGCGCTGCGGCGGCACTCAAAGCTGAATACACACTGCCCGAAGTGTCACAGTCGGTCATAATCACACGAATGGCAGGGCGCACGCCAGTCCCCGAAAAGGAGAGCCTTGAAAGTCTTGCTTCGCATGGCACTTCAATGGTTATCTTCCTGAGCGCAGGAATGACTGCCGAGGTTTCCGAGCGGCTGCAAAAGGGCGGTTACACGGCGGAAACGCCTGCCGCTCTTGTCTACAAAGCAACGTGGGCAGATGAAAAGGTCTGTCGCTGTACGGTCGGTACGCTCGCCGAAACAGCCGAGAAAAACGGTATAAATAAGACTGCCCTCATTGTTGTCGGAGATTTTCTCGGCGAGAACCGTCACCTTTCAAAGCTCTATGACCCAAGCTTTGAAACGGGTTTCAGAAAGGCGAAAAAATGAGAGCCGCCGTTATTTCTTTCACGGAAAAGGGACGGATCCTTTCATGGAAAATCACGGATTTTCTGAATGAAGCACACACCGCCGAACGTTTCTGTTTTCACACACACACCGATGAAAAATCACAAAGCTTTGATGATGTTTATGCACTTTCGGCACAGCTTTTCAATGCCTATGATGCGCTCGTTTTTGTTTGCGCAAGCGGAATTGCCGTCCGCGCGATAGCTCCGCATATAAGATCGAAAGCAAGCGATCCTGCCGTTATCGTCATTGACGACTGCGGAAAATTCGTTATACCGCTTCTGTCGGGACACATCGGCGGAGCGAATCGGCTTGCGCAGCTTATCGCAGAAAATATCGGCGCAGTTCCCGTGATAACAACGGCTACGGACGTTGGGGGAAGATTTTCTCCCGACAGCTTTGCAAAGGCGAACGGACTTGTTATCACCGACTTGGACGCATCAAAAAAGATAGCTTCGGCTGTCCTCGACGGCGAAAAGATCGGACTTCTGAGTGAATATCCGTGTGAAAATATCCCACCCGAAATAAGCATTGACAAAGCCTGCAAGATCGGGATTTATATCGGCACTGACGATGAAAAAAAGCCGTTTGAAACGACGCTTTTTCTCCCACCGAAAAATATCGTTGTCGGTATCGGCTGCAAAAGAGGAACATCGTGTGAAATGATCGAAGCGCACGTTAAGGCTTGCTTTGAAACTGCAAAAATTTCGGAAGAAAGACTTTGTGCGGCGGCAACAATTGATATAAAATCCGATGAAAAAGGACTTTTGGAATTTTGCCGAAAGCGTAAAATAAGACTTCTGACCTATTCGGCTGAGGAGCTTATGAGCGTGAACGGTGACTTTGAAAGCTCGGATTTTGTGCTGAAAACAACGGGGACGGACAATGTTTGCGAGCGGAGCGTTGTTTGTTCGGGAGCAGATACGATCCTGCCGAAAAATGCGGAAAACGGCGTAACTGCGGCACTCGGCGAACTTCCCGTGAGCATAGATTTTGAAAGGAAAATGTTATGAAGCTTTATGTTGTTGGGTTTGGCTGCGGCAGCTTCGGCGGAATGACCGAGGAGGCTCGGCAGACGATAGAAAACAGCGATCTGATAGTCGGCTACAAGGTCTACACCGAGCTTTTGAAGCAGTATTTTCCGCAGAAAGAATACTTTTTCACGGGAATGAGGCAGGAAAAAGAGCGTGTTCTGTATGCCCTTGAACAAGCGGCGAACGGCAGAACAGTCTCGCTCGTTTGCAGCGGCGACAGCGAGGTCTACGGTATGGCAGGGCTTGCTTATGAGCTTTCGGCGAAGTATCCGCAGGCAGATATCCGGACGGTCGCAGGTCTGACTGCGGCACTCAGCGGCGGTGCATTGCTCGGCGCACCGCTTACGCACGATTTTGCGGTGATAAGTCTGTCCGACCTGCTTACTCCTGCCGAAAAGATAGCGTTGAGATTGGAGTGCGCCGCAAAGGCGGATTTTGTTATTGCGCTCTATAATCCGTCATCGAAACAGCGCCCCGATCATCTTAAAAAAGCTTGTGAAATTGTCCTCAAATTTCGTTCACCCGAAACCGTCTGCGGCTATGCGAAAAACATCGGCAGAGTCGGCGAAGAATACGGTATTTTGACGCTTTCGGAGCTTGCGGATTTTGAAGCGGATATGTTCACAACGGTTTTCATCGGCAACAGTCGGACGAAGATCATAAACGGAAAAATGGTAACACCGAGGGGATACGATGTGTAAGATCCTGATATTCGGCGGAACGACCGAGGGGCGGCTTCTTGCAGAGTTTTGCGCCGAAAACAAAATTTTCTCCGATGTTTCCGTAACAACCGATTACGGTGCAGAGCTTCTCCCCGAGAGCGGCTATATAAATGTGCTGAACGGGAAGCTTGACGAAGCGGAAATTTCCGCACTCATAAAAAGTCATGGCTATCAAACCGTAATTGATGCAACTCACCCTTATGCGACCGCCGCAACGGAAAATATCAAAGCCGCCTGTGCCGAAACGGGCAGAAAATACTATAGACTTATTCGTGAGAAAAGCGCCGATATTTCGGGCAGGACTTTCACGGATATGAACGGACTTATCCAATATCTCAACGGCAGCGAAAATCGAATTTTAAGTACCCTCGGCAGTAAGGAGCTTCCTGCGCTGACTAAAGTGAAAAATTATCGTGAGCGAATTTGTGTGAGAGTTCTGCCAGCCGAGGGGATAGAGGAACACTGCCGCTCACTTGGATTTGCGCATATCATAGTCGGTAAAGGTCCTTTTTCCGAGGAAGAAAACATTGAACACATACGTCAAAGCGGTGCGGAGATTCTCGTCACAAAGGAGAGCGGAGCGGCAGGAGGTTTTCCCGAGAAAGCTTCTGCGGCTAAAAAATGCGGTGCTGAATTTGCGGTGCTGCTTCGCCCTGCGGAAACGGGAAACACGCTCTTGGAGACGAAAAAAATTCTTTTGGAGAACAAACAATGGTAAGCATTATCGGAATAGGAATGGACGGCGAAAAAACGCTCACGGCAGAAGCACTTTCGGCAATAAAAAAAGCCGATATCCTCATCGGTGCACAGCGAATGACAGCGCTGTTCGAGAGCCTTGAAAAGCCGACATTCCGCAGCTGGAAAAGTGAAGAGATAGCTGCATTTCTGCACAGTGAAAAGTACGAAAATGCGGCGGTGCTGATGTCGGGCGACTGCGGTTTTTACAGCGGTGCGGAGAAGCTTCTCGGACTTATAGGAGATATCGAAAACGAAGTAATAAGCGGAATTTCCTCGCCGGTTTATTTCTGCTCAAAGATAAAAAAGCCGTGGAAAAATATGAAGTTTGTCAGTCTGCACGGAGAAAATGCAAGCATCGTCCGAAACGTCAGACGTAACGAATTTTGCTTCTTTCTGCTCGGCGGAGAAGTCACTCCTGCGAAGCTTTGTCAGCGGCTTTGCGAATATAAAATGGGCGAAACAAAAATTTACATCGGCGAAAATTTAGCTTCGGAAAATGAGCGGATCTTTGTTGGAAAAGCGTCCGATTTTACCGACATTTCGCTTGGAAAGCTGACTGTTGCGGTCACGGAAAATCCCGATTTTGAAAAGGGGACAGCAACAGGTATTCCCGATGAAAATTTCACCCGAGGAAAAGTTCCCATGACGAAATCGGAAGTCCGAAGCACGGTCATTTCAAAGCTTGAACCGAGCAGTAACGGCGTGTGCTGGGACATTGGCTGCGGAACGGGTTCGGTGTCGGTCGAAGCGGCTCTGCAATGCTTTGACGGGAAAGTCTATGCTGTCGATAAGAACCCCGAAGCGACAGAACTCACCCGTAAAAATGCGCTGAAATTCGGCTGCGACAATATCGAGATCATAAGTGGAAGTGCGCCCGAAGCGTTGGTTGTTCTTCCTGCGCCTGACAGCGTTTTTATAGGAGGTTCAAGCGGCAAAATAAGCGAAATAACTGACATTGCATTTGAAAAAAATGCTAACGCGGTTATCGTTGTGACAGCGGTCTCACTTGAAACGCTGAATGACGCTGTTTCGGCATTTGAACGGTATGAAATCGAACCCGAGATAGTTCAGCTTGCCGTAACAAGAACGAAGAAAATCGGCTCACACACGATGCTTTCTGCGGAAAATCCCGTGTTTATAATAAGAGGTAAAAAACGATGAAAAGGATCATCATCGGCGGCACGAACAGCGGCTGCGGAAAAACGACAGTGACCTGCGCAGTTTTGCAGGCACTCGTCAACAGAAAAATGCGCGTTGCATCGTTCAAGTGCGGTCCCGACTACATCGACCCGATGTTCCACGAGAAAATAATCGGCACATCGGCATTCAATCTCGACAGCTTTTTCTGCGATGACAACACGCTGAAATATCTGCTTTGCGAAAACGGCGGCGGTGCGGATATTTCCGTTATCGAGGGTGTAATGGGCTTCTATGACGGCGCAAACGGCAGAGGTTCGGCGCACTCCGTTTCCGAAATAACCGAAACGCCTGCGGTCATCGTCATCGGCTGCAAGGGCATGAGTGACTCTATCGGCGCAGTGATGAAAGGCTTTCTCGAATACAAAAAGCCGAACAATATAATCGGATTTATCTTCAATCAACTGCCCGAAAAGCTTGCGGAGAAAGCGGAAAGCCTTTGCCGTGAGCTTGGAACGGAGTATTTCGGGTTCATTCCGAAGAACGATCTGACGTTTGAAAGCCGTCACCTCGGACTTGTCACGGCGGACGAAATTTCGGACATAAAGGAAAAATTATCACGGCTCGGCGAGCTTGCGGAGAAAGATCTGAAGCTTGATAAGCTGCTCGGATTTACGGAAAGTCAGTTGCCGAAGTTCACTCCTCCGAGCCTGCCGAAAATAAGCGAGCGTCCCGTTATCGCAGTTGCAAAGGATAGTGCATTCTGCTTTATTTATGCCGATAATATTTCACTTTTGCGAAAGCTCGGCTGTGAAATAGAGTATTTTTCACCGCTTTATGATAAAGCCGTTCCCGAAAATGCGGACGGATTTATCCTTTGCGGCGGCTACCCCGAATTATATGCGGAAAAGCTTGCGGAAAACAAGGCTATGCTTGAAAATATCCGTGAAATGATTCGATCGGGGACTCCGACTATCGCCGAGTGCGGCGGCTTTATGTATCTTCACGAAACGCTGGAGGACAGCGGCGGCAACGAGCATAAGCTTGTCGGGATAATTGACGGAAAGGCTTACAAAACGCCGAAGCTGAACCGTTTCGGCTATGTGAAAATGACTGCTCAAAGTGACAATTTGCTTTGCAAAAAGGACGAAGCTTTTCCTGCACACGAGTTCCACTACTGGGACAGCACGAACTGCGGCGAAGCTTTTACAGCGGAAAAAACAGACGGTCGAAGTTGGAAATGCGCTCACGCAAATGAGAATTTGTATGCAGGTTTTCCGCATCTGTATTTTTATTCAAATATCGAAACGGCGGCAAACTTTGCACGAAATTGTGCTGTGTTCAAACGCTCAAAGGAGGAAAAATAATGGGACTTTTACATATCTACTGCGGCGACGGAAAAGGCAAAACTACGGCATCGCTCGGACTTGCGCTCCGTGCTTCGGGGGCGGGAATGAAGGTCTGCTTTTTACAGCTTATGAAAGGCGGAGAAACGTCCGAGCTTGCATCGCTCAAAGCTTTGCCGAACATAAAGGTTATCCGCTGCGACAGGCATTATCCGTTCTTCAAAAATATGACCGAAGCGGACAAAAACGACATCACCGCCTGCCATAACAGCCTGCTTGAAGAAGCCTTCGGCGGTGGTTTCGATATGGTCATTGTCGATGAATTCAATGCGGCTTACAAATACGGGCTTATGGATAAGGAACGTGTACAGAAGCTTATTTTTGACGGCTTGGAAAACGCGGAAGTCATTCTCACGGGAAGAGATCCCGATGAAATTTTCATTGAAAAGGCCGACTATGTAAGCGAGATAAAGTGCGTCAAGCACCCTTATGAAAAGGGCATCACCGCACGAAAGGGGATAGAGTTTTGAACCTTGAATATGTTTTGCCCAAGGATATCGAGAAGCGAAGCTTTCAGATAATAGAGAGCGAACTTGGCGGCAGAATTATCCCCGAAGAGGTTAAACCCGTTGTGATGCGTGTCATTCATACAACGGCTGATTTCGACTATCTCGACAACCTTTGCTTTTCCGAAAATGTTATGCAGACTGCGGAAAAGCTGCTGAAAAGCGGCGCAGTCATCGTCACCGATACGAATATGGCGAAGTCGGGCGTGAACAAGTCTGCACTGAAAAAACTCGGCTGTGAAGTTATGTGTTTTATGTCCGATGAGGACGTTGCAGCCGATGCGAAGCTGAACGGAACGACCAGAGCGACAGCCTCGGTGGACAAGGCGGCAAGGCTCGGAAAGCCTGTGATATACGCAGTCGGAAACGCACCGACAGCGCTCGTCCGATTAAGCGAAACTATTCAGGACAAAAGCTTTGTCCCTGCGCTTGTGATAGGCGTTCCCGTCGGATTTGTGAACGTCGTCCGTTCGAAAGAGCTTATAATGGCATCGGGAGTGCCTTACATCGTTGCAAAGGGAAGAAAGGGCGGCAGCAATGTTGCGGCGGCGATATGCAATGCGCTTTTGTATATGTTCGGCGGAAGATAAAAAATGCCCGTATTTATTGCTGAAAATACGGGTAAATTTTAGAACCTGTCTTCATAAGAAATGTGTGCGCATATGCTTGTGAAGACGGGTTCTTATACTAAACACCATTTAAAATTTGGAAAAAATCAAGCCGATAATCTCGAATATATAGGATTTCGGCGCAGATTTTTTCCTGTATTTTATTGGTGTTTAGTATTATAATATCTCGAAATCATATCCGCCGTGGATAGGAATGTCCCTTGAAACAATGCGTTCCACCGAACCCCATTTGAGGTTTTCGAGCGAGTTTATCAGATAGTCTATGTCGATGGGTCTGCCCTCGGCTTCCATTTCAACAGAGCCGTCGTCAAGGTTTTTCACCCAGCCCGAAATGCCGTAGTTCCGTGCCGTACAGCCGGCTGTATAACGAAAACCTACACCCTGCACATTCCCGTAAAAAATATAATGCCTGCGTATTTTATCCAATGTTTTCACTCCGTTCGGAAAATTTCTTTGCAATTTATTTATCGGCAAACAGTTTGGAAACTTTAGAAAAACAGATTTTTTTCCTCGGCTATTTTTCAAGAAAAATTATTTCAAAAAATTGATTTTTTATATATTGACAAAAATGTCATAATATTACATAATAACAGCGGAGGGGATAAAATGCCACAAAAAAATACAGCAAATCATACCACCGATTTCAGCGCACGAATAACCGATTATGTGGAATCAAGCGGATATACCGTCTATAAACTGGCGCAGATCACGGGACTTGGCAGAACGGCGATACATCAGGTAATGTCGGGAAGACTTGTGCCTGCTCATGATTTTTTGAACGATTGAGTTCTGCATTTATGATAACTCCTCAGCAAAAAGCGGAACTGACCGAATTGTATTTTCGCGAAAAAATGGGCAGCAGGCTTTATGATGAACAGAAGCGCCTTATCGAAATGATAGAAAAACTTCCGCAGTATTATATCGACAGCACCAAAACATTATCCGTAGGTGATGTTTCCGAGATAGGCACGGGCGCGGTGAACGGGCTTTTCAACGTGAACCGCGCGCTGATGGAGCTTATCGGCAGAGAAACGGGCAGACCCGAGCCGATCGTCTGCTCCACAGTTCCGTTCAGCAACAAAGCTTTTTTTGAACTCGTGATGCAGATATTCGGCAAAAGCAGCGGAAAAGCAGTTTTTGAGCATTTCATACGAATTTACAAAACGGGCGGGAACACTTTGGAACATAATATGGACACGCTTGAAAATCTTCTGAAAATGTCGATGAATACGGGCGTTTCCTACAGACCGTATTCGCACTATATCCACGAAGATGCGGTCGATGATATCGTGCCGATATATCCATACTTCATCGTGACTTCCGAATATACGGCGCTGGTAGCCGCCGATTTTCGTTCGGCATTCATAACGGACGATGCCGCGGTGATGTCTGCCGCCTCGGAGCATATCCGCAGCCTGAAATCAAATTCCGTGCTTGCCGTTGAGCAGATAGATGAAAGCAGAATGTTCGGCATCTTTGCGGAATCGTCAAGAGCGTTCATAAAATCGATAGAGTTTCAGCCGTGTCTGTCGAAGTATCTCACCTTTGATGTTGTGAAAAGGCGGCTGATAGATATTCCCGAAAAAGATATCATCATCGAAACGCTTGCTAAAAATTTCTTCACGCCCGAACAGCTCGAATTCACCCTCACTCAGCCTGCGGAGTGCTTTTATACCGAGCGTGGACTGGAGTATTTTGCCGAAACGGGAGCAATGCTCAATATGCCGGGGCATCTTCTGGAACCGCTTTCGGAAGAGGAAAGGATCTATATACTCAAAGAGATGAAAAAGGATATCGGAGGATATTTTAAGCTTCTCAATGATGAAAAGATAAGTATACCCGGATTTATCCAGCTGATACTGCTGAAAAATCAAAAGTGCATAGTTTCCTGCCTTATGGAGAAAAAGAATTTCTGCTGTGTGCTTTCCGAGCAGAGCCTTTTCAATGCATTTTACGGACTGATGGAAACGCTGAATGAAAGTGAGCTAACTATGCCGAATGAAAAAGCGGTGCAGTATATAGATATTTGCATTGAGAAATTGGAGAGCGGAATTTCCGAGAAGCAGTGACAAACTAACAGCTGACAGTTAAATTTATACTGAACACCACTTAAAATTAGGAAAAAATCAAGCCGACAATCTTGGATATATGTGATTTCGGCGCAGATTTTTTCCTGTATTTTATTGGTGTTTAGTATTATTGGTGGTTGGTATAAAAAACACTTGATTTTTTTGCGGAAATATGATAATATAAAACAGCAGACATAGTTCTGTTTATTTTATGTTTATCAGTTAGTTGAGGCTAACTTATCACGATTTCTTGAAAATTTTATATTAGGAAGGAATAAAAAATGGGTGAAAAAGTAACACTTTCGGGCGTTCCCGAAACAATGCTGCAAACTATCTATGCAAGAGCAAAGGAAACAAAAACGCGCGGCGCGATATCGGATAAAAAGGCTGTCGAAATTGTAGAAAAGCTCAACTACGATTTCTCACTCGCCGATAAGGATAAAGCGATGCATGACGGTGTTATCGCACGAACGATCGTCCTCGACAGACTTGCGGAAAAATATCTCGCGAAGCTCAAAAACGCTGTTGTCGTAAATATCGCCTGCGGTCTGGACACGCGCTGTTACCGAATGAAAGGCTTTTCGCACTGGTATAATCTCGACCTGCCCGAAACTATCGAAGTGCGGAGCAGGATACTCACACCGACCGAAAAGATAACGCAGATACCAATGTCCGCAATGGACGACTGGGGCAACGGGATAGCGGAAAAAGGTGTTCCTGCGCTCGTTATCATCGAGGGTCTGACGATGTATCTTTCCGAGAGCGATGTGAAGCAGATATTCGCAGTCATCGAAAAACGCTTTGAGCACGCCGTTGTACTTGTCGAAACGATGAACCCAATGGTCGCAAAGCGCATAAAGGAAAAATCGATCGAGGGCAGTAAGGCGAAGTTCACTTGGGGCGTGAAGAACGGCGGGGAACTTGACAAAATTATCTCGGGTTTCCGCTGTGTTGAGGAGCATAGCCTTTGCGAGGGAATGGCGGTGTTCGCGCCGATATATAATATCCTCGGCAAAATAAAATTTGTAAGTAATATCTCAAACAAGATAATCGTTATGGAGAAATAATAATACTAGGGCGTATCTGAAAACTCAAAAGAGTTGTATCATTTAGACAAAAGCCAAATGGAAGC
>UQQA01000034.1 GCA_900543105.1 uncultured Ruminococcus sp. | reverse complement strand
CATTTTGGAAGTTGTTTTTCTATACTTTGTGTCACCTATCTATTGTAACATAACAAAAGAGGAAAAAAACGCCGTATGTGCCGTTCAGCTTTCAAAATAAAAATTTCCGCAAAGCTCCGAGCTTCAGCTCATCCTTAACGGAAAAAAAAACAGCGGCAGACAATGCAGTATAACCGCAAGGTCTGCCGCTGTGAACTTTACGCATCAGGAACTGCATTCGGGGATATCGTCAGCCTTGATACGGTTATCTCGTCTTATACTAAAAGTCATTCTCTATCAAAAAAACGCCCGTGTTATCAGCAGTTGTACGGAACACGCAAAAGCTCCGCTATGCTCACCGCATCCTCCTGACGTGCATTTTCGATAAATGAGCCGATGGTTCTGATAGGTCCCCACGGCAAGCCCCACCAGCCGCCGAACAGGGATATCAGAAATGCAATTACCGAGGTGGCGCAGATACTGTCGGCAAGCGCCAAGCAGGTCGATCTTGTGAATGTCATTATGCCGACCGACACGCAGTATCTGTATCTGACGAGTCTTGTTTCCCTTGTATAAACCGTTCCGTTAAATTCACAGGCTTCTCCGTTGAACAGTCTGTCGGCATTTTCATTCAGAAAAGCTTCAAGATCATCGTCAAGCTTCTTCACTGTCAATGCCATTATCAATGCCCCTATGTATGCCGCTAATATTAATGCAAATATCAATATTATCATATAAATTCCCCTTTTCCGCCGAACGCTATCCCCATTCGCCCGAGCTGTTTTCCCAATTATATCATATATTTAAGGAAAAATCAACAAAATTTGAGAAATTATGATAAAGAATATCCATTTTCACCAATATCGTCCAAAATAGTAAATCTAAATCGTTATATCGTCTCTTCAAGCCGCTCTGCCGCACGGTTGCGGTATTCCCTCGGGCTTATTCCGTAAACCTCGCGGAAAAGCTTGCCGAAGTAGCTTATATGCCCGAAGCCGCAGGACAAACTCACCTCTGTGACGGGCATATCCGATGCCGTGAGCAGTTCGAGAGCCTTTTTCAGCCGATATTCGTTGAGAAATTCTATCGGCTTTTTCTCTATCATTGAGCGAAAGCACCGAAAGCACTCGCTTTTGCTGATGTTTGCAGCATTGGCAATGTCCTCGACGGAAATTTCATTCTGATAGTTTTCATAGATAAAGGAAAGCATCTTTTTGAGCCGCTTTTCGCCCGTCATTGTCCGCCTGTCAAGGGGAGTGGGCGTTGTTTCGCCTGCATTTTCGGCAAGGCTGCACCACATTTCGGACAAAAGATCACGGCAGCGAAGCTCATATCCGAAGCTCGGCTTCCCGGAAATTTCGCAGACTTTGCAAACTGCATCTATCATTGCTTTCTGCCACTCGTTTTCGGGCGAAAGCTTCACACAGCGCAGAGCTTTATTTCCCGTTATCGGCAGGATATATTTTCGTAAGATGAGATTTTTGCCGCAGTCGCCGATTAGATCGGGCAGAAAACATATCGTTGCCAGGACGGGATATTTGTCGCCGTCGGGGAGCGCTGCCTGCTTGTGCATAACGTTGGTGTTGATGAAAATGCCTTCGCCTGATTTGAGCTTATAGCTTGTATTGCTGATAAAAATTTCGACCTCGCCGTCAAGAACGACCGTTACCTCTATCTCGGGGTGCCAGTGCCAGTTGATGAGATGCTCCGGAACCCATTGAAAATAGTTGATGTAAGCCTGCATGGGATATTCGGGCGTTCCGTGCACAGCCGCTTCTCGGAAATCGTTTATTCCCGCAATAGTTGGATTTTTCATTTTATTTTCACCTTTTGGCATTATCGTTATAGTTTTAGAAAGTATTTTGATAGATTTTTTGATTTAATGCTGTTATTATTATAATCAGAAATAACGGAAATGTCAATAACTGTTTTGAGAGGAGCATTTTTTATGAGATTTATTCAGAACGAAAACAAGCTTATCGCAAAGAACGGAAATGAGACCCTGCTCATCGAGCCTTGGGGCAAGGATTCACTCCGTGTCCGTGCAACGCAGAACCCCGACTTTTCGGGCGAACTTCACGCTTTGAGCGAAGCCGGCGGCACTGCCGAGATCAGCATTGAGGACAACAACGCAGCCATCACCAACGGCGATATCCGTGCCGAGGTAAATTTTGCAGGCGTTCTCAGCTTCTTCCGCAAGGGAAAGCTTATCCTCCGTGAGTATTACCGCAGCTACGGCGGCACTGTAAGCAAGGAGAGCCGCTGCCTTAAGATCGTCGGCAGAGAGATGAAAGGTCTTGCAGGCAATGACTGGCGAATGACTGTCCGCTTCGAGAGCAACGACGGCGAAAAGCTGTTCGGAATGGGTCAGTATCAGCAGCCTTATCTCGACCTTAAAGGCTGTACGCTTGAGCTTGCACAGAGAAATTCGCAGGTAACTATCCCGTTCGCTGTTTCGTCAATGGGTTACGGCTTCTTCTGGAACAACCCATCCGTAGGTCAGGTAACTTTCGGCAAGAATATGACCGAGTGGCTCTCGCGCGACAGCGAAGAGGTCGATTACTGGATAACCGTTGGCGACACTCCTGCAAAGATAATCGAAAACTTCACCGAGCAGACGGGCAGAACTCCCGTTGTTTCGGAAGAGCTTCTCGGACTTTGGCAGTGCAAGCTTCGTTACCGCACTCAGGACGAAGTGCTTGAAGTCGCAAGAAAGTATCACGAGCTTGGAATACAGCTCAGCGCAATCGTTATCGACTTTTTCCACTGGCCTTATCAGGGTTCATGGTGCTTCGATACGAAATATTGGCCCGATGTAAAGGCAATGACGGACGAGCTTCACTCAATGGGAATAAAGGTAATGGTCTCCGTTTGGCCGAGCGTTGACAAGAAGTGTGAGAACTTCTGGGAACTGAACGACCTCGGACTTCTCGAGCGTACAGAGCGCGGCGCAGCGCAGACCTACGATTATCAGGGCGACTGTCTTACTATCGATATGTTCAACCCCGAAGCAAGGAAATATCTTTGGGAAAAGTGCAAAAAGAATTATGCCGACCTCGGCATCGACTATTTCTGGCTCGATAACGCAGAACCCGACTACGCCGTTTATGACTATGAAAACTTCCGCTTCTACAGCGGCCCTGCATTAAAGGTCGGAAACGAATTCCCGAAGAATTATGCAAAGGCATTCTATGACGGAATGACCGAGCAGGGCAAGAGCGGCTTCATCAACCTTATCAGAAGCGCATGGGCAGGCTCGCAGAAGTACGGCACTCTCGTTTGGTCGGGAGATGTTCCGAGTACGTTTGAAGCTTTCCGCGATCAGCTTTCCGCAGGCTTGAATATGGGCATTGCAGGCATACCGCTCTGGACGACCGATATCGGCGGTTTTATGACGGACGATGTAAACGACCCCGAGTTCCGTGAGCTTCTCCTTCGCTGGTACGAATTTGCAGTATTCACACCGTTCCTCCGTATGCACGGCGACCGCGGCCCTTACAATATCCCGCCGCTCGATGACCGCGATTTCGGCGGCGGCTACCTCAAAACAGGTCAGCCTAACGAGCTTTGGAGCTATGGCGATGAAGCATTCAAAATTATGCACGACCAGCTCGGTGTTCGTGAAAAGCTCATTCCGTATATCCATGAGCTTATCGGAGAATCAAGCAAAAACGGCTCACCGCTCATCAGAACGATGTTCTATGAATTCCCCGACGATGAAACAGCTTGGGAGCTTTCCGACCAGTATATGTTCGGCAGCCGCTACCTCGTTGCTCCCGTTATGGAGTACGGTCAGCGCAGCAGAAAGGTTTATCTCCCAAAGGGCAGATGGCAGGCTCTCTCGGGCGGAGATATCCTCGACGGCGGCGTGTGGGTAACAGCAGACGCACCGCTTGAATATACACCTGTATTTGTAAAGTGCGAATAATTATATAAATAAAAACGACCGTTTGGAAATTGCTCCGAACGGTCGTTTCTATATGAATAATTACGCATTGCTGCTGCATTCTTTCTCCGTCTTTGAGATCATCACAAGCAGCAGATACATTTATTTTTCGTTTCGTTCGTTCAGAAACTTCTCCGCAGCTTTAAGCACGGGTCTGTCCTGCGGATAGTTCAGCGTTGACAAGGCTTCTTCGTATGGGAGAAGATAGGACGAGGTTATCTCTTCGGTCTGAAGCTTCACATCTGCATTATATTCCGAGAGAAAATAAACGGGGTTCTTGTGATGTCCCTCGCCGTTGGTGTAGCGGTATTCCATACGAAAGCCGCCGATAAGCTCGGCGTGAAGCCCCGTTTCCTCACGGACTTCACGAACGGCGGTCTGCTCCTCATTTTCGCCGAATTCAACGTGTCCCTTGGGAAAGCCGATGTGTCCGCTGTTGTTCGTGATAAGAAGATATTTCCGAACGCCGTCCTGTTCGGTGAACATCACCGCTCCGCAGGTCTTTTCATATAAAGCGTCAATGGCAGATGTGTGGAACTGCTCCTGAAAATCGACAGCCTTGCGGATATTGCACTCGTAGCAAAGGGGAGTGCCGAGCAGCTCCTCGGGAACGCCGACCCACTTGTCCTCGTCATCGTCCGAGCGGAGAACGATCGCAGCTATCGTAACGGTAATTTCGTCAACAGGTTCGTCAACGCCGAGAATGTAAACGTCCTGCTCCTCGCCGTCACCTGCAAAAAGGTCGGGAACGAAGCCATAGTTCACGGGATAGATTATCTCCGGGTGTTTCGGGTGGATAGTGCCGATAGGGCGGTCGGTCTTTACTGTGAAGCTTTTTCCGAGAGCGGAAACATCGCCTTTCTGTACCTTGTTCATAGCTCAATTCCTTTCTGTTTCAGCCATTCGTGCATTGTATTTCTTCTGCCATGCTCCCGTCTTGTAGAAAAGGAACGAGAGGACCGTTCCGCAGAACCAGCTTATAGGCCAGCCTATCCAAACGCCCGTTACTCCCCAGAATGACGAAAGAACGAATGCAAAGATAACCCGCAGGATAAGATCGGTGAATGTCGAAGCCATAAAGTAACCCATACTCTCACTGCCTCTTAAAATTCCGTCGCATATAAGCTTTACGCAGACAACGAAGTAGAAAGGACATACGATATACATAAAGTCAAGTCCCGTTTTTACCGCAAGCTCGGTAGCCTCGCTGTTCATAAACAGACCGAGGAAGAATTTTCCGAGCGCCGTATAGCAGAAAACGAACACCGCTGCGACCGCCAAAGCGAATATCATAGCCGCCCTGAATGCCGTCTTTACTCGGTCAAGCTTTCCTGCGCCAAGGTTCTGCGCAGTGAAGCTCGAAATTCCGTTTCCGAGCGTTGTAAAGCTCGTTATAGCGAACGTGTTGAGCTTTATTGCGGCTGAATAGCCTGCGATAACGGACGAACCGAAGCCGTTTATGACATACTGAACGAAAAGATTTCCGATAGAGATAAAGCTCTGCTGTAAAATGCTCGGAATTGCGACCGTGAGTATCTCTTTGAGTGCCGCACCGCTGAAAAGTGCGGCTTTTTTCTCGGTTTTCATAGAGTCAACACGCTTTTTCAGCACTATTACGGAAAGTATACAGGAAATACCCTGCGCAATGAACGTTGCCCACGCTACACCGCTCACGCCCCAGCTGAAAACAATGACAAACAGCGCATCGAGCGCGATGTTACCGAGCGAAGATACTATTAAGAATATCAGCGGAGTTTTGCTGTCGCCAAGACTGTTGAAAATGCCTGTTGTGATGTTGTATATGTAGAGAAAAATGAAGCCTGCCGTGTAAATGCGCAGATAAAGGTCACCGTCCGCGAAAATATCATCAGGCGTGTTGACAAGCTGCATAAGCTGAGGGCTGAACAGTACGCCGAGCGCCGTAAGCACCGTCGAGAGCAGAAGTCCTCCGAGCATTGATGTGGTTATGCAGGTCTTTGCGGTCTTGTAGTCGCCTGCGCCGAAATAACGGCTTATAACGACCGAGCAGCCGATCTGACTTCCGATAGCGACCGCCATAAAGATCATCGTGATAGGGTAGCTTGCGCCGATAGCGGCGAGTGCGCTTTCGCCTGCGAATTTGCCTGCGATAACGCTGTCGGCAATGTTGTAGAGCTGCTGAAAGATAACGCTTATGAAAAGCGGTATCGTAAAGCCTATCAGCACCCTTTTAGGCTCGCCGACGGTGAGATCCTTGTTCTTCATAAAAACTTCCTTCCATTTCAATTTAAAAAGCAGACGGTTTTATGCGTCTGCTTTCAATATTGTCAGATTTTATACGGAGTACGGATTCGGTTTGAACAAAAGCTTTATCAGGTCGATGAACCAGCCGATTCCGCATATACCACCCGTGCATAAGTAAAGTATGCCCATAAGTATCTTTCCCTCGTAAAATTTATGGATACCCAATCCTCCGAAGAAAAGGCAGAGGAAGAATGCAACCCATTTATTTTTCAAACGGGGATTTTTGTATGCGTTCGAGTTGTTGTTCACATTGTTGGTATTGACGTTGTTTATGATAGTCGGAGCAGGTGCGGATTCCTGACGGAGCATTTCGACCTGCCTGCCGCAATGTGTGCACACGACCGCATCGAACGCTATCTTCTTTCCGCAGAATTTGCAGAATTTCGTTTTCCCTTCGTAAACTTCACCGCCATAGATGTCCCTTTCGGCGGGAGCATCGGGAGCTACCTTTATATTCGGCGTGTCCTGCGGCATTGCCTGAGTGGTGTAGCTGATATTCGGGCGCTTGGGGTAAAGATTTTCCTGCGAATGTGACTGTTTATACATTTCGGCTGACTGAGAACCCTCGGGGTAAAATTCGCCGTCATCTCCGTAAAATCCGTTTGATTCGTTGTTCATTTTTTAATGTGTCCTTTCCTTTATGTCTATTATAATAGTATATACAGTAAAAATAATTGATTTTTTATTGAAAAAGCCCTTGACAAAATTTGCTGAACGTAGTATAATAATATACTGTATCATAATGCAATTCTATGTGCGTTTTTACCGTATGGTAATAGTATAACACATTTTTTTCTGAATTGCAACTGTTTTTGCAAATATTCGGCAAATGTCCGAAATTAAAGCGAAAACGGAAAATTATCCCCGTAAAATTTTAAGGAGGGACTCGCCTATGGTTAATGTCAAGCCTGTCCAGCTTGGTAAAACAACTCGTATGAGCTTCGGAAAGATCAACGAAGTTCTGCCGATGCCTAACCTCATTGAGGTGCAGAAAAAGTCTTATGAATGGTTCCTGGACGAAGGACTTAAGGAAGTTCTTCACGATATGTCCTCCATCACGGACTATAACGGCAACTATTCTCTCAGCTTTGTTGACTTTAAGCTCGCTGACGAATCGAACTATTCCATTGCTAAGTGCAAGGAACTTGACGTAACTTATTCTGCAAAGATGTTCGTTAAGGCTAAGGTATGGGATAGAGCAACAGGTGATATCGTCGATTCGGGCGATGCCGATATCTATCTCTGCGATCTGCCGCTCATGACCGAGAGCGGTACATTCGTTATCAACGGCGCAGAACGTGTTATCGTTTCACAGCTCGTTCGTTCCCCGGGTGTTTACTATGCTGTTGAAAAGGATAAAACAGGTAAGGATCTTTTCAAGACCACCGTTATCCCTAACAGAGGTGCTTGGCTGGAATACGAAATGGATTCCAACGACGTTATCTATGTAAGAATCGATAAGAACAGAAAGATCCCCCTTACTACATTTATAAGAGCGCTCGGCTGCGGTACCGATGCCGAGATCGAAGAGCGCTTCGGCAAGGACGAACGCCTTGAACAGACTATCCTCCAGAAGGACGCTACAAAGAACACGGAAGAAGCTCTCCTTGAAGTTTACAAGAAGCTCCGTCCGGGCGAGCCTCCTACGGTAGAAAGTGCCGTTTCCCACATCAATACACTCTTCTTCGATGCAAGAAGATATGACCTTTCACGTTTCGGACGCTATAAATACAATAAGAAGCTCGGCGTTGCTACAAGGATCGCAGGCCACAGACTTTCCCGTCCCGTTGCAAATCCTCTTACGGGCGAGATCATGGCTGACGAGGGCGATCTTATCACAATGGACAAGGCTCTCGAGATCGAGCAGGCAGGTGTTTCCGAGGTTTGGCTCGATATTGAGCACAAGGAATTCTACACCACACCAACAGGTGAATCCGCTCACAGAATCGAAGAGAGAGAAGTCAAGGTTATCGGCAACGGCATGGTAGATATCGCTCCTTATGTTGACTTTGACCCTGCCAAGTATGGCATTAACGAGAAGGTCTCCTTTGCAGTCCTCAAGGATATCCTTGAAAATGCCGCTGACAAGGAAGAGATCGAAGAGATGGTCAAGAGCCGTCTTGAAGAGCTTGTTCCAAAGCATATCATTCTTGACGATATCTATGCTACTATCAGCTACTTCATCAACCTCTGCGAGGGCGTTGGTACAGTTGACGATATCGACCACCTCGGCAACAGACGTATCCGTTCCGTTGGCGAGCTTCTCCAGAACCAGTTCAGGATCGGTTTTGCAAGAATGGAAAGAGTTATCCGTGAAAGAATGAACACCCAGACTCAGAACGAGGGTGCAATGTCTGCGGAATCTCTCATCAATATCAGACCTATCACAGCTGCGATAAAGGAATTCTTCGGTTCATCACCGCTTTCACAGTTCATGGATCAGACGAACCCTCTCGCAGAGCTTACTCATAAGAGAAGACTTTCAGCCCTCGGCCCTGGCGGTCTTTCCCGTGACCGTGCCGGATTCGAGGTTCGTGACGTTCACTACTCCCACTACGGAAGAATGTGTCCTATCGAAACCCCTGAAGGTCCTAACATCGGACTTATCTCCTATCTTGCATCTTTCGCAAGAATAAATGAATACGGCTTTATCGAAGCTCCTTACAGAAGAGTTGATAAGGCTACGGGCGTAGTTACCGACGAGGTAGTTTATATGACTGCCGATATGGAGGATAACTACACAGTTGCTCAGGCTAACGAACCGCTTACAGAGGATCACAAGTTCGCAAGACCTATCGTTAATGCACGTTACAGAGATCAGATCCTCGAATGTGAAAGAGAACGTATCGACTACATGGACGTTTCTCCTAAGATGGTCGTTTCCATTGCGACTGCTTCCATTCCGTTCCTCGAAAACGATGACGCAAACCGTGCGCTCATGGGTTCAAACATGCAGCGTCAGGCAGTTCCTCTTCTTAAGACGGAAGCTCCTATCGTTGGTACAGGTATGGAATACAAGGCTGCCGTTGACTCGGGTGTCTGCGTTGTTTCCAAGCATGACGGCGTTGTGGAAAAGGTTTCCGCCGATGAGATCGTAATCAAGGACGGCACAGGCGCAACCCACACCTACGAGCTTATCAAGTTCAAGCGTTCCAACCAGGGTACTTGCATCAATCAGCGTCCTATTGTTGACTGCGGTGAAGAAGTTCATGTCGGTCAGGTTCTCGCTGACGGCCCTGCAACCTGCAACGGTGAAATTTCCATCGGCAAGAATGCCCTCATCGGCTTCATGACATGGGAAGGCTACAACTACGAGGACGCCGTTCTCCTTAATGAACGTGTTGTCCGTGAAGATATGTACACTTCTATCCATATCGAAGAATATGAGATCGAAGCAAGAGATACAAAGCTCGGACCCGAAGAGATCACCCGTGACATTCCTAATGTCGGCGATGACGCTCTCAAAGACCTCGATGACAGAGGTATCATTCGTATCGGTGCTGAAGTCCGTGCAGGTGATATCCTTGTCGGTAAGGTAACACCTAAGGGTGAGACCGAGCTTACAGCAGAAGAAAGACTGCTCCGTGCTATTTTCGGCGAAAAGGCAAGAGAAGTCCGTGATAACTCCCTTAAAGTTCCTCACGGTGAAGCAGGTATTATCGTTGACGTTAAGGTATTTACCCGTGATAAGTGCAAGGAGCTTGCACCGGGCGTTAATATGCTCGTCCGCTGCTACATCGCGCAGAAGCGTAAGATCTCTGTCGGCGATAAGATGGCAGGCCGTCACGGTAACAAGGGTGTCGTTTCCCGTATCCTTAAATCCGAAGATATGCCGTTCCTCCCTGACGGTACACCGCTCGATATCGTTCTTAACCCTCTCGGCGTTCCTTCACGTATGAACATCGGTCAGGTTCTTGAAGTTCATCTCGGTATGGCTGCAAAGAAGCTCGGCTGGAAGGTAATGACCCCTGTATTCGATGGCGCTCACGAAGATGATATCCGTGAGATGTTCAAGCAGGCAGGTATGAGAGAAGACGGTAAGACCGACGTTTACGACGGAAGAACGGGCGAAAAGTTCGATAACCCGGTTACAGTCGGTTATATGTACTACCTCAAGCTCCACCACCTCGTTGATGATAAGATCCACGCACGTTCCGTTGGTCCTTACTCCCTCGTTACGCAGCAGCCTCTCGGCGGTAAAGCCCAGTTCGGCGGTCAGCGTTTCGGCGAAATGGAAGTTTGGGCTCTCGAAGCTTACGGTGCAGCTTATACACTTCAGGAAATACTCACAGTCAAGTCGGACGATACTGTCGGACGTGTCAAGACCTACGAAGCTATCGTCAAGGGACAGAATGTTCCTAAGCCGGGCGTTCCCGAATCGTTCCGAGTTCTTGTCAAGGAGCTCCAGTCACTCGGTCTTGATGTCAAGGTCCTCAACTCCGATGGTGATGAGATCGACCTCAAGCAGTCTTTCGATGATGATGACGATATCATTCCGCAGCCTGTTTCTGATGCAGACGATATGGATATGAGCGATGTTTATGTCGAGGACGAAGATGACGGCTACTCATACAAGGATTATGACGATATTGACGATTTTGCTGACGAAGATGGGGACAGCGACGACGATGATGACCTCACTTTCGATGACGGTGACGACAGCGATCTGATCTGACCCGAATAAACAAAACAGAGTGCGTTTTTCTCTGCGTATTCTGTTTTATGCCGAAAAACTGCATACAAAAGGCGTATAAGGTTCGTGAAAGCGAACGTTATACGCTGCCTTCGGGCAAAATGCGGAGTCGGTTTACGAGCCTTTAAGAGTATAATGTTTAAAGGAGTGTTAGCTGTTGGAATTCAACACATTTGAATCAATTAAAATCGGTCTTGCATCCCCCGAACAGATCAGAAGCTGGTCGCACGGCGTTGTTGAAAGACCCGAAACCATAAACTACAGAACTCAGAAGCCTGAACGCGACGGTCTTTTCTGCGAAAGAATTTTCGGACCTACAAAGGACTGGGAATGTCACTGCGGTAAGTATAAGAAGATCCGTTTCAAGGGCAAAGTCTGCGAGCGCTGCGGCGTTGAAGTTACACGCGCTAAGGTAAGACGTGAGCGTATGGGTCATATCGAGCTTGCTGCTCCTGTTTCCCATATCTGGTACTTCAAGGGCACACCGTCCAGGATCGGTCAGGTCATCGAAGTTTCCCAGAAGCGCCTTGAAGAGATACTTTACTTCACAAAGTATATCGTTGTCGATCCCGGCAACACAGAGCTTGTTAAAAAGCAGCTCCTCACAGAAAAAGAATATATGGATATGCGCGAGAAGTATGAGGACGATTTTGTTGCTGAAATGGGCGCAGAAGCTATCCTCGAACTCCTCGAAGAATACGATCCAGACAGATATGATAACTTTATCCGTCAGAAGATCGAAAGATTTTCCGCTGTAACAGGTCTTACGGAAGAGCAGATCACAGACTTCCTTGCAAGACGTTACTACGTTATCAAGGATAATGCTGACAGCGAAGATTTCACAGTTGGCGAAGTTGTTGACCGCCTTACCTATACAGATGAGGTTCTCGCTTACAACCGTCTTCGTGAAGAAGAACATAAGTCTGTTATCGAAGTTGAAACAGGTTCGCACTATATCGAACGCCTTTTCTTCGAGAATGTCGGCGAAAAGAACGCTAACGGCGATTATGACGATCTTGTTGACAAGGCTAACTGGAAGGATAACCTCACATGGGCTTCCGACGATCTTAAGGAAGAGCTTAAAGATCTCCCTGCAGGTCAGAAGAAAATCAAGCTTTTAAAGCGTCTTGAAATTATCGAGAGCTTCCGTCTTTCCAACAACAAGCCGTCCTGGATGATAATGCAGGCTATCCCTGTGATCCCACCGGATATCCGTCCTATGGTAATGCTCGACGGCGGACGTTACGCAACCTCCGACCTCAACGACCTTTACAGACGTGTTATCAACAGAAATAACCGCCTTAAGAAGATGCTTGAACTCGAAGCACCCGATATCATCATCAGAAACGAAAAGAGAATGCTTCAGGAAGCTGTTGATGCACTTATCGACAACGGCAGACACGGCAGACCCGTTACAGGTCCCAACAACCGTGCGCTCAAATCTCTTTCCGATATGCTTAAGGGTAAGCAGGGACGTTTCCGTCAGAACCTCCTCGGTAAGCGTGTTGACTACTCAGGACGTTCCGTTATCGTTGTTGGTCCTGAGCTTAAGATGTACCAGTGCGGTCTTCCTAAGGAAATGGCTCTCGAACTCTTCAAGCCTTTCGTTATGAAGCGTCTTGTAGATACAAAGGTAGTTACAAACATCAAGTCTGCCCGTAAAATGGTAGAGCGTTCCAAGAACGAAGTCTGGGATGCGCTTGAAAATGTTATCAAGGATCATCCCGTTTTCCTTAACCGTGCCCCAACGCTTCACAGACTTGGTATTCAGGCATTCGAACCTATCCTCGTAGAGGGCAGAGCTATCAAGCTTCATCCGCTCGTATGTACGGCGTTCAACGCTGACTTCGACGGCGACCAGATGGCTGTCCACCTCCCGCTTTCCGCAGAAGCTCAGGCAGAAGCACGTTTCCTTATGCTTGCTGCAAACAACCTCTTAAAGCCGTCTGACGGACGTCCTGTTGCCGTTCCGTCGCAGGATATGGTGCTCGGTTCTTACTACCTCACAATGAAAAAGGCAGGCGAACCGGGTGAGGGCAAGATATTCCGTGACGTAAACGAAGCTCTTATGGCTTACGATGCTCACATCATCTCCATTCACGCTGCTATCAAGGTTCGTATTTCCAAGGAAGTCGGCGGAAAGACAGTTTCCAAGCTTATCGAATGTACAGCAGGTCGACTTATCTTTAACGAAAACATTCCGCAGAACCTCGGCTATGTTGACAGAACGAATTCCGACAAGCAGTTCGACCTCGAGATCGACTTCCTCGTTAAGAAGAAGCAGCTCTCCGACATCATCGAACGCTGCATAAGAATTCACGGCACGACCGTTACTTCCGAAGTTCTCGACAAGATCAAGGCTCTCGGATACAAATATTCCACAAAGGCTGCTCTCACCGTTGCTGTCTGCGACGCTCTTATCCCTCCCGAGAAGAAGGAAATCGTTGCCGATGCCGATGCTCAGGTAGAGAAGATCAACAAGCTTTACAAGAGAGGCTTTATCTCGGCTGCCGAGAAGTCCAAGCGCTTCATCAGCATCTGGAACCAGGCTACCGATGACCTCACCAACTGCATCAAGAAGCACTATGACATCGAGAACAATCCTATTCATATGATGGCTGACTCCGGTGCCCGTGGTTCTATCAACCAGATCAGACAGCTCGCAGGTATGCGTGGACTTATCGCCAACACCTCGGGTTCGACTATCGAGATGCCTATTCGTGCTAACTACCGTGAAGGTCTTAATATCCTCGAATACTTCATTTCTTCCCGTGGTGCCCGTAAGGGACTTGCCGATACGGCTCTCCGTACCGCTGACTCGGGTTACCTCACAAGACGACTTGTTGACGTTTCGCAGGAAGTCATCATTCACGAAGAAGACTGCGGAACCGATGAGGGTATCGAAGTTTACACTATCAAGAACGGCAACGAAATGATCGAACCGCTCAAGGAAAGACTTATCGGCAGATATCTGCTTGAAGATCTCCGCGATCCGGCAACGGGCGACCTCATTATGAGCCACAACAGACTTATGAACGACGCTGACGCACAGAAGGTCGTTGACAGCGGCGTTGAAAAGGTTACTATCCGCTCCGTCCTCAACTGTAAGGCTAAGAACGGCGTATGTGCTAAGTGCTACGGTGCAAACCTTGCAAACAACAATATCGTCCGTGTCGGCGAAGCTGTCGGCGTAATCGCTGCTCAGTCTATCGGTGAACCGGGTACACAGCTTACAATGAGAACGTTCCATACGGGTGGTATCGCTTCCGCAGAAGATATCACACAGGGTCTTCCCCGTGTCGAAGAACTCTTTGAAAGCCGCCGTCCTAAGAACGCTGCTATCATCGCAAAGGCAGCAGGTTCTGTTCGTATGGAAGAGATCAAAAAGACCAGAAACGTTATCATCAAGAGCGATGAAACGGGCGAGGAAGAGTATTATCCTGTTCCTTACGGCTACAAGATCAAGGTTTCCGCAGGCGATACAGTCACTGCAGGTCAGCCTCTTACAGAAGGCTCGATCAACCCCGGCGATATCCTTGCGGTAAACGGTCAGCAGGCTGTTCAGAACTATATCATCACAGAAGTTCAGAAGGTTTACCGTCTCCAGGGTGTTGATATCAACGATAAGCACATCGAAGTTATCGTTCGTCAGATGCTCCAGAAGGTCAAGGTCGATGACAGCGGTTCAAGCTATCTCCTCCCCGGCTCACTCGTTGACAGAAAGGAAATTGCCGAGATCAACGAAGACATCAAGAAGCGTATGGACGCAGGCGAAGAGGGTCTCAGCTTCGTAACATTCTTCCCTGTTCTTCAGGGTATCACGAAAGCTGCTTCCAACTCCGAAAGCTTCCTCTCTGCTGCTTCCTTCCAGGAAACAACAAGAGCGCTCACCGATGCAGCTATCAAGGGCAAGACCGACCACCTCCTCGGACTTAAGGAGAACGTTATTATCGGTAAGCTTATCCCTGCAGGTACAGGTATGGCTGTCTATAACAACGTAACCATTATGAAAAATGAAGGCTTCACAGACCACAGCGCACCAACAGCGCAGAATCTCTAAGCTGAAATGACAAAACCGCCGTGTGAAATTTCATACGGCGGTTTTTATTGTTATCTCTTGAAAATGCAATAATAATATGATAAAATAAAAGAACTATAATTGCTTTACTGGAGGGTATGTATGACAGAAAGATTTGATATAAGCGGAAAATGGGACTATAAGCTCATAAACGCCGAAAATACAGAGATTTCAACCGGCAGCACAACGCTCCCGTCAACGGTTTCGCAGATGAGGCTTCCACCGCTCAACGAAGAACGTGTGGACGGCTATCTCGGCGACCCTTATAAATTCGAGGGCAGCGCAGTTTACAGCAGGAAGATCAAACTTCGCAAACCCGTGAATGACGAGGAATTTTTCCTAACACTTGAAAGAACACGAATAAGCGAGGTTTACATAAACGGCAAGTCCGCAGGAACACAGAACAGCCTTTGCACTTCGCACAGATACAATATCACCGACCTTATTTCTGACGGCGAAAACGATATCACGGTAAAAGTCAGCAACATCGGCTATCCTGTCCCCGGAGGACATATGACTTCGCCAGATACGCAGACGAACTGGCTCGGAATCCTTGGCGAGATATTCATTTCGGCGGAGAAAAAAGTCCGCGCGGATAAAATTCGCGTTTTCCCGAAGCTTGACGGGAGCAGCATTGTGATAAAGGGCGAAATGACCGCCTGTGCTGACGTTACCGTTCAGGTCGAGGGCTTCAAAGCGGAAATCTTCACCGCAGAGGGCAAATTTGAGTTTGAATATAAGCTTGACGGCGCAAAGCCTTGGAATGAGTTTGAGCATAATCTGTACACGCTGAAAGTGACCTGCGGCGAGGACGTTCAGACGGTCACTTTCGGCTTGAAAAAATACGAAACCAAAGGCAGAAAGCTTCTTATAAACGGCGAAAGAGCGTTTCTTCGAGGAAAACATGACGGAATGATCTTCCCGATGACGGGCGCAGCGCCTATGGACAAGGCATCGTGGCTGAAAGTGATGAAAACAGCAAAGGAACACGGCATAAACCACTATCGTTTCCACACCTGCTGTCCGCCCGAGGCTGCTTTCGAGGCTGCTGATGAGCTTGGCATCTACCTTGAACCCGAGCTGCCGTTCTGGGGCACGGTCGAGGAGGAGCTTAACGACGGTCAGCGCTATCTTATCGAAGAGGGCTACCGAATTCTGGACGAGTTCGGTTCGCACCCGTCATTCTTTGCACTTTCGCTCGGAAATGAGCTTTGGGGCAGCAAGGAGCGTCTGAATGAGATCCTGCTCGGCTACAAAGCGCACGACAGCAGACATCTCTACACGCAGGGGTCAAACAACTTCCAGTTCATTCCGTGCGTTGTTGAGGGCGATGACCTTTTTGTCGGTGTTCGTTTCTCACGTGACCGACTTTTCAGAGGTTCTTATGCGATGTGCGATGCGCCGCTCGGACACATTCAGACGGCTGCACCGAATTCAAATTACAATTACGATGAAATAATTGCACCGAATGTTGTTTCGGACGGCGAAACAAAGGGTGGTACTATCGAAATCCAGTACGGAACGGGAGTAAAAACTGTTTCGCTCGGTGAGGGCGGCAGCGAATTTATCCCCGAGATTCCCGTAATTTCGCACGAAGTCGGACAGTATTTTATGTATCCCGACTACAACGAAATAGAGAAATACACGGGAGTTCTGAAGCCGTACAACCTTGAAATTTTCCGTGAACGCTTGGAAAAAGCAGGTCTTTCACACCTTGCCGACAGCTATTTCAAGGCTTCGGGACGCTTTGCGGCTGAATGTTACAAAAACGAAATTGAAACCGCTCTGCGTTCGGACGAGCTTTCGGGATTCCAGCTTCTCGACTTGCAGGATTTCACGGGGCAGGGAACTGCGCTGATCGGAATATTGAACAGCTTTATGGAGAGCAAGGGCGTTATTTCGCCCGAGGAGTGGAGAGGTTTCTGCTCGGACAGGGTAATTCTCGGCTGCTTGCCAAAGTTCGTATGGAGCTGCGGCGAAGAAGCGGATATGCCTGTAATGCTCTATAACTATGCCGAAAAGGCTGACGTTGACCCTGTTGTGAAGATAACGCTTGAAGCGAACGGCGATGTCACCGAATATGAGCTTTGCGCAAAGGGCAGCTTCAAAAGCGGCGTTTTCACGCTCGGAACGGTGAAGCTTGCGATGCCAAAGCTTGAAAAGGCTGCAAAGGCTCGTCTTACGCTTGAAACGGGCGGCATAAAGAACGGCTATGACTTGTGGATATTCCCCGAGGTGAGCGAAGCTCCGAGCTGTGCCGAAAACGATTGGGAAAAGGCGAAAGCAAGGCTCGCAAACGGCGAAAATGTGCTGTTTATGCCTGACAAGCTCCCCGAAAACAAGTCGATAGAGGGAACATACTGCACGGATTTCTGGAACTATCATATGTTCAACAGCATTTCCGTTTCGATGAAAAAGCCAAGCCCCGTGGGAACGCTCGGCCTGCTCATAGACAAGGACAACGCTATGCTGAACGGCTTCCCGAGTGAAATTTACTCGACCGCGCAGTGGTATGACGCTGTTGAGGGTTCACGCACGGCGATACTGGACGGACTTCCAATAGAGCCGACAGTGAGAACCATTGATACGAATGACCGCAACCATTCGCTCGGAACGATATTCGAGGTGAAAACGGGCGGCGGAAGGCTTCTCGTCTGCACGGCTCGGCTCGACAAAAAGACAGACAGCGTTTCATGCCGTCAGCTTTACAGGAGCCTTGCGGAATATGTTGGTTCGGACAAATTCGCTCCGACTGCAGAGGTTTCGCTCGGCGAGTTAGATAAAATTTTTAAGGACTAAAAACTATGGCTTACGAAAAAAATATGACCGAGGGAAACGAGCTTTCGCATATACTTCGGTTCACACTTCCGCTGCTCATGGGAAACCTTTTTCAGCAGCTTTACAATGTCGTGGATTCGGTCATTGTCGGACGATATCTCGGCTATGACGCGCTGGCTTCGGTCGGCGCAACGGGTTCGCTCACATATTTTTTCTATACATTCTGCATCGGTCTTTCGGTCGGTTCGGGAATACTTATTGCGCAGTGCTTCGGTGCAGCGCGTGAAGAAGACGTGAAGCGCTACATTGTCAACTCAGCTTATGCGGCGCTGATATTCGGCGCGGTTATAAGCGTTGTTGCGTTCCTGCTCTCGGGTCCGCTGTTAAAGCTGATGAACACACCCGATGAGATCTATTCTGCGGCGCACGGATATATGCAGATAGCCTGCATCGGAACTGTCGCTGTATCGCTTTACAACTGGATAAATGCCGTTATGCGTTCACTCGGCGACAGCAAAACGCCGCTCGTTTTTCTCATCGTTGCGAGCGTTATAAACGTTGTGCTTGACCTTGTGTTCGTTATAGTATTCAAAATGGGCGTAAACGGTGCGGCACTTGCGACGGTCATTGCGCAGGCAGTTTCGGCGGTCGGCTGTATGGTCTTTGCTTTTGTAAAGGTAAAGTATTTCAAACTGACTTCGGACGAAATGAAGCTTCGCGGAATTTACTTCTCAAAGTGCATAAAGACTGGCGTTCCGATAGCACTCCAGAACTCGATGATATCCGTTTCGATGATATTCTTACAGCGAGTTGCGAACGGCTTCGGCTCGGTCGTTATGGCGGCTTATACTGCAACGATGCGTGTTGAACAGCTCGTTCAGCAGCCTTTTGCATCGCTCAATGCGGCACTTTCGACCTTCGCAGGACAGAATATGGGCGCAGGCTATGTTGACAGAACGGTACGGGGTTACCATAAGACCGTGAAGATAATGATAGCTTTTGCGCTTGCAATGCTTGTGCTGTTCCTCATTTTCAGCAGAAATATCGTTGGAATCTTCGTCACGGAGGAAGCCGTTATCGACATTGGCTCAAAGGCACTCATGCTTTCGGCGTTCTTCTATATTCCGCTCGGACTTATCCATACAACGAGAGGACTTCTCAACGGAGCAGGCGATGTTACATACGCTATGATAAACGGATTTGTTGAGGTCATCGGCAGAATTGGCTTCGCGATGATACTTTTGCAGTTCCCGTCCGTCGGAATATGGGCAGTATGGGGAACGACCTGCCTTACATGGCTTCTCACGGCGGCAATGAGCGTTGCACGTTACCATTTCGGCAAGTGGAGAAACAAAGTCAATGCTTAATGCGGAATTCGGAATTCGGAATGCGGAATTATTTGCAGAGCTGACATTTGACGTGTAAAGCGAAGCCAACCAGCTGGTCGAGCTGAGCACAGCTCGTCAGGTGTCCAGAGGGCG
>UQQA01000033.1 GCA_900543105.1 uncultured Ruminococcus sp. | reverse complement strand
GGATATATGCGATTTCGGCGCAGATTTTTTCCTGTATTTTATTGGTGTTTAGTATCAGAGCCTTTCTATAACCAAAACTTCCCCTGCAACTAAAAAAGTATAATTGCAGCAAAATTTCTCATATTTATCTTTAGAGGTTCGCTTTATAAAAGATCTCCGCATTTCTCCTATGCAAAATATACTTTGCACCAAACTGCGTTCTGTCCGCAGCAGGCAACACACATAACTATTAATACAGACCCTGTCAAAAGTTAAAAATATATTAAATCGTTGCAAAAGCCGTTTTTTTATGATATAATGTTGTTTGCGGGCTTTTTGCAGGTCTTTCTGCCGTCAGGAAAGCACGCAAAAGCTCCGCTTATTGTATTGTATCCCGAAAGGGAATAATAACAAGGAGGAATTTTTATCATGAAAAACAAACAGAAGATCGCCCGTATCGTAATTATGGGTCTGCTTACGGCGATTCTCGTCGTAATGTCATTCACGCCGCTCGGTTATCTCAACATCGGACCGCTTTCTATCACGCTCAACATTATCCCCGTTGCTGTCGCTGCACTTACAATGGGACCTGTCGGAGGCGCAGCTGTGGGAGCTGTTTTCGGACTCACAAGCTTTCTCCAGTGTGTTGGCATCGGACTTCCAAGTCCATTCGGCGTAGCGCTTTTCGGCATCAGTCCGCTGTTCACGATCATCACCTGCTTCGTACCGAGAATTCTTGACGGACTTCTTCTCGGATACATCAATAAATTCGTATCAAAGATCTCCAACGGCATTGTTTCCTGCTTTGTAACAGGCTTCGCCGCTGCTTTTCTCAACACGCTGTTCTTTATGACAACGCTTATGCTGCTGTTCGGAAAGACAGAGTTAATAATGGATATGCGAGGAGAAATGAACATTCTCGCCTTTATGTGCGCATTCGTCGGAGTAAATGCTGTTTTCGAGATCATAGCTTCGACCATCGTTACCGGCGCAGTTGGAACGGCTCTTATCAAAGCAAAGCTTATCCCAAATTTCAAGACAACCGAAGCATAAGGAGCAAACGCTATGATCTTAGCAATTGACGTAGGAAATTCAAATATAGTTATCGGCTGCTGCGAGGACGGAAAGATCGCTTTTTCCGAAAGAATATCCACCTCGCGTGAAAACACGGCACTTGAATATGCGATCTCATTCAAAACGATACTTGAACTTTACAACATCAAGCAGAACGAGATCGACGGCGCAATAATCTCGTCCGTTGTTCCGTCCGTAACGACCACGATAAAGCTTGCGATAAAGAAGATCGCAGGAATTGATGCCAAAATAGTAGGTCCCGGAACAAAAACAGGGCTCAACATCATCATCGATAACCCCGCACAGCTTGGAAGCGACCTCGTTGTTGACGCTGTTGCAGGCATTTCCGAATATAAACTTCCGCTCATAATCTTTGATATGGGTACGGCTACGACCGCTTCTGTCATCGACAGCAAGGGCAGCTACCTCGGAGGAATGATAATCCCGGGCGTGAACGTTTCGCTCAACGCCCTGACGGCAGGAACATCACAGCTTCCGAAGATAAACCTCGAACCGCCGAAAAAAGTCATCAGCAGCAACACCGTTGACTGCATGAAGAGCGGAATAATCTTTGGTCAGGCTTCGCTCATCGACGGCGTTATCGACCGCTTTGAGGAGGAGCTTGGACAGAAATGCACTGTCATAGCCACGGGCGGACTTTCGGGCAGCATTATCCCCTACTGCAAGCGCAAGGTCATTCACGATAAGGATCTGCTTTTAAAGGGTCTTATAAAGATATACGAAAAGAATAAATAAAAAACGGCGCAGCTCACAACAATGAACTGCGCCGCTTTTCTTTTGTTAAATCATTGCTCCGTTTCAACAGTTGCTGACTGCTCCTGCTGTACATCTTCGGCGGTTTTGATCGTCATATTCATAGCGAATTTAAACATCAGCACAACAATAAGTATTACAGCGAGTACCTCGAAAAAAAGCTTGATATATGCAATAACTCTGCGCTTTCCGATCTTCATAAAACCATCCCTTCCTTTGGACAAAACCGAGAGAACACAGCTTGCTCTCCCGGTAATTGTTATTATAGCACCTTGATTTTGAATTGTCAATCATCAACTCTACGCTTAGTTTATTGCAATTATTTTAGATTTGAAACATCGAAAGGCGAAAAGCTATGGATCGGATCAGAACAGGCGAGATAATCAGAGCAATGCACTTAAAGAAAAAAGATGACGCAGGCTGCTCTTGCTGAATAAATAGGTGTCAGCGACAAGGCTGTTTCCAAGTGGGAACGCGGCTGCGGCGCGCCCGATGTGTCGATACTCCCCTTGCTTGCGGCGGAGCTCGGAATCGATATGGAAAATCTTATCAACGGAGAAATAGAGAAAAATGATTTGATAAACGGAAACATGAAAAAGCTGAAGCTTTACGTCTGCCCCGACTGCGGTAACATTGTTTTCTCGGCAGCCGAAGCATCCGTGAGCTGCTGCGGAAAGAAGCTTTCTGCGCTTGAACCGAAGAAAGCTTCGGACGATGAAAAGCTTGCCACGGAAATAATCGAAAGCGAGATCTACGTTTCGTCTTCGCACGAAATGACACGCGAGAATTACATCTCATTTGCGGCTTTGCTCCGAGATGATACGGTAATACTCCGCAAATTCTATCCCGAGTGGAATATGGAAACACGTTTTCCGATGGGAATGAGCGGTATCCCCGTCTGGTACAGCACCCGTGACGGACTTTTTTATTAGTATGTAAAGTAAACGCAAAACTCCCTTTTCAAACCGAAAAGGGAGTTATCTTTTATGTATTCAGACCTCACAATAAGCAGCTCTGCCCTCTTTAAAGAGGTCGCCACCGTGTGAATCAACGGTAACGGTCACAGGAAATTTCTCAACGTAAAGCCTTTTTACCGACTCACAGCCGAGATCTTCAAATGCTATTACCTCGCATTTTTTTATGCAACTTGCAGCCAAAGCGCCTGCGCCGCCGATAGCGCAGAAATATACTGCGTTATTGCGCTTTACAGCGTCTTTTACAGCTTCGCTGCGTTCGCCCTTGCCTATCATTGCACGAAGTCCGCAGTCAAGAAGCCTTGGTGCAAACTTATCCATTCTTCCCGATGTGGTAGGACCGCAAGAACCGATAGCCTTGCCGGGAGCGGCAGGCGTAGGACCTGCATAATAGATAACAGCGTCCCTGATATCGAACGGGAGCGGTTTACCCTCGTTCAGAAGTGCATCAAATCGTTTATGCGCCGCATCACGGGCAGTATAGACCGTTCCCGTGAGCAGAACTTTGTCGCCGATGCGCAGCTTGTCGCAGTACTGCGGAAGCTGTTCGACGGTCAATTCGTAAATTTCTGCCATTATCAGCCGTTTTCACTTCCTGCAGCGGCTTCGGCTGCCTTTGTAAGGCTCTCGAGTTCGCTCATATCAAAGCCGAAGTTAGCCTTTGGAGCAGACGGTGCAGGTGCAGGTGCGGGAGCCGGGGCAGGTGCAGGAGCAGGGGCCGGTGTCGGAATATGTTTTTCATCAAATGCGGGAGCACTTCCGCTGATGACAGACTGTGTATCTGCAATGCGAGCCTTAGCTTCATCAAGCTTTGCAAGGCTTTCGCCCGAGAACATTTCGAGAGCTTCACGAAGCTTTGCAACGTTGGTCTCGATCTCGTCGACCTCTGCCTTAACGGAAGCCTTAAGAGCCTCGGAAGCAGACTTCATTGCGCTGGACTTATCCTCGGCTTCGGAGAGGATCTTGGAAGCCTTGGCATTAGCCTCCTTGACCTTTGAAGAAGCTTCTTCGTCAGCCTTATTAACGATAGTAGCAGCCTTGCCGTTAGCATCGTCAACGACCTGATTTGCAAGGCGCTTAGCGTCTTCGTCCATCTTTCTTGCGTTTTCCTTAGCCTGCGTAACGATCATGTTGGCAGACTTCTGTGCCTCGAGGAATACATTGCCGAGATCCATTGCGCTGTTGTCGGGTGACGACGTAGCGATCTTGTTCTTTGCGTCCTGAAGTTCTTCTTCAAGTGCGGCATTCTGTGCCTTGAGATCTTCGATCTCCTTATCCTTTTCAGCAAGCTCACCTGTGATAGTGCCGAGCTGATTCGTAAGTGAATCGTTATTTGTCTGGAGTTCTGTGATCTTAGCCTTGTCAGCCGCAAGCAGCTCCTCATACTTTTCGTCATTTACGCCGTTGCCGCCGCCTGCTTCTTCGAGAAGAGCCTTCTTCTCATCGAGTTCAGCCTGAAGAGTGTAAATTTTCGTATTTAATTCATCAACGTACGCAAGCACGTCCTTTTTATCAAATCCGCCAAAGTTGACCGTTTTAAGGAATCCTGTACCTTCTGCCATAACAATAACCTCCAAAAAATAAAATGCTTAAATGCCGAAAATAACAAATACTTAATTTCCGATACATTTTCACACAACAATTATAACATATCTGTTCAAAATTAACAAGCATATTTTATGGTTATTTGTCACCAAAAATTTGTAAAAAAATTTAGTTATTTAGCTATTTTTTAATTTTTTCGCAGAAATAACACTTCAGAATAAAAAAATACGGCAATTTTCCTGATGTGACAAATATTTTATTGATTCGGTGGGATAATATTCCTTGAAATTACTGATCTGTTAAGAGGAGATGGCTTTTTTATGTATAATATCGAAGCTTTTACAAAAAAGGCGAACATCGTTATCGAAAATTCATTCCTTGCGGCAGGAAAGCTCGGTCACACATACGTTGGGAGCGAACATATCCTGCTTTCGTTGATATCGGAGCAAAGCTGCTCTGCGGCACAGGCGTTCCGCGTCTGCGGCATAACCGAAGCCGATGTCCGCGCGAAGATAATCGAGCTTGTCGGCATCGGCGAACCCTGCCCCGTCGATGATGACTGCATGACCTCCTGCGCACATAAGATACTCACCTCGGCAAGCAGTATCGCTGCCTCCTGCGGCTCACGGCTGACAGGAACGGAGCATCTTCTCTCCGCTTTGCTTGAACAGACCGAATCGACCGCCGTTACTATATTAAAAGAACTTGGCGGAAATTTCGGCAGCCTTAATTCCGCCTGCACAAAGCGAACCCGTGAGGTCTCGCATACGGCTCTGAACAAATACGGGAAGGATCTTGTCCGCGAAGCCGCCGAGAAAAAATGCGATCCTATTATCGGCAGAAGCCGTGAAATACGCCGAACGGTGCAGATACTTTCGCGCCGAAGCAAAAACAACCCTTGTCTTATCGGCGAAGCAGGCGTAGGCAAGACCGCCGTCGTCGAGGGCATCGCGATGCTCATTGCGAGCGGTGATGTCCCCCGGTCGCTGCGCTGCAAACACATCTTCTCCCTCAATCTCACCTCTATGCTCGCAGGAGCAAAATACCGCGGCGACTTTGAGGAGCGCGTAAAGCAGTGCATTGACGAAGCCGCCGATGACGGCAACATCATTCTTTTCATAGACGAACTTCACACCATAGTCGGTGCAGGTGCGGCGGAGGGCGCTATCGATGCGGCGAACATTCTCAAACCACAGCTTGCGCGAGGTGAGATACAGCTTATAGGTGCAACGACCATCGCCGAGTTTCGCAAATCGATCGAAAAAGATGCCGCACTTGAACGCCGCTTTCAGCAGGTGATGATAAACGAACCGACCGAAAGCGAAGCTCTTGAAATTCTGAGCGGAGTAAAACCCGTTTACGAGGATTTCCACAATGCAATCATTACTGACGAAGCTTTGAAAGCCGCAGTGGAGCTTTCGGTTCGCTATCTTCCCGAGCGTTTTCTCCCCGACAAGGCTATCGACCTCATCGATGAGGCCGCTTCAAAGGCGCGAATACGTGAATCTTCATCTCCTCAGACTTTGAGCGAGCTTTCCGAAAGCCTTAAACGAATGCTCGACAAAGAGCCTTGCCGTGCCACTCCTCAGAAACAGAACAAACGCCGTGCCGACCTGCCGAGCTGGTTCAGTCCGAGCGAAGAAAAGCCCGTTACAGTCGGCAGAGAGGACATCGCCGCAGTTATCTCCGATATAAAAGGTATTCCGCTCGGTCAGCTCACAGCGGACGAAGAAACACGTTTGCTCTCGCTTGAAACCGAGCTTCACAAACGCGTCATCGGGCAGGATAAGGCTGTTCACGCTGTTGCCGATGCTGTTCGCCGCAGCCGCTCGGGATTTCGCGATGAGAAGCGTCCGCTCGGCTGTTTCCTTTTCACGGGTCCAACCGGTTCGGGCAAGACCGAGCTTTCCAAAGCGCTCTCGGAATGCCTTTTCGGCGACCTGAAATCACTTATTCGGCTCGATATGTCGGAATATCAGGAGAAGCACAGCATATCGCGGCTCATCGGCTCGCCGCCGGGATATGTCGGCTACGAGGAGGGTGGAGCTCTCACCGAGCAAGTCCGCCGCAAGCCGTACAGCATCGTTCTTTTTGACGAAATAGAAAAAGCCCACCCCGACATAAGCTCTCTGCTGCTCCAGATCGCTGAGGAGGGCGAACTCACGGACGGTCTTGGTCGGATGGTGAACTTCCGCAATACAATTATTATTATGACCTCAAACCTCGGCGCGGAAAAGCTTTCGGGAAAGGGTTCTGTCGGCTTCGTGCAGTCTGAACAGCAGAAGAAAAACAATGTCGGCGACACCGTGCGCGAATTTTTCCCGCCCGAACTGCTCGGCAGACTTGATGAAATAATCGTGTTCGACAGCTTGTCAAAGGAAGAGCTTGCCCGGATCGCGCAGCTTATGCTTTCATCTCTTAAAAGCCGCGCCGAAAAGCTTGGCATCTCGATCGAATTTGACCCGTCGGCAGTTGAAAAGCTTTCCTGCCCGAATGATAAAAGCGGTGCGCGCGGACTTCGCCATGATATCACGGTGAACGTTGAAAACCTGCTCTCGCAAAAGCTTCTCTCGGGCGAGATACACCGCGGTGACAAGATACGGCTCATCTTCAACGGTGAATGCTTCGCCATAAACGAAGCCGTCGCAATGTGACATTGCCGCACAAGCTGTCACGAAAAACTTGTGCGGTATTTTTCTGCCAAAAATCGACCCTTTTTCCGAACTGTTTTCAAGCCAAAAAATTTTTTAGCAAATTTTTCTTTTACCTCTTGACAAATCTATACCTTTGTGGTATAGTAATAACAAGAGGTAAGGTCAACCTTACCTAACCTAACTTTGATTATGAAAAAATTTATCTGAAAGGACTTGAAAATTATGAAAAAATGGATATGTTCAATATGCGGTTATGTTTATGAGGGCGAAAACCCACCTGCTGCCTGCCCGCAGTGTAAAGCACCTGCTTCAAAGTTCACAGAAGCTGCCGATGATAACGCTCTCTGGGCTTGCGATCACGTTGTAGGCTCTGCACAGGGTGTTGACCCCGAGATCATCGAGGGACTTCGTCAGAACTTCAACGGCGAATGTTCCGAAGTCGGAATGTACCTTGCAATGGCAAGAGTAGCATTCAGAGAGGGCTATCCCGAAGTTGGTCTTTACTACGAAAAAGCAGCTTACGAAGAAGCTGAACACGCTGCAAAGTTCGCAGAACTCCTTGGCGAAGTTGTAACAGACTCCACAAAGAAGAACCTCGAAATGCGCTATCAGGCTGAGAGCGGCGCTTGCGAGGGCAAGCTTGCACTTGCCAAGAAAGCAAAGGAACTCGGTCTTGACGCTATCCACGACACTGTTCACGAAATGGCAAAGGACGAGGCTCGTCACGGCAGAGCTTTCAAGGGTCTGCTCGACAGATATTTTGCTAAGTAATTTAAGATGAAAAGAGTCATAGTTCGGCATAAGCTCCGGACTATGACTTTTTACTTGAAAACTATTGACAATAATACAATTTGTGGTATAATAAAAACAGAGAGTTCGTCAGATAGACGATAGCCCTCGGCTTTATAGTTTAAACAAATTTAATTTAAACCAATCCGTCTACTGCAATAGGCGGATTAGTTCTTTTTATTGGCTGTTATCAGACTGATAACAGTATCAATGACCTTGCAAACGCAAGTGATACAGGTAAGTACAAAAGTAAATACTTCCATAGTATCGATCCTCCTACAGATAAAATCCGTAAGAGCTGAACCTGACCCTTTCTTTAATAACCTTACGGAAATAAATAGGAGGGTATCCGTCTATCTTATACGTCAATTGTAAAAAATTTACGCTGACAAACTCTCTGCAAGGTTTATTATATCACCTATGTCAAATTATGTCAAGAAAAACCGCGGACATAATTTGAAATGTGATTTTTTTGATATAAAAACTATTGACAATAATACAATTTGTGGTATAATAAAAACAGAGAGTTCGTCAGATAGACGATAGCCCTCGGCTTTATAGTTTAAACAAATTTAATTTAAACCAATCCGTCTACTGCAATAGGCGGATTAGTTCTTTTTATTGGCTGTTATCAGACTGATAACAGTATCAATGACCTTGCAAACGCAAGTGATACAGGTAAGTACAAAAGTAAATACTTCCATAGTATCGATCCTCCTACAGATAAAATCCGTAAGAGCTGAACCTGACCCTTTCTTTAATAACCTTACGGAAATAAATAGGAGGGTATCCGTCTATCTTATACGCCAATCGTAAAAATTTTCGCTGACAAACTCTCTGTAAAGCTTATTATATCACCCGTGTCAAATTATGTCAAGAAAAAAACAATAAATAAACTAAATCGTCAGGCGATTAAAACTGCCGATTTTTAACAAAATAAAACGTTCGGTCAGCATATCACGACCGAACGTTTTTTTTACTTAATGATAAATTTTGCGAAAAGCGCAGCTGCGGTATTGAACCACTCGGGATATGTATCATGGAACATATCATAATACTGCTGATATACATCGGGACTTTGGCTTTTCAGCATTTGCATTACCTCGGGCATATGGTTCATCACAATATACACAACGAGAACCATGAAAAGTATGCCCAGAACAAGAGCCACTGCCGAGCAGATTATCCCTGCGGTCGATGCGCCTTTTCCGACGGGATAACGCTTGCCCTTATATATGCAGCCGAGAATGATGCCTACTATCGGCAGGATCGGGATTAAATAGATCAACCCCGTAAATGTAAGCACGAGCGAGAGAATGCCGATAACGAGAGAAGCTGTTGCAAGTCCGGTTTTATACGGCATACCGTTCGGGTCGGCGTACATTCCGTTGTACTGATACTGACCCTGCGGAAGCGGCTGCTTGTATGGGTCGAAATCGGGCGGCACCTGCTGCTGACCGTTGTTTGCATAGGACATGTTGTAATGCTGCTGTGCCTGCGGTGCTCTCTGCTGCTGTTCAAACGGCATATTGTATGGGTCATAGCCGCTCTGCTCGGGCTGAGAAACTGCACCCTGCTGAGTGTTCTGCTCCTCGCGGCGCTCTTTGTCGGCAAAGCTTTCCTCGCCGAAATTTTTGTTTTCGTTATTGTTAAATTCGTCCATTGATATCTTCCTTTCGATGTTGAGAATACGGATTATGTTAAAAGAATTATAGCACACTATTATAATAATTGCAACATTTTTTTATAATTTTAAGCCTATCATTGCCTCGATCTCCGCAACAAGTCCGCGGTACATCTCCATTAGCCTGCCATGTTCTGCTTTTATGATATCGGCTTCACCGTTTTTCGCCGCGAATTCAAGCTTTTTCGCAAGCTCCGAAACCTCTGCCGCGCCGACCGTCAGCGATGTGCTTTTGAGCGAATGAACATATATCGCGTAATTCTTCCAGTCCTCATTTTCAAAGGAATTTTCAAGATTTGCGGTGTTTTCCTCCGCCGCTTCCGCAAAGGCTTTCATTATCTCGAAGTAAAGCTCCTCGCTGCCGCCGCTGTACTTTGATCCGACAGCGCGGTCGATGTATTTTGTCGTAAGATCGGCTATGCGGGCGGCATTTTCGTGCTTCGGCTCTTCCACATAAGGCTTGACAAGCTCCTTTGGCAGAAGTGCAAGGACTGTCTTTTCCAGCTTTATGGGATCAACGGGTTTTGAGATATATCCGTCAAAGCCAAGCTTCAGATAGACATCTCTCGAATCGGAAAAAGCGTTCGCTGTAAGCGCAACAACAGGAGTATCCTTGCAGAGGTTATCCCCGTTCCTTATTCGGCGAAAAGTTTCCGTTCCGTCGATATCGGGCATCATCTGATCGAGCAGTATGAGCGAATAGCGCCGCTTTTTCACGGCTTCAAGGCATTTCATACCGCCGTTGGCCGTGTCGATGTGTATTTTTGTGCCTTTGAGAAGTCCCTGAACGACCGCAAGGTTCATTTCATTGTCATCAACAACGAGGATATAAGCATCGGGAGCGATGAAAGACGGAGCATAGCTGCCCTTTTTTTCGTCCGAAAGCTTCAGTGCGCCGAGCTTTTCTTCGCCGAGCTTTTTCTGACGGACAGAGAAGCCGAACACCGAACCTGAGCCGTATGTGCTGATAAAGCGAAGCTCCGTTCCCATAAGTTCAAGCAGGCTTTTGCATATCGAAAGTCCAAGACCCGTTCCCTCGACCGTCTTGTTGCGCTTTTCGTCAAGGCGCTCGAACGTGTTGAAAATTTTGTCCTTGTCCTCGTCCTTTATGCCTATGCCCGTGTCTTCTACCGAAACAACAATGTTTATCTCACTGTCCGATATATCTTCGTGATATACCTTGAAGCTGACGTGACCGTGTTCGGTGTATTTTACCGCATTTGTGACGATGTTCGTTATGACCTGTTTGAGCCTGAGTTCGTCACCGAAAAGATACCTCGGTATTTCCGGCGAGATATCATAGCGGAAGCGAAGTCCCTTTTCACGGCATTTCACGTCAGCCGCGTGTATCGTATCGACAAGCATATTGCTTATGTCATATTCGGCGCAGACAATGCGTATCTTGCCCGATTCTATCTTTGAGATATCGAGGATATCATTGACAATGGAAAGGAGCGTTTTTCCCGAATTTTTTATATCCTCCGAGTATCGTAGGATACTTTCGCTGTCGGCTTCACGGTGGATCATCTCGTTCATTCCGAGAATGGTATTGATAGGCGTTCTTATCTCGTGCGAAACATTCGCAAGGAACTGGCTCTTCGCATTGTTCGCACGGTCAGCTTCTTCCTTTGCGGCACTTATCTCTTCATACTGTCGGCGAATGACCGAAAGGCTGCCGAGCTTTGTGATTATCCACGTTATGAATGCGATGCATGCCGCCGCGATGAGAAGCAGATACGCTTCAAATATCGTGGTTTCGTAGAATTCCGCTTCCTTTTCAACGAGGTAAACAGCCTCCTTGACCACTGCGCCGTCCGAGCCGAGTATCTGAAAATGAAGCTTGTATGTGCCGTGTTTAAGGTTGGTGAAGCTTATGTCGGAAAGTTCGCTCTGCTCAACGTCAACACTGCTCGCCTCAAAGCCTTCAAGCTCGATGTGAACGGCAGGGTCGCTGAGTGTGTAATTCAGCACGGACGGCTCAAAATCAAGCCTCTTCGCGTAGGGCGGTATCACGAACTTGCCCGTATAACCGTCCTCGCTGACAGGATAAACGACTTCCCTGTCGTTTATCCGAACCTGATTTACAGCGATGTTGAAGTCGGTCGTGCTGCTGTAAAGTTCACGGAGCGAAACCGTGTAAACGCCGCTGCTGCTGCAAAAAACGAGCAGACCGTTCTCAGTGCAGAGATTCCAAGAGTTCGCCGTTATTGAAGCACCGAAGCCGTTTTTTCGGTTGTAAAGCTTATACTCCGAGCAGATATCCCTTTCAAGCTCCGATGCGCTGACCGAGAAAAGTCCCGAACTGCCGAGTATCCACGCGGTATCGCGTTCTTCATCTATGTAAATATCGAAATTGTTCGTGTAGCGGAAGGTCGTTATCCTGTGTGTTTCGTAGTCCTTATCCATTGTGTAAAGACCCGTTCCCGTCACAACGAAGTAAATATCCTTGTATGGGACGATGCGAAGAATAACGGGTGAAATGCTCTCGCTGCCGATGTGATAATAAATTCTTCCCCCGTCCAGAACATAAATGCCGTCACCGTCGCTCCCAGCAAGAACGCGTCCGTTTTCTTCCTCTATGGCGCAGAGTATATGCGGATTGTCCAGTCCGTAGTCGGCGGAAAGAGTATGCGTTACTTTGTCATCGTTTATATAGGATATGCCCGTTGAGCTTGCGGCGAAAACAGTCCCGTCCGAAAGCTCCATTGTAAAGCGGAACTTTGAACCGTTAGTCCCTGCGGAATATTCGTTGAAAAGCTTTGCGGTCTGTTCCCTGTGATTGTATTTTACAAGTCCATCCTGACCGTAGGTGGATATCCAGACATTGCCCTTGGAATCCTCCATAATGTTTCTTATCCTGCTGCCGTCAAGCTCCCTGACTATCGCCGCATCAACGTTTTTGCCGCTGCTGTCGATCATCTGAAGTCCGCTGTCATAGCCGATGTAAAGTATATCTCCGCTTGCACATACGGCGTTTGCGACCTGCTCGCCAAGTCCGTATCGGCTGCTGAGATTTCGGAACGGATTGACCGTTGCTTTTATCACGCCCTGACGGGTCGATATGAACCATGTGTTGCCCTGATAGTCGGTTATAGCGTCAATGATGTTGCTGTTGAAATAATCGAGCGTCATCTGTCTGACCTTGCCGAATGCATCTATCTTAGCGATGCCGTTGTCGGCACAGACCCAATATCCGCCGTTTTCCGCAGGCTTTATGTTCGTCACTGCCGTGCAGGGAGAAACGTTCGCAAATATTTTCTGCTGTATCCTGTTTTCGTCAACGCTGCATTCATAAACGCGGAATCTTTCCGTACCTGCGAGGAAAACGCCGTCACCCACATAGTTTATGCTGTCGAAAGCACTTCCGTCAATGGCTGTTTCGCTGCGCAGGCATTTGCCGTCTTTGTATGCCGCAAGAATGCCGCTGTTCGTTACAGCCATTATCGTTCCGTCCTCCGAAGCCGCCGCGGAGGTTATGTATGTGATATCACTGTCGAACTGCACGACCGAAACTCCGTCTTCGGGCGAGATGAAATAGGAAAGTCCTGCCGTTCCGACAAAGATGTTGCCATTTGCGTCCTCGGTGAAACAGCGTATCGATTTTTCCGAAAGTCCCTTTTCATTGCCGTATGAAACGAATTCGTGCTGCGCCGTGTAGCAGTAAACGGAGCTTTCGTTCGTGCCTATCCACATATTTCCGCGCTTGTCAATATAAAGCGCACGGACGCTTACGATGCCGTTTTCCGCACCGAAAAGCGAGAATCTCGTTCCGTCATAGCGGTAAAGTCCCATATAAGTTCCGAGCCATATATAGCCGTCGGACGACTGAACTATCGCGTTCACGCTGCTCGTCCCGAGATCCGTTTCGCTGTTATACAGCTTGATGTCAAAGCCGTAAAAAGGGTCAGCATCAGCCTTTGCCTGCACCGAAATCCCGCCGAAAGCCGCAAAAATGCATATCGTCAGCATTATCGAAGCAAAGCGGCACGTTATATTTTTAAGCTTTTTCATTCTGCACCCCGTTCTCCTTTTTGGCGGAAAGCTTCTTCCGAACTGCGCCGACCGTCAGATAAGTCACTGTCATTGAAAGCACCTTGTCCGGTATGTCGATGAACATCTGCGAAAGCACAGCCTTTACGACCGTCCCGATACGGTACTGCGAAAGCATATCGAAAAGCGCACTTCCCCAAATATTGTTCATCCTGCCGTCATAAAGTATGCAGTTGACGGGAACTGCGCAGGCAACGGTTATGATACCCATAAGTATTCCCGTGCAGAGCGCACTGAACAGCGTTCCGCAAAGTCCATTTTTCGTGATGAATCCGACCGCAAGACCGATGATAATGTTTATCAGCGAAAAAAATATCGAAGTGCCTCCGAAGCATATCATCGATATAAGATTTGACAGAAACCCGACCGCGCCGCCGACTATCGGACCGCACAGACACGCCGATATCATCGTTCCCATAGTGTCGAGCCAGAACGGAACGGGACAGACAAGCGTAAAAAAGCGTCCGCCGATATTGAGCAGGATACACAGTACAGCCGTCACGGCAATACCGGCATAATTTTTATTTTTCATTAGACAGTTCCCCTTTTTTGACCTTTTTTATCGCAATTTTCCATAATATTATATCATTTAAAGGCGGCTTTTTCAACAAAATTTGTTATTTTCTTTAATTTTATTGTAAAAAGTGCGTTTTAACGCCGCCGCTATTGAAATACGCATCGTTTTGTGATATACTTTTAATAATTGTGAATTTATCAGATTTTTCGGAGGAATATAAAATGAGTGAAATTATCCTTGTAAAAGAGGGAGAAATCGCCATAAAAGGTCTTAACAAACGCAGCTTTGAGGACGCTATGGTGAGAAATATCCGCCGCAGACTATCACGCCTCGGCAAGTTCGAGTACGACCGCTCACAGTCCACTGTCGTTATCCGACCCTTAAGCGAGGACGTTGACTTTGACGAAGTTGAGGACGTTGTATCAAAGGTCTTCGGCATCGCCGCTTACTGCCGTGCGCTCGTTGCGGAAAAGGACTTTGAAGTGATCGCAAAGTCGGCTGTCGAATACAACCGCGAGGTGCTTGAAACCGCGCGCTCCTTTAAGGTCAACGCAAAGAGAGCCGACAAGAACTTCCCTATGCGCTCGCCCGAGATATGCGCAGAGCTTGGCGGAAGGATCCTTGACGCTTTCCCACACCTTGTTGTTGACGTGAACAACCCCGATGTTATCATCACCGTTGAAGTACGTCAGACCGAGGCTTATATCCATTCGGGCAACAAAAAGGGCGCAGGCGGAATCCCCGTAGGCACTTCCGGTCAGGCAATGGTACTCCTTTCGGGCGGCATCGACAGCCCCGTTGCGGCTTATATGATGGCAAAGCGCGGAATAAAGCTTTCCGCTATCCACTATGTTTCCCCTCCGTACACCTCCGACAGAGCAAGGCTCAAAGTTGAGCGACTTTGTCAGAAGCTCACGCCTTGGTGCGGCGACATAGCTTTCTACTGCGTTCCTTTCACAGAAATTCAGGAAAAGCTCCGCGACAACTGCCCCGAAGAGCTTTTCACTATCATCATGCGCCGCCTTATGATGGAAATCGCACAGCGTATATGCGAAGAAAAGCAGATACAGGCGCTCGTTACCGGCGAAAGCGTAGGTCAGGTAGCAAGCCAGACTATCGGCGCTATCGTCTGCACGGACGCAGCCTGCCGTATGCCCGTTTTCCGTCCCGTTATCGGTATGGACAAGACCGAGATCATCGAGATCGCGCGAAAGATAGACACCTTTGAAACATCTATCGAGCCTTACGAGGACTGCTGCACGGTATTCACTCCGAAGCACCCCAAAACAAGACCTATCCTCGCCGATGTTGAAGCCGCACAGAACAGCTTCGATTTTGAGCCGCTCATCCAATGGGCAGTCGAAAACACCGAACTCAAGGTTTTCCGCGGCGGAGAAAACAAATAATTTATACCGCTGCAAAGCATTTTTGAAAATATTTCTTGCAATTCAGAGAATAATATGTTATAATTTGAATTGTATTGTTGAAAATAAATTTACGGCGGCGCAGATATTGTTTCTGCCGTCGGGATCGGAGAATTATAATGGCATTTCCCGTTTTTACACCGTCTTATTTCAAAGAGCTTGTCGATGTAACAGGCCCTGAGGAAAAATACAAAAGCTTTTCCGACATCATCGTTTCACCGGCAGCAGTCGAGTATGTGCTTTATCTCAGCAACCCCGATGTTGTCCGCAGAATGATGAAAGAATCCACGCTTTCCTTTAAAATGGTACAGCTCACCGGCGAAAAAGAGCTTCCTTTCATCGAAAGCTCCAAGGCTGCTGTCGAAGCTAACCCCACAGCGCAGTATTACTGGCAGCTCCGCTCACTCTTTATGGGCGTGCTCCAGAATAAAGAGATACCGCTCGAAAGCCGTATGCTCCTGCTCAACTATGCTGTCAAGACCGTTCAGGGTATGATCGATCAGGGTCAGCCGAACCTTATCCCACGTTTTATCGAGCGTTTTGTAATGGACAGAGATTATGAAAAGACGCTCAAATTCTTTGAGGGACTTTCTTTCGTGCCTGCATTCTCACTTGCAGACGGCATCTCTCTCCTCAAAGCTGTTAAAAAGACAACACCCGCATTCAAGGAAGTTATGGCTGAAGTTTATAAGAATCTCGGCGTTTCGGGTCCTGAAACACTCAACCTTGTCGATATGAACAAGTATGTGAAGATGCGCGAAAAGTACAGAGATGATTTCCTCGCAAATCACTCCGACTGGATGGAAAATATCCTTGTCAACTATGTATGGACATATTGTATCCCTTATGCCTGCTCGGACAAGCTCAGCATCTGGGACAATTATGTGTTCTTCTGCGCACTCTACAACGCTTATAAAGTTCTCCTCACCTGCTATATGGACGGCAAGGGCGAAGAGGACTTCGTAAAGGCTGTTTCATCGTTCGATGATGCGCTCCGTCAGAGCGGCGATGACCTCATCTGGAAGATGGTCCTCGCTATCAAGAACGCAGGCGAAGCCAACAACGGTGATATGGCTGCCCTCGTTCTCAGCTGATCGTTTATATTACACTTTCGTTACCGGGCAATTTATTTTCAGATTTGTATATATTACCCACGAATTCGCCGCGGGGCGATCCCCGCTTGTCAATGACGACAAAGCGCAGTGCATAATACTATGTGCGCAGCGCTTTGTTTAATTTATGGAGGTTTTGTTATGGGAAACAACGCTAATCCCGAATATAACAAGAAGAAAATTTCAAGAGATAACCGTCCCGAGTTCCCCAAAAGAGCAGTTATTACAGGCGGTATGCCTTACGGCAACAAGCAGCTCCACTTCGGACACGTCGGAGGAGTTTTCGTTTTCGCCGATGTTTACGCAAGATTTCTTCGTGACAGAATAGGCAAGGACAACGTTATCTTCGTCAGCGGCACAGACTGCTACGGCTCGCCTATCGCAGAAAGCTACCGAAAGCTTGTCGAAGAAAAAGGCTACAAGGGAACTATCCGTGACTTCGTTCAGGCTAATCACGAAGATCAGAAAGCTACCCTTGAAGCTTATGAGATAAGCACGAACCTTTTCGGCGCATCGGGTCTTGGCAGAACAGCCGAGATACACAATATGGTTTCCGATAAGCTTATCCGCAGACTTTATGAGAACGGCTGCCTTAAAAAGATCACAACTCCGCAGTTCTACGATGAAAAGGTCGGCACGTTCCTTAACGGCAGACAGGTCATCGGCAAATGCCCCGTTCAGGGCTGCCAGTCCGAAAAGGGCTACGCTGACGAGTGCGACCTCGGTCATCAGTATATGCCCGTGAACCTCATCGACCCACGCTCAACGCTTACAGGACTTTGTCCCGTGTTCCGTGACGTTACAAACTGGTATTTCAAGCTCACCGAGTATTATTCTCTCCTCAAAGATTATATGAAAATGCTCGATGCAAAGGACAATGTTCGTCAGGTCGTAAAGAAAACTATCGGCGAGTTTCTCGAACCTCCCGTTATCTACGTTATGAACGACTATATGGACACCTACCTCTCCGTCAAGGATCAAATGGCTGAACATGAGCTTATCGAAGAGCCGAAAAAGACTTCATTCACTATCAAGTTCAGCGAACTCACCGACCGTGACAAGGCGTGTGAAATACTTACCGAAAAGGGTGTCCGTTTCAGAACGGGTAAGACCCTCGTTCCGTTCAGACTTACGGGCAATATCGAATGGGGCGTTCCCGCTCCCGTGCTCGAGGGCGAAGACCCACATACAATTTGGGTCTGGCCTGAGTCGCTCTGGGCTCCTATCTCGTTCACAGTTGCCTACCTCGAATCTATCGGCGCAGATAAGGATAAGTGGAAAGACTACTGGTGCTCCAAGGACGCAGGCATCTACCAGTTCATCGGTCAGGACAATATCTATTTCTACGGCGTTGCACAGACAGCAATGTTCTGCGCACTCCAGAGCGGCAAGATCACTGCCGAAACTCCCGACGGCGAGCTTCAGAACTCGACCCTCGTTGCGAACCACCATATCCTCTTCCTCGATAAGAAAGCTTCGAGCAGCGGCTCTGTAAAGCCACCTATGGCTAAAGACCTCCTCAATTATTATACAGCCGAGCAGCTCCGTATGCACTTCCTTTCACTCGGACTTGGTATGCGATCGGTAAGCTTCCAGCCGAAGCCGCTCAATCCTAACGCCAATCCCGACGACAGCGACCCTGTAACAAAGGAAGGCTTCCTCCTCTCGAACGTTTTCAACAGAATAATCAGAACCTGCTTCTATGAAACACAGAAGTATTTTGACGGCAATATGCCTGTCGGAAAGGTTTCGGACGAGATCCTCGCAGAAAGCGAAAAGGCTGTCCTCGAATACGAGCGCTTTATGTATAAGTTCGAGTTTCATCAGGTAACCTACGTCCTCGACTCCTATATCAGAAAAGCAAGCAAGTATATGGCAAAGTACAAGAACGAGACCGATAAGAGCGACGATAACGAAAAGCGTAAGCAGTGGCTCATCGACGTTTTCCATACCATTAAAACAGCAATGATACTCCTCCACCCTATCGCTCCGAGCGGTACAGAGGGCGTGAGAGATTACCTCCAAATCGATGAAACAGTATGGAACTGGGATAATATCTTTGATACGTTTGAAACACTTCTCCCGAATGAGAGCGAGCATAAGCTTAAGTTCCTTGAACCGAGAACGGACTTCTTTACACGTCACGAAAGCCAGTTTGAGAAATAATTCGGAATTAGGAATTCGGAATGCGGAATTATTGCAGAGCTGACATTTGTATGAGAACTGCGAAGCCAACTAAAGTTTAGGTCAAGCCTTTTCAAAGGCTTGCAGGGGTCAATGGGACAGAGCCCTTGGTCGCAGGTCAATTTGACCTTTAGCAGAAGAGCGAAAATCCCTAAACTTTAGCTAAACGCTTTGCTGCAATAGAAAAATATCTACCAGCTAAAAGGCGCAATTCACATCAAAAAGGTAAAACGGATATGAGAAACCAGTTCCGTAAACCCGAAAAAGTGAATTGCGCCAATTCTGTTTTTCTAAAACAAACTGTCCTTGAAGCGTAAATACACGAACGAAGTGAGTGGATTTGAAGCTTCAACGCTGTATGAATGATAAAACGCAGTATGAACAGCGATGAAATACGAACGTGAAACCGCAAAAATCAGACCTCCCATTCATATTCCACCGCCGTTCAAACGATGTCGGCGTGAAACGCTTATCGCTTTCGCTCTGCGCATTTCACGCCGAGGATAGGTTGTTTGAAGAAAAAAATATGGCGCAATTCACTTTATTGGTTTTACGAAACTGTGTTTATCATAGTCCATTTTACCATTATTCGTGTGAATTGCGCCTTTTTCGCCGTTAGTGATTTTTCTATTGCGGCAATGCCTTGATTGTCAGTTTAGGGGATTTCGCTTCTGCGGAAGCGACCAAGGGCTTCCGCCCTCTGGACACCTG
>UQQA01000032.1 GCA_900543105.1 uncultured Ruminococcus sp. | reverse complement strand
TTCCGCCCTCTGGACACCTGACGAGCTGTGCTCAGCTCGACCAGCTGGTTGGCTTTGCATCGTTGACAGTTTTTTTATTTTATCTGTGTTAATGTTATACTTGCAGACGGAAAATTTTTCTGATATAATAAATAAAAATGGGAGGTGTGAAAATGCAGACGGAAGTTATCCATTCATCGGCGCGCGGAATTATAGAGCTTGTACGCGGCGAAGAAACGTTCATACGCCGCACGGTCTATTCCGAAAACACGGTCTATGATGCGCTGAAATTCCACAAGTCCCCATATCTGCCGAAGATATATTCCGTTGAGATATCGGACGGGAAAACTGTCGTCTGCGAGGAATATATCGATGGAAAACTCATCGTTTGTTCCGAGCTTTCCGCAAAAGAAGCCGAAAACATAATGGTACAGCTATGTTCTGCGCTTGAAGCTATACATAAACTCGGTATAGTCCACCGTGATGTAAAGCCGTCAAATATCCTGCTTTGCGGTGACGAAAATATAAAGCTCATCGACTTTGAAGCCGCGCGTATCTTCAAGGACGACAGCGATAATGACACCTGTTATCTTGGTACAAGGGGCTATGCTCCGCCCGAGCAGTACGGCTTTGCTCAGACCGATTTCAGGGCGGATATTTATGCCGCAGGGCAGACGATGAAAGCGCTTTTCGGTGAGCTTTCCGAAAAGTCGCGGTACAAAAGGATAATTGCACGCTGTACCGAGCTTGATCCCGATAAGCGTTATAAAAATGCGGCTGAACTCAAAGGTGCCTTGCTGAATATCCACAGAAATGCGGTGCTTGTACCGATCCTTTCCACAGCTGCAGTCTTGGCTCTTGCGGTGTGCATTTTTGTGGGAGTTAGATCGGCAAACGGTGAGCCTGCTTATACCGAAACGGAAACAGAACCGCCGCAGACAGTGACGGCTTCAAGCACTATGACCGAAGCTGTGCAGACTTCTGACGAAACCGCAAAAACAGAAACGGAGAGCCGAACCGAACCTGAAACTGAAACAACAGAAACAACTCTTGTCACGGAAACGGGCGCAGACGAAACACAAACGTCTGCAAGTACGACCGAATTCACGACTGCCTCGGGATATATTATCGGAAACGAGATATCTTATCCCGCTTTTTCCGAAGAAAAGATAACCTATGCGACCGATCCGGAGAATATTCCCGAATACAGCGACGACGATATGATATTTTTCTGCGAGGATAAAAATGCGAAAATTCTTCTTGCGGGCGGAAAGGGACTTTACGGAAAATTCGAGAAATATCTTATGCAGACCGATCTTGACGGTGACGGATTGGCGGAAATGGCAGCGGTCTGTGTTGACATAAACGGCAGACTTGATATAGAGATCTACACGGGAAAGATCGTTGACGGAAATCAGCTTGGAATTTTTTGTTACGATTTTATGGTGCCATTTGAATTTGACGAGGAGCTTTTGGGCAAGGACACATTCGTACAGCTGACCGAGTTTGAGCTTGACGGCGACAGACTTCTTGCCGTGACGATAGGGGATAAGGAGAGCTACAATTTCACGGGATTTTTCACGGTGAAAGATGACCAGCCGACTTTTCTTGGAAGTGCGTGGGGCGAGACCTATGCAAGGGTGGTCGGAACGTCATTGAGCGAGTATTTTAAGGGCGGCGGAAACAATCTTTACAGCTATTCAAAGGGAAAGCTCAAAGCCGTCACATCGTATGACTATGCCGAATACAGCTCGGAGAATTACGCACCTGCGCCGCTCGAAGATATATACGATTTCTACTCATAACATAAAGAACAGCCGAATCTTTCGGTTTGAAAGGTTCGGCTTGGTTTTTAACCGAGATATTTCCTGATATATGTATTGAATTCATCGGTGACATTTCCGTCGGCATCACAGTGTTCGATATATGAAAATGTCGGATATTTTTCCGAAACTTTTATCAAAAGCGAGAGTATCTCATTGCTTGTGCTTTCGTCGATAGGCTCACCGTTGAGTGTTGCGTCGCCGTAGTAATTTTCGACATTTGCAAGTTCATCATCGGGGACGACTTCGGGGTACTGTTCGCGCAGGTAGCTGTACCGTGCTGACGGAGAACCGCTGTCCTTGTCAAATACATAGATATACCATTCCTCATATCCCGCCGCGCCGAGATTATAGCAGAATTGTTCGCGGTTCAGGATAGTATGCGTACTGCCGTCGGTGCAGATATCCCAAGTACCGCCGTGGTCGGAAACGGTGTCGATGCTTGTTGTTTTCAGTTCACCGTTTTCCCAGCTCGCAATATCAGTCAGTCCGAACGGATTTATGCCGACTATCATTTCGGCGTTTCCGTCCGCATTGAGATCGTCAAAGACAACGCCGTACACATTCTCCTCATTTTCGAGCAGGTCTTTGAAAGCCGACTTTGCATTATCGGGAACAGATGCGCTTGTTTCCGAAAGCGGTGCAGGTTCAGCATCGAGCAGGGTGTTAAGATACGCTGTAAGTTCGGTTTCAGGAGTTTGGAAAACTTCTGCGGCAGTTTCCTCCGCAGTTGTTTCTTCGGAAACTGTTTCTTCCGCAGTTGTTTCAACGGTGGTTTCCGTTGTTTCGGCAGTGGTTTCTTCCGTCACAACTTCAACGGGTCTTTCTTCGTTTGTGAGCGGCAGTGTAGCGACCTGATCGTTTCCTCCCGTGCAGGCTGTGAACAAAATTGACGCACAGATGACCGCTGTAAGCTTTGATCTCATATAACTACTTCCTTTTTTTAGAATATATTGAAATTTTAGCATATTTTTTGACACATTTCAAGGTGGCTTTTAATTTTTTTCGGAAAAACTATTGCAATTTTATAAAAAATATTGTACAATAAATGTAATATAATGTTCATAAAACTTGTAAGGAAAGGGGGATATGTACTTTTTCGCAAAGTACATTACTTATAGATGAAAATAAAGTGCAGCTACTGCGGTTCGCTCATAAGTGATACCGATGAGGTCTGCCCCAACTGCGGTGCGCAGAATGAGGGAGTTGCGAGGACTGCGGACGGCGTTCCGAAAACGATCGGGGAGCTGAAAAGCTTTTGCGCATCGCATAATATGCCGCTTGAAAAGATGCGTTTCTTTATCGGCGAGGATTACAAAGAGCCTAAAGCTTTCGGCATTTTTAAAGATGAAAAAGGCGACTTTGTTGTTTACAAGAACAAGGCTGACGGTACACGTGCGATACGATATCAGGGCAAGGACGAGGCTTATGCCGTAAATGAGATATATCAGAAGCTCAAGTCTGAGGTGCTTCTTCGGAAAGAAAAAAACAGCGGGAGTAATGAAGTAACTTCTCCATCGCCGAAACCGAGAAAAAAGAAGCCGGATTTCTCCTGGCTGATAGAGCTTCTGATCGTGGTTCTTGTCGTTGGCGGAGCAGTATTTATCGCTTTGAACGACCACTCTCCGAGCAGCGGATATTATACATACGATGATTCATACTATTATTATGACAACAGCAGCTGGTATTATTATGATCCTTACGGCGGCTGGTCACACGCATACAATGTTGACAGCGAGCTGTCGAATAATTCGAGCAGCTATTATGACGGCAAGGATTATTCTTCCGGCTACGGCGCAAGCGACTTTTCCGACAGCCAGTATTATAACAGCAGCAACTCCTGGGATGATGATTGGGACAGCAACGACTGGGACAGCTATGATTATGACAGTTGGGATGCAGGCGATTCCGACTGGGACAGCGATTGGTAAAAAACACAGCCGCACACCTTTGGTTTTGGTGTGCGGCTGATTTTTATTTTTCTGCATCGTGCAGCTCTTTCTGCGGGAAGATTTTCTTCGAGAAAAAGCATACGGCGATCCCTATAAGTGTTCCTATTACCGCCCCTGCAAGAACATCGGTCGGAAAATGAACATACAGGTACAGTCTTGAAAATGCGATAACAGCAGCAAGAATGTATGCAGCGATCCCGAACTTCTTATTTGCATGAAGTATGATAGCCGCTGCCGCAAATGATGCCATAGTGTGTCCCGAGGGGAAAGAGTAGTCTTTCGGCACTGCTATGAGAAGCTCGATAGTATCGTTTATCCAGCAGGGTCTTTGCCGCGCGATGAGATTTTTCAGCAGAAGGTTTCCGACAAGAGCACAGCCGAAAAGTCCTGTGGCGAGTTCAAGTCCGTTTCGTCGGTATTTTCGGCTTATGACCATTGCGGCGGCAATGAATATCCATATAAATCCGACATTTCCAACAGCGGTCAGCTTCGGCATAACAAAATCGAAAAAGCCGTTTGAGAGCTTTTCCCGAATAAAGTCAAGTATCCTGAAATCAATTTCCGTCATAAAAATTCCTTTCCGATCATATAACAAGAAGAAGCGTTCCCACGGTTATGAGCACAAGTCCGAGGAGCGATTTTTTTGTGAGCTTTTCTTTCAGCACGATACAGGAAAAAGCGACCGTGACAAGAATACTCAGCTTGTCTGTCGGCACAACGATGCTTGCCTGACCGTCCTGCAAAGCCTTGTAGTAGCAGAGCCACGAAAGTCCCGTTGTAAGTCCCGAAAGGCAGATAAAAAGCATGCTCTTTCGGTCTATCTTTTTCAGCTCGCCCTGCTTTTTCGTGACAAAGACCATTACCCACGCCATTATAAGAACGACTATCGTTCGTATCGCCGTGCCGAGGTTGGAGGGAACGCCGCTTATGCCTATTTTGCCGAGGATAGAGGTAAGGCTTGCGAACACTGCGGAGAGTACGGCATAGAAAAGCCAGCCCTTGCCCGTGGTCTGCTTATCGGTTTCCTTTTTCTCTATCATAAGGTAAGTGCCTGCGCCGATGAGGATGATGCATACTATTTTCAGCAGACTGAGTTCTTCGCCGAGAATGATGAACGCAAGCAGCATCGTGAGGACGGTACTTGATTTGTCAACGGGAGTGACCTTGTTCACGTCACCGATCCGGAGCGCTTTGAAGTAGCAGAGCCAGCTTCCGCCCGTTGCAAGTCCCGAAAGTATGAGGAATGCAAGCGTCTTGCCCGAGATGTCGTTAATTCCGCTGAATTGTCCCGTGACAAATACCATTATCCACGAGAAAAAGAGAATGATTATGGTTCGTACAGCCGTTGCGGCAGTCGAATCAGTGTTTTTGATGCCTATTTTTGCGAGGATAGATGTTACGCCTGCAAAAAAGGCAGAGCCGAATGCGAATGCTATCCACATTGATGATCACCTTTATGAAAGATGCAGCATATTTATAAGGAATATCCAGCTTGTGCCGTAGTAAACAACGACTGCAACAAGGTCGTTGAGGGTGGTTATCATCGGACCTGAAGCGACAGCCGGGTCTATCTTTATCTTCTTGAAGAAAAGCGGCATGAGCGTTCCGACTGCGCTGGATACGATCATCGCAAGTATGAGCGAAATTCCGATACAGCCCGACATTGCGAAAGAATACATAAGGTCTTTGCCCTTGAAAAGGAAGATGTAAAGACCGACTGCGGCAAACGAAAGCACTCCGATCAGCAGACCGTTGAGCAGCCCGATACGCATTTCTTTCGATATAAGCTGAAGCTTCTGCCTGAATGAAAGCTGTCCGTCCGTAAGCACTCGGATAGTCACCGCAAGGGACTGTGTGCCGACGTTGCCTGCCATATCAAGGATAAGCGACTGGAACGCAACGATCAGCGTGAGCTGTGCGACAACCTTCTCAAATGCGCCCACAACGGTCGAGACCAACATTCCGAGCGCAAGCAGTATCAGCAGCCACGGCAGACGTTTTTTTATACTCTGTCCGATAGGTTCGTTGAGATCTTCTTCGGCGGTAAGACCTGCGAGCTTTGCGTAATCCTCGCCCATTTCATCGTCTGCGGCTTCGATGATGTTCTGCGCAGTGATAACGCCGAGCAGTCGGTTTGAATCGTCCAGAACGGGTATGATATATTCCGAGTAATCTTTCAGCTTTTCGATACAGTCGGAGGTCTGCTCGGTCGCATATACATAGGGAAATGAGGTAGCGACAAGTCCGCTCAGTTCGTCCTCGTTTCTTGCTGTGATAAGATCTTTTAAATCAATAGCGCCGCTGAAAACATTGTTTTCGTCAACAGCGAACAGCGTTGAGATATTGTCATTTTCCTTTGCCTGACTGATGAGAGCGGTCATTGCCTGTTTTACCGACATATCGTCTTTGATGATTATGCAGTTGGTAGTCATTCGGCTGCCTATTTCCTCATCGTCAAAGGAGGCGATGAGTTTCAGCTCATTCCTGATATCGGGGTCTACCGTATCAATGATAAGACTGCGCTTGTCCTTGTCGGTTTCGGAAAGAATATTCACGGCAGTATCTGTATCAAGCTCGGATATAAGAGCAGCCGCTTTGCGGATATCCATTTCGTTGAGATAAGTTCCTGCGTCTTTTTCATCGAGATGTTCAAAAATATCGCCGAGCATTTTCTCGCTGCAGATGCGGTAGAACTTTTTTCTGTCCTGAACGGTAAGGCTGCTGATAACGTCCGCAATGTCGCTGCCGTGATAATCGTCCAGACGGTTCATCATTGCTTTGGGCGAATCGTTGCCCGTGATTATTGCCGTTATTTCGTCAAAATGCGGATTTTTTGCAGCTTCGTTCTCGGTTGCTTTTACAATAGTGTTTTCTGTGTTCTTCATTGGAATGTCCTCCGTTTCTTTTTATGTGTGGGACATCGGGACATCGGGGTATAAAAATCCCGTATATGACAGTCAGTACAGGCCATATACGGGCAGATATATCATTATTTACAGCGAATAAAATGGCAGCGTGAAGCGAGCCGTATCGACTGTATGAAAATATCCGTATGATCGCCCGTTTGACCCGCCACTATCGCCGTTTGCCACTTTATTCACCTCCGAATTAATGTTTTCGAAATTTTGCAAAATAATTATATCACTAAAGAAGTTTTTTGTCAATTAAAATGTATGTTAAATAGTATTTGCAGTTTTTTGACCGTTTACAGAGTGTGGAATTTTGATTTTGCGGAAAGACGTGCTGAAAAAGACGATAATTCCACTTGTTATATCTGTCGGATAAAAATTTTATCGGCATAGATTGAATGAAAATGAGCGTTTGTGAAGCTTTTGAATCTTTCAATGGTATGGAAATAATTTTTGCAGTATGCGAAATGTATAGCTTGATATAAAGATGTGTAATATATATTGTTATAATTCACAATGAAAGCAGCTTGTACTTATACAAATATACAAAAAATAAGCTTTTTGAATGTTTTTGACCGAAAACTATTGATTTTTAAATTGTATTGTGTTATTATCATAGCAGAAACAATCATAAACGTTCAAATACATTCAAAAAGAAGGTGCTGAAATGCTTACGGAAGAAAGACACGCTTTTATATTGGAGCAGGTAAAGCGCAGCGGCAGCGTCACAATGACGGAGCTTTGCGAGCAGCTCGGAGCGTCCGAATCGACCGTCAGACGTGACCTTACGCAGCTTGACGAAAAAGGTCTGCTGAAAAAGGTACACGGTGGTGCGATAGCCGCTGATGACCGCTCGTTCAGTATGGTGGAAAATGACGTTGAATCGAAGTCGAAGCTTTTCACCGAGGAAAAAACGGCGATAGCGAGATATGCGGCTTCGCTCATCGATGACGGCGATTTGATTTTCATCGATGCAGGAACGACCACCGAAAAGATGATAGATTTTCTCCCTGACAAAAACGTTATTTTCGTGACAAATGCGTTCGTACACGCAAAAAAGCTTGCCCAGAGAGGATTCAAGGTATATATCCCTGCAGGCGAGATAAAGGTCACGACCGAGGCTATTGTCGGAGCGGAATGTGTCAGCAGTCTGCAAAGCTACAACTTTACAAAATGCTTCATCGGTGCGAATGGGATATCACTTTCATCGGGCGTTACGACCCCCGACCGAAACGAAGCGAGCGTAAAGACAGCGGCAGTTCAGAACAGCCAGACTGTTTACATCCTCGCAGACCACTCCAAATTCGGTCAGGTTTCGGCAATAACGTTCACGCAGCTTGGCAGAGTGAACATAATCACGGACAAGCTTCAGGAAAAAAAATATCTTTCAAAGGCAAATATCAAGGAGGTAATGTGACATGGTTTATACAGTAACTTTCAACCCTGCTATCGACTATGTTGTTCATACGGGCGAAATGAAGCTCGGAGCAACGAACCGTTCCGAAAAGGAAGAAATGTACTTCGGCGGAAAGGGCATCAATGTTTCGATCGTGTTGAGAGAGCTTGGCATCGACTCAAAGGCACTCGGTTTCACGGCAGGCTTTACGGGCGAAGCAATAGAAAAAGGACTTTCCGAAATGGGCATAGATGCTGATTTCGTTCGCCTTAAAAACGGAAATTCGCGAATCAATGTGAAAATAAAATCGACAGAGGAAACCGAACTCAACGGTCAGGGTCCTGACATTGACGAAGCCGCTATCAACGCTCTTTTTGCAAAGCTGGACAAACTTTCGGACGGCGACACGCTTATCCTCGCAGGAAGCATACCGTCCTCGCTCCCGTCCGATATCTATGAGAAAATTCTCGGAAGGCTCTCGGGCAGGAACATCAAAACCGTGGTCGATGCGACTAAGGACTTGCTCCTCAATGTGCTGAAATACAAGCCCTTCCTTGTAAAGCCGAACAATCACGAGCTTGGCGAAATGTTCGGAACTGAACTTAAAACGGACGAAGAGATCGAAAAGTACGCTCGCAAGCTGCAGGAAATGGGTGCGGTGAATGTGCTTATCTCAATGGCAGGTGACGGTGCGATGCTCATTGATGAATACGGAAAAATGCATCGCTGCGGAGTATGCAAGGGAACGGTCAGAAACTCCGTTGGTGCGGGCGATTCAATGGTCGCAGGATTTACGGCAGGCTCACTCAAGGGTGATTACGAATACGCTCTGAAGCTTGGAACTGCGGCAGGCGGTGCGACAGCTTTCTCGGACGGACTTGCCAAAAAAGCAAAGATAGATGAACTTCTTAAAACGCTCTGAATATTGACGTAAAATTTCAAATCAGGCAATTCATTTAAGAATAAAAAATATTTTATAAGGAGAGAATAACTATGGTATCAAAGGTTGTAACGGTAGTAAATGCAGAGGGTATGCATATGCGTCCCGCAGGAATGATCGCAAAGGCAGCAAAGGAACACCCCGACAGCGAGATCGTCATGAAAGCCAACGGCAAGGAGATCAAGGCTAAGGCTGTAATGCAGATAATGGCAGCAGGCATCAAGAAAGGCACAGAAGTTGAGCTGACCGTTTCGGGCGGCGATGAGCAGGCTGTACTTGATGAATTCGTAAAGATGTTCGAGGACGGTTTCGGCGAATAATTACAGGGTTCTCTAAAAGCCCGAACACGAGCAAATTCGTAGAAAATTTGCCGTGAGGGAGGCTTTTAGAGGTTCCCTTATGACACAAAAGCATCGGGCGGCGTGAACTGTCCTATGCTTCAACGGGAGGAGCTTATCTATGACAACTTTAAAGGGCAAGGGAGTTTACGGTGCTATCGCACTCGGACGTATTTCCGTTTTTACTCGCAGAGAAGCATCGGTCAAGAGAACTCACATCGAAGATATTGAAGCGGAAAAGGCAAGGCTTGAAAAGGCAAAGGAAAAAGCCACCGAGCAGCTCCGCACGATTTACGAAAAGGCGCTCAAGGAGGTCGGCGAAGCCAATGCGCAGATCTTTGAGATACATCAGATGATGATAGAGGACGAGGACTACAACGAGTCTATCGCAAGCATTATCGAAACGCAGTCCGTCAATGCCGAATATGCGGTCGCAGTAACGGCGGACAACTTCTCGGAAATGTTTGCTTCGATGGACGATGCATATATGCAGGCTCGTTCGGCTGATGTCAGGGATATTTCCAACCGTATCATAAGCTGTCTTTCGGACGGGGGAGGTTCGGACGCTGTTTCCGATGAAAAGGTCATAATCTGCGCTGACGACCTCGCACCGAGCGAAACCGTTCAGCTCGACAAGGATAAAGTTCTTGCATTTGTGACGGCTTTCGGCTCGTCCAATTCGCACACGGCTATCCTTGCAAGAAATATGAATATCCCTGCTGTAATAGGCGTTGGAACGGAGCTTCTTAACACTGTAAAGAGCGGAGTTTTTGCCGCTGTTGACGGCTACACGGGCGAAATTTTCATCGATCCCGATGAGGAGACCGTTGCAAGGCTCGAAAAGAAGCGCAAAGAGGACGAAGAGAAAAAGCATCTTCTTCAGGAACTCAAAGGCAAGGAAAATGTTACGCTTGACGGCAGAAAGATCAACATTTACGCCAACATCGGCAGCGTTGACAACATCGGTGCAGTTCTTGCGAATGATGCAGGCGGAATAGGCTTGTTCCGAAGCGAATTTCTCTACCTCGAAAGCAGCGATTATCCGTCCGAAGAGCAGCAGTTCGCCGCTTACAAGCGTGTTATTGAAAGCATGGCAGGCAAAAAGGTCATAATCCGAACTCTTGACATCGGCGCAGACAAGCAGGTCGATTATTTCGGACTGGAAAAGGAAGAAAATCCTGCGCTCGGCTACCGTGCGATAAGAATTTGCCTTACCCGTCCCGAAATTTTCCGAACACAGCTTCGTGCGCTTTACAGAGCATCGGCTTACGGCAACCTCGGCATAATGTTCCCGATGATAACGAGTGTTTCCGAGGTCGAAAAGATACTTGCAATGTGCGGCGAGGTCAGGGAACAGCTCAGAGCGGAGGGTGTTGAGGTCTCCGACAATGTGGAGCTTGGCATTATGATAGAGACCCCTGCGGCTGCGATAATAAGCGACAAGCTTGCGCCGATGGTAGACTTTTTCAGCGTCGGCACGAACGACCTCACGCAGTATACTCTCGCCTGCGACCGTCAGAACGCCAATATTGAGCAGTTCATCGACACTCACCACGAAGCTATTCTTCGCCTTATCGAAATGTCGGCTGAAAACGCTCACAAGCACGGTGCTTGGATAGGCATTTGCGGAGAACTTGCGGCTGACACGAGCCTTACCGAAACGTTCCTGCGAATGGGAATCGACGAGCTTTCCGTTTCGCCTACTTTCGTACTAAAAGTAAGGGATGCAGTAAGAAAATGCGACCTTTCAAAGTAATTTTATAAATTTTCCAACACCGTACAAAGCGATATCGCCTTGTATGGTATTGGTGTTTTAGGGAACCTCTAAAAACCTCCCTCACGACAAATTTTCTATGACTTTGCGCATCTTCCGCGTTAAAAAAAGCGTACACATTTCGCAAGCTGAAAGGTGTACGCTTTTGGTTTAGTGACTTATCAGCCGCAGCAGTCATTCATCCGGTACTCTGCGTCATTGGCCTTTGCCGTTACTGCGTGAACTTCTTCCTTGGCGAAGTTTTCGCCCTCAGTGCTGTAGCTGTCGGGAACGCCGTCAAAGAATTTGAATGAGCGACCGATAAGTGCGTCAACATCTGTTTCAGGTTTGAGGATGCCGATATCGTGGAGGTCGTTCGCAACATTTACGAGTGCGTCGTAACCGCCCTGAACACTTGGAATGTACTTGTAGCTTCTGAGTATCTCTGCGTTTGCGGAAGCATCACCGCTGACGTATTCGCCCTCGATCTGTATTTTTGCTGCTTCTTCGGGGTTAGCTGCAACGAAAGCCGAGCCTTTGAGAACTGCTCTTGTGAAAGCGGCTGCAATGTCGGGGTGCTTTTCGGCAAGCTCGGACGAAACGAAGCTTACGCAGCAGTATTCGCTCGCATAAGGCTCGGTCGAAGCTGTATCGAGGAGAACTTTCAGACCGTATTCATTTTCTGCGTTCGTTGCAACGGGATCAGGTGTGGAAATAGCGTCAACTGCACCGTTGATGAGTGCAACAGGCTGGTCGGTGGTGCTGTAAACGGCGAATGAAACCTCGCCCGAATCAGCGGAGATGTCAACGCCTGCGGCATTGAGCGCACGCTTTGCTGTGATAGCCTCGGAGCTTGCGAGCGAGCTTACACCGATAGTTTTTCCTTTTAGATCGGCAATGCTTTCAATGCCCGAATCCGCACGGACAAGTATCTTTGTGCAGCCCGTGTGCATACCCGAGGTGATGACCATGTTAAGTCCGTTTTCGATAGGCTGAATGAACTTTCCGACAAGTCCGAAGCCGCAGTCGATCATTCCCGAGCCGAGAGCTGCCTGAATATCCGAGCCGCCGAAGTCAACTCTTTCCCACTTTATGCCCTCTTCGTCAAAGTAGCCTTTTTCCATTGCGACCTGAAGAGGAGCGTGGCAGAGAGCACCTTGAACCTCGCCGATCTTGAGTACATATTCGTCATCGCTGCCGCTGCCTTTCTGCGAGCAGGCTGTAAAAGATAATGCGAGTGCCGCCGAAACGAGAAGTGCGGCGATTTTTCTGAATTTCATAATATTCCTCCGATTAGAACCTGTCTTCATAAGAAATGTGTGCGGATTTTCGAGCATAATTTTGTTGCAGACAAGGCAAGGATTTTTAACGCAGTCTGCGGCAAAATTTGCCGAAAAGACGTGCGCATATGCTTGTGAAGACAGGTTCTTAAATTGTATATTCAACGTCTTTTTCTCTTCCTGCGAAGTTGAGAATTTTGAGGATCTCATTTCGCAGACGGATAAATTCGGGGTTGTTTCTGTCACGGGGACTCGAAAGGTGAACTTCGAGAACCTCCTCTATCTTAGCAGGGCGAGGGGACATAACAACTATCTTGTTCGAGATATAAACAGCTTCGTCAACATCGTGAGTTACCATTACCATTGTCATATTCTGTTCAGCCTTTATGCGAAGAAGTTCGTCCTGCATATTCATTCGGGTGAAAGCGTCGAGCGCTCCGAGCGGTTCGTCAAGGAGCAGAGCCTTCGGGTGTCCGATGAGTGCCCTTGCGAGCGAGGCTCTCTGGCACATTCCTCCCGAAAGCTGATGCGGATAGGACTTTTCAAATCCGCTCAATCCGACAAGGTCAACGAACTCCTTTACGGAATCACGTTTTTCTTTGAAGATATGCCTTGCTTTAAGTCCGAACGAAATGTTGTCGTAGATATTCAGCCAAGGGAAAAGGTTCGGATCCTGGAACACAAGTCCTCGGTCATAATTCGGTTTTGTTATCTTTTCACCGTCAAGGAAAACTGCGCCGTCCGTCGGAGTGTCAAGTCCTGCGAGCAGGCGGAGCATCGTTGATTTTCCGCAGCCTGACGGACCTATAAGGCAGACGAAGTCGCCCTGAGCTATCTTTAAGTCAACGCCGTTGAGAGCGTGAACGATCTCGCCGTCGGGGCGCTTGAAATCCTTTTTAACGCCCTTGAATTCAATTGCTCCTACCATTTGATAACTCCCTTCTGCCAAAGCAGTACCTTATCCCTTACCTTGAAAAGAATGGTTATAACAAGGTAGAAAAGCACCGCGATAACGATAAGTCCTGCGTAAACATTGGCATAGCACATCATTTCTTTCTGCCAGTTGACGTACCAGCCCATACCGTACTTTGCACCGATCATTTCAGCCGTCATAAGCGTTACGAACGATGAGCAGATACCGTTGAAAAGTCCGAGGAAGATGCTTGGCATTGCCGCAGGAACGCCGACCTTGAAAATTTTCCGGAAGTGGTTTGCGCCGAGCGTTGATGCAACTTCAAAGTAGGAATTTTTTACGTTTGAGATGCCGCTCGAGGTGAGAACGACTGTCGGGAACCATACCGAAATGCCGATGATGAATGCACTTGCGGCTCTCGCTGTCGGGAAAACGAGAAGAAAGATCGGTATCCAAGCGGTCGAGGGGATAGGTCCGAGGATACGGACGAGCGGATTTATCCAGTAGCTGAGTGTGCTGCTGAAACCGATGCCTACACCCATAAAAAAGCCAACGATAAGTCCTCCGAAAACGCCTGCCAGAAGTATTCCCGAGGAGTAGCCGACACACTTTAGGATAAGCTCGCTGTCCTCGAAAAGCGTTCCGAAAACTCGGTCAAGGGACGGAAAATAAAGCGTCGGGAGAAGTGCAGTCTTGACAGTTACGATGTTTAAAATATTCAGCACAAGGAAAACTCCTGCGAGGAAAGGCGCTCTGTAAAAAAGCATATCCTTGTCGGACTTTTCTCCCTTTCTGAAATGATTTGCGAGCGCGGCAATGAAATATACGGCGCTAACTGCGATTATGAGCCACGCAAAGTAAGGGTGCTTTGCGGCTTGGTGTTTAGATGAATCGGGGACAGCGACAGCGACTATCTCTGCGGCTGCGGCGGAAAGAAGAAGTATCCCCGAGCGGAACAAGGTCTTTTTCATTGGTCTGTCCTTTCGTTCTTTATTTTATATTGCCGACCTTGCTGTCGCCGAAATCGGGTTCTTCGCCAACGGGAGCGAGCAGAAGCTTTTTATAGTAAGCTCTCGCCTGATAAAGTGCGCCGACGGGGTTGTGAGCAAGAACACGGTCTTTCGTGACAAGGGTAGTCGTGATGCCGTTTGCGTATTTGTAGAAAAGACTGTCGTGACCGACGCAAAGTCCGACTACAACATTGAGGTCGGTTTTTTGCTTGTTGAGGAGCTTTGCCTGCATGATAGGGTTGCACATTACCTTGCCTGTTACGCAGGTGTATTCCTCGGCAACACCGATGTCGGTCTTGTTCACCGAGCCGACCTTACAGCCGATGCCGTAGACTTCAAAACCGTTGAGCTTCAGGATCCTTGCGAAGATGCGGCTTTCCTCGATAAGACCAACGCAGGTCGCAATGCCGATCTTCTTTGCGCCTATCTTGTGTGCGAACTCGATTATCTCTTCAACTCGGGTGTATTTTCCGTAGAAACCGCCCTCGACCTCGGCTGATGCGATAGCTATTTTGCGGTTCGTGCGGTTCTTTATGTAGAGGTCTGTGACTTCGTTTATCTCCTCCTCGGTGAGAGCCGCTGTTGGGCAGAACTCGGGGTAATTGCCGTTTCTTTTAAGGCAGTTGAGAACGCCGCAGTCCGTGCAGCTGTGGGAGCAGGTCGGGATTTTTTCGTCAGACATAATTTTTCTCCTTTTCAATAAAAAAAGCGCAGCATTTCATCATTGCTGCGCATAATTCCACAATATGTTCATAGGACGGAGCGTCACATTCGGAATACAAAGGCGCAGGGCGTTTTTTTATCCATACAGTTCATACAACTTCTACAGCACATCATATTTAAGCAAAGCATCTGCGTTTTCTCCTTTATACAAGTACTCCTATATAACATATTAACTTTATATGTTTTGTAGGTATGGCTTTATTATAGCATATAATTCCGATTTGTCAAGAATTTTTTAGGAGAAATATTTGGGTAAAATAACTTTTTGTTTAAATCATACAAAATATAAGCGAAATAGTAGGCATTTATATTGAATGTTTATGCGAAGTGGAATTTTTTCTGAATTTTAAAGGGTGTTTTGTATAAAAGGTTGATTTTCTGCCAAAAATGCTGTATAATTGTACCCATAAAAAGAAGAAACTCCCGTTGTGATATTCTATATGGGAGCTGAAATAAAGGGGTACTGATATGACAAAGCCGGAAAAGATACTGCCTTTCGCACTTGCTGTTCTGACGGTAATGGTTATGACGGCTGCGGCGGAGCTTTCGGGTGAAAAGGAGATACTTTTCCCCGAGATAGCGGCAATCGCGGCAGGTGCACTCATTGCACCGAAATTCGCTTGGAAAACGAGCAAGCTGCGGCTGTTCGTGCTGATATGCATAGGCTCGGTGATGGGACTGCTCATATCGATGCTCGTTCCGCTTACGCTCGGCGCGAAGCTTTGTATTGCTTTTTTGGCGGCATCGCTGCTGTTTCAATTTTCGGGAACGACCTTTGCGCCGGTTATTTCGTCTGTTGTTCTGCCCGTTATGCTCGGTACGGATTCGGCGATATATCCGATAGCGGCGGCTGTGCTGACGCTTCTTATACTTATGGAAAGACTGCTTATTGAGAAGCTTGGGATAGCCGAAAAATCGGAGTTTTCGCCCGAACCGATGCCCGATAAAAATGCCATTATCCTGCTTGCGGCAAGGTGGCTCATCGGCAGCATTGCGATAGTTCCGGCTGTCGGAAACGGGTTCGGATTTGCCGCTGCACCGCCGCTGCTCGTAGCGTTCACCGAGTTTTGCCGAAAGGATTCTGCGGCGAGGAAAAGACCCGCTGCAATAACGCTTCTGATAGTCGTCTGTGCGCTTGTCGGGGCAGTGTGCAGGTTCGTTTTTACGCTGCTCGGGTGGAAAATGTTTATTGCGGCAGGAGTGGCGATGCTTATTGTCTGCATAATTATGAAGTCGGTGAAGCTGTTCGTTCCGCCTGCTGCTGCGCTGTCCGTGCTGGCGTTTCTCATACCCGAAGAAGCGGTCGTTACATACCCTTTGCAGATAGCGGCAGGGACGTTATTCTTCGTTTCAGCGGGAAGAATTCTCGGGAAAATATCCGAGCTACGAACGTCTGAATGCTGACGGCGTCATTCCCTCATAACGCTTGAAAAGCTTGCAGAAATAGCTTGCTGTGCAGAAGCCGACTTCCTCGGAAATGTCCTCGATGCCTTTGTTCGTGCTGACAAGAAGCTCCTTTGCGGCTTGTATTCGGCGTTTTGCGATGTATTCCATCGGACGTGAAGCCAAAGTATTCTTGAAAAGCAGGCAGAGATACTGTTTTGACACGCCCGAAACAGCGCAGAGATCGTCCATAGTTATTTCCGATGCGAAGTTGAAATTGATATAGTCAACGACTTTCATAAGTGCGGAATTAGGTGCGCCCGAAGCCGTTTCTGATGATATCAGACGATAGAACTCAATAAGAAAATCGTACAAGAAGCCCGATGCGCGGTAGTTTCCGAAAACGGAATCCGCACGGAGGGCTTCGTGCATTTTTCGGAAGATATGTTCAAGCATTTTCGTTTCGGAAAGAGGGAAGATGCTCGGCTCTGTCAGTCCGAAATGCCGTAGGATACCGTCCGAAGCATACCCCGAGGGAACTATCCAATGTATGTTCCAGATATCCTCGTTCGGAAAGTACTCGTGCGGATAAAATGCAGGCAGGAACAATGCTGTGTTGGGTGGGATAATGTGCGTTTCACCGTCAATGAGCAGAGTTCCGCTGCCCTTTGTGCAGTAGAGTATCTGCGGATTAGGAAAACCCTCCGTTCGGACGATATGATCCTGACAGTGCTGCTGACCCATATTCAGAAGAAAAAGCGGAAGCTCCTTTTCGCCCCGCAGGATAGGATAGTCACAGAAGAACAAAATATTTTTCCTCCATATTCATATTGTTATATTTTTATAATATCATCTATTGACGGCAAAGTCAAGATGTGTTAAAATGTGTTCAACATCATACAACGAAAGGAACGGCTGAATATGAATATTGAACAGATTTCCGCAAAAGGCTCACCAAAAAGCAGAATGATATACCATGAAGACCCACATCAGCTTCACATCGGAACGCTTGAAAAGCACTGCTATTTTATCCCCTTTGCAAAGGCGCAGGACCCGTTTGAATGCAGGGAAAAGTCGGAGCGCTTCGAGCTTCTCAACGGCGAATGGAGCTTCCGCTATTATGACAGCATCATCGATCTTGAGGATGATTTCGTTGACGTGCCATTTACGGAAACGATACCCGTTCCGTCAAACTGGCAGCTTCACGGCTATGACAAGCCGCAGTATACGAACGTCTGCTACCCGATACCGTTCGATCCGCCGTTCGTTCCCGATGATATCCCCGTCGGAGTTTACAGTCGAAGCTATCATTACAAATCGGACGGAATGAGAAAAATTCTCGTTTTTGAGGGCGCTGACAGCTGCATTTATCTTTATATCAACGGCGAATTTGCAGGCTATTCGCAGGTTTCGCACAGCACTTCGGAGTTTGATATAACCTCGCTTCTGCACGAGGGCGAAAACGTCATAACTGCGGCAGTGCTGAAATGGTGTGACGGAACATATCTTGAGGATCAGGACAAGTTCAGATTATCGGGAATTTTCCGTGATGTTTACGTTCTCTCCCGTCCCGAAAAGCGGCTTGAAAATTACGTTGTAAAAACAGAACTGTCGGACGATAATTCTTCGGCGAGGCTGATATTTACGCCTTACGGCTGTGACGTTGAAGCCGAGCTTTATGACGGCGAAAATAAGCTTTCGGAGTTCTCCGCAAAGGACGGCGAAACGGTAAGCATTGAAGTTGATGCTCCGAAGCTTTGGACGGCTGAAACGCCGAATCTTTATTCGCTGAAAATCACCGCAGACGAAGAAACGATAGGCGAAAAGGTCGGTTTCAGAAATGTCTGCGTTCGTGACGGCGTTATGAAAATAAACGGCAGGGCTGTAAAATTCCTCGGAGTGAACCGCCACGACAGCTATCCCGAAACGGGTTACTATGCTTCTTATGAGCGGATGAAAAAAGACATCGTTCTTATGAAAAAGCACAACATCAACGCCGTGAGAACATCGCATTATCCGAATTCGCCACTGTTTTATCAGCTTTGTGACGAGTACGGACTTTACGTCATCGACGAAGCGGATATGGAGTCGCACGGCTGTGTTGAGGTCTACAACGATTTTAAGTGGAGCGCCGAGAACAGCTATTGCGGAATCGCGATGCTTGCCTGCGATGAGCGTTTCAGGACGGCAATTTGCGACCGCGCGGAATCGCTTGTGAAGCGTGACATAAACCGCCCGTGCGTTGTGTTCTGGTCGCTCGGAAATGAGAGCGGCTACGGCGAAAATATGCTCGCATCGGCAAAGCTTGTAAAGTCGCTCGATGATACAAGGCTCGTGCATTACGAAAGCACACACCGCCTTGACGAAACTCCGCTCGACATTCTTGACGTTGTTTCGGGAATGTACTGGGACATAAACGGAATGAATGATTTCCTCGGAAATAAGGACGAACACCGCCCGTTCGTGCTTTGCGAATACTGCCACGCAATGGGAAACGGTCCCGGCGACCTTGAAGAATATCACGAAGCTTTTTATTCGAGCGAACGCTTTATCGGCGGCTTTGTGTGGGAATGGAGCGACCACGCTTGTATTCTCGGCACAACTGCTGACGGAAAGCCGAAGTACGGCTACGGCGGAGATTTCGGCGAAAAGCACAACGACGGAAACTTCTGTATGGACGCACTGACCTACCCCGACAGAACACCGCACACGGGTCTGCTCGAAGTGAAGCAGGTCTATCGTCCTGTCCGTGTTGAAAAGGGCGAAGCTGACGGAAAGTTTATCTTTAAAAGCTATCTTGATTTTGCAAAGGCTGACGAGCTTTTCGACTGTTGCTATGAGATAACCTTTGACGGCGGCATTTCGGCATCGGGCAAGGTCGATTATGCACTTTCGCCAAGGGGAAAAGCTGAAATTTTCGTCCCCGAAGCCGCAGAAAAGCGCAGTGAAGAAAGCTATATCCGTTTCATCTTCACGGCAAAGGCTGACACACTTTACTGCGAAAAGGGATATGAAGTCTGCTTCGACCAGTTGAAGCTTTGTGACGAAAATAAGGCTTCGGAAAAGCCGAAAAGTTCCGCCGAAATAAGCGTTGAGGACGAAATTTTCTTTGTGCGGATCAGCGTTGGCGAGGTTTCATATCGCTTCAACAAGCGTCTGTCGGCGTTCGACTCGATAAGATCAAAGGGCAGGGAATTGCTCGAAAAACCGCTGTATTTCAACTTCTTCCGCGCGCCCGTTGACAATGACGTTATGAAAGCCGATTGGTACAGAGTGCACCTCAGCGACCACACGGTCAGAAACTACGGTGTAAATGTCGAAAAGACTGCCGACGGTGCAGAAATTTCGCTTCGCCAGTCGTTCGGCTGGAGTATTCATCAGCCATTCGCATATATGGACGTGAAGTATCTCATTTCCGCAGACGGTCTTGACATAAGGTGCGAAGCGGAGTTCTCGAACAAGGTAACGTTCCTCCCACGTTTCGGAATAAGGCTTTTTATGCCGAGAGAATTCGACAGAGTTGACTATTTCGGCTATGGTCCGTACGAAAGCTACTGCGATAAGCACCGTGCCGACTATATCGGAAATTTCACGGCTTCGGTCGCAGAACTGCACGAGGACTACATTCGTCCGCAGGAAAACGGCTCGCACTTCGGCTGCAAATATATGCTCATTTCGGACGGAGAAACGAGCGTGAAATTCACTTCGGGCGAGAGCTTTTCGTTCAATGCTTCGGAATATACCGAGGAGGAGCTTGCGGAAAAGAAGCATAATTTTGAGCTTGAAAAGTGCGGAAGCACCGTTGTCTGCATCGACAGCCTGATGGCAGGTGTAGGCTCAAACGCCTGCGGTCCTGCACTTGCGGAGAAATACCGTCTGCCGCTGCCAAAAATTTCGGCATCTTTCCATATTGAGGTTGAATAACTTTAGGGAACCTCTAAAAACCTCCCTCACGGCAAATTTTCTACGACTTTGCGCATCT
>UQQA01000031.1 GCA_900543105.1 uncultured Ruminococcus sp. | reverse complement strand
ATTGTAGAATATGGAACAAGTGAAGAAATATTCTATGCCCCTGCTCACCCATATACGTGGGCTCTATTAAGTAGTATGCCAGACTTAGACACCAAAGAAAAGTTAGAGGCTATCCCTGGTACTCCGCCTAACATGATATATCCACCAGTTGGAGATGCATTTGCGATACGTAACAAATATGCCCTAAAAATTGATTTTGAAGAACAACCACCGCTATTTAAAATTACTGATACCCATTATGCGGCTACTTGGTTATTGCATCCAAATGCACCAAAGGTAGAGATGCCAAAAATTATTGTAGACCGTATCGAAAGAATGAAGAAGGCAGGAGGAGATAATAATGAACAACACTAACGAAAATCGTGAAGTTTTATTAAAAGTAGATCATCTTTGCCAATATTTCAAAATGGGGAATAAGGAATTAAAAGCAGTTGATGATGTATCATTTGAAATATATCGTGGAGAAGTATTTGGGTTAGTAGGTGAATCTGGTTGTGGTAAAACGACAACAGGAAGATCAATCATCAAATTATATGATATTACTTCTGGAGACATTTATTTCAAAGGTCAACGTATCGGTGCAGGTACACGTTCATACAAGATGGCTATCAAGAAGGCTAAATTAGATTGCAAAGAAAAAATTAAAGCCGAAGTCGAAAAAGGTTTAAGTAGCGAAGAACTGCAAGTACTTAAAAGTCAATATAAAAGTGAACGCAATGCAATTATTAGTGAAAATGAAAAACTAATTAAAAGTAGTATATATGATCAAAAATATTGCAATAAAGAATATTCTGATAAATTAGTAGCAGAAGTTGAAGAAAAATATCAAGAAATATTTGCTAAACTTGAAAAAGGATCTAAAGAGTATGAAGATGCTTGTAAAAAATATAAAGATGAATTAAGAACTGCTAAGAAAAGCAAATTAATAACACAAATTCAAATGATTTTCCAAGATCCAATAGCATCTTTAAATCCACGTATGACAGTTCAAGAAATAATTTCTGAAGGTCTTGTAATAAAGGGCATTAAAGATAAAGAATATATACAACAAAGAGTATATGAAATATTAGAATTAGTTGGACTTGTAAAAGAACACGCTACTAGATACCCACATGAATTCTCAGGTGGTCAACGTCAAAGAATAGGTATTGCACGTTCAGTTATTATGAATCCTGATATGATAATTGCGGATGAACCAATTTCTGCTCTTGACGTATCAATTCAAGCCCAAGTAATAAATCTACTTAACGAATTGCGCGATAAATTAGGACTAACAATTTTATTTATAGCTCACGATTTGTCGGTTGTAAAATACTTCTCTGATCGTATTGGGGTAATGTATTATGGGAAATTAGTAGAACTTGCCAATTCAGAAGAGTTATTTGATCATCCAGTTCATCCATATACTCGTTCGCTTCTTTCCGCAATCCCACTACCTGACCCAGTTTACGAAAAGAAAAGAGTCAGAATTACTTATAATCCTTTAGTTGAACATGACTATTCGGTTGATAAACCATCTTTACGTGAGATTGCTCCAGGTCATTTTGTTTATTGCAATAATGCCGAAGAAGAAAAATATAAGGCGGAATTTTTCAATTGAAAAAAGAAACTGTAAAAATCATAATTAAGTATGCGATAGCTTCTATAATTGCTGTTTGCTTTGTTTTACTTAACTTAAGTTTAAGAGACTTCTTTAAAGAAACTGAACTAAAAGAAAAATATCGCATGCTTGCAGACTCTTTCACAATACCAGGTCTTATTTATGTTTTGTTGGGATTATTAATAATGCTAACAAACAAGGGGTCACTAGATGCGCTTGGATATATGGTAAAAAGAGCGGTTAAAATGCTTGTACCAATGTCAAAAAAAGATAATATGACATATGCTGAGTATAAAGAAACTAAAAAGGGAATACATGGTTATGGTTTTCTCTTCTATATAGGAGCAGTTGTTACGGCTGTTGGTATTGTTTTTACAATATTATTCTATCAAGTGTAAAAAAAATCCAATAAACTTTAAAAAAGGGTATTGAAAAAAGGGAAAAAATGTGTTATAATATATTTGTAAACAAAAAGAATCGGCAAAAATCAGTAGCCAACATACGGTTTTTGACCGACGAATTTAAATAACAGGAGGAAAAAACACATGGTTAATTTTGATCAGTGGAACGGCTTCGAAGGCAGACTTTGGAAAGAGCAGATCGATGTCAGAGACTTCATTCAGAAGAACTACACACCTTATGACGGTGACGAATCTTTCCTTGCAGGTCCTACAGAAGCTACAAACAAGCTTTGGGGCAAGCTCCAGGAACTTATGATCGAACAGCGTAACAAGGGCGGCGTTCTCGACTGCGAAACAGAAGTTGTAACAGGTCTTACAGCTTACGGTCCGGGATACATCGACGAATCCATGAAGGATCTCGAAAAGGTAGTCGGTCTTCAGACAGACAAGCCTCTCAAGAGAGCATTCATGCCTTACGGCGGCATCAAGATGGCAGAGCAGGCTGCTGAAAGCTACGGCTACAAGATCAACCCTAAGTACGATCAGATCTTCAACGAATATCACAAAACACATAACCAGGGCGTTTTCGATGCTTACACACCTGAGATCAGAGCTGCAAGAAACAGCCACATCATCACAGGTCTCCCCGATACATACGGCCGTGGACGTATCGTAGGCGACTACAGAAGAGTTGCTCTTTACGGTATTGACTTCCTCATCAAGGAAAAGGAAGCTGACAAGGCTAACACAGGCGACGGCACAATGACTGATGATGTTATCCGTCTTCGTGAAGAGATCACAGACCAGATCAAGGCTCTCAAGGGCATGAAGGAAATGGCTGCTGTTTACGGCTACGACATTTCTCAGCCTGCCAAGAACGCAAGAGAAGCTGTTCAGTGGCTCTACTTCGGCTACCTCGCTGCTATCAAGACACAGAACGGTGCTGCAATGTCCGTTGGTCGTGTTTCCACATTCCTCGATATTTACATCGAAAGAGATATCAAGGCTGGTATCCTCACAGAATCCGAAGCTCAGGAACTCATCGACCACATGGTCATGAAGTTCAGAATGGTCAAGTTCGCAAGAATCCCATCCTACAACGAGCTCTTCTCCGGTGACCCTGTATGGGCTACACTTGAAGTCGGCGGTATCGGCTGCGACGGACGTTCTATGGTAACAAAGAACGACTTCCGTTTCCTCCATACTCTTGAAAACATGGGACCTTCCCCTGAGCCAAACCTCACAGTTCTTTATTCTTCCGCTCTCCCTGCAACATTCAAGAAGTACGCTGCTAAGATCTCTATCGACACAAGCTCGATCCAGTACGAGAACGATGATGTTATGAAGCCTGTATGGGGCGATGACTACTCCATCTGCTGCTGCGTATCCGCTACACAGACAGGTAAGGAGATCCAGTTCTTCGGTGCCCGTGCAAACCTTGCCAAGGCTCTTCTCTACGCTATCAACGGCGGTGTTGATGAAAAGCTCGGCACACAGATCGGACCTGCTTACAAGGGCATCACTTCCGAATACCTCGATTACAACGAAGTTATCAAGAAGTACACAGTTATGCTTGACTGGCTCGCCGGCCTCTATGTAAATACACTTAACCTTATCCACTATATGCACGATAAGTACTACTACGAAGCTGCTGAAATGGCTCTTATCGATACAGACGTAAGACGTACATTTGCAACAGGTATCGCAGGTTTCTCACACGTTATCGACTCCCTCTCCGCTATCAAGTACGCTAAGGTAAAGGTTGTCCGCGGCGATGTTGATATCAAGAACAAGAAGGGTGAAGTTATCGGCGTAGCTAAGGACGTTGCTCTTGATTACCAGATCGAAGGCGACTTCCCAAGATACGGCAACGACGACGACAGAGCTGACGAGATCGGCGTATGGCTCCTCAAGACATTCCTTGACATGATCAAGAAGAGACACACATACAGAAATTCCGAGCCTACAACATCTATCCTTACTATCACATCGAACGTTGTTTACGGTAAGGCTACAGGCGCTCTTCCTGACGGACGTAAGGCAGGTGCTCCGTTTGCTCCGGGTGCTAACCCATCTTACGGCGCAGAGCAGAACGGTCTTGTTGCATCTCTTAACTCCACAGCTAAGATCCCATACGTTTGGGCTCTCGACGGTATTTCCAATACTCAGTCCATGAACCCTGAGGCTCTTGGCAACAACAAGCCTGAAAGAATCGACAACCTCGTTGCTGTTATGGACGGTTACTTTGATCAGGGCGCTCACCACCTCAACGTAAACGTATTTGGCAGAGAGATCCTCGAAAAGATCAAGGCTGATCCTAAGAACCCTGAATACGCTAACTTCACGATCCGTGTATCCGGCTACGCTGTACGTTTTGTAGACCTCACACCTGAACAGCAGGATGACGTTATCTCCAGAACATTCCACGCTACCAGATAAATTATCGGCGTAAGTTTGTAAATAATATAGTGGCAGGCGAAGAAATTTGCCTGCCATTTTTTCTAAAAAGGAAGTGAAAAAGATGAACGAAATAAAAGGTAAGGTACATTCAATTGAAAGCTTCGGTTCGGCTGACGGTCCCGGAGTAAGATATATTTTCTTCTTAAAGGGCTGCCCTATGCGCTGCAAGTATTGCCATAATCCCGATACTTGGGGTTCGTCCGCACTTTTGGGCGAATTCACACCGCAGGAGGCTTATGAAAAGGCTGCACGCTACAAGCCTTACTGGAAAAGCGGCGGCGGTATCACCGTAAGCGGCGGCGAAGCACTTCTACAGATAGATTTCGTCACCGAGCTTTTCAAAATTGCAAAGGAACACGGTGTGAACACCTGTCTTGACACCTCGGGACAGCCGTTCACTCGTTCCGAACCACAGTTTTCAAAGTTCAAGGAGCTTATCAAGTACACCGACCTTTTTCTCCTTGATATAAAAGAGATCGACAATGATAAGCATAAGGAACTCACGGGCTGCTCAAACGAAAGCATACTCGACTTCGCAAAGTTTCTCTCCGACGAGGGCAAGCATATGTGGATAAGATATGTTCTTGTTCCGACAGTTACCAACGATAAGGCTGACCTCGAAAAGACAAGAGCTTTCATCGACACGCTGAAAACCGTTGACCGTGTTGAAGTTCTCCCCTATCATACGCTCGGCGTTTTCAAATGGGAAAACCTTGGCATAAAGTACGGACTTGAGGGTGTTCCAACACCTACTTCCGATGAAGTAAAGGAAGCAAAGGAAATCCTCGGTGCGCTTTAAACCTATTGCACTCTATAAATCTATCAAAAGGTTTATAGAGTGCTTTTTCTTACAAAATTTCTCCTGCAAATTTGTAAATAACGCCTATTTTGATATAAAATGAAAAATTATCCTGCCTTGGATTGTTTATATAACAGAAAGCATAATTCAAGGAGGGCAAATAAATGAAGATTAAAAGTATCATAGCATTATTGGCGGCTGTATCTTTACTCACTGCCTGCGGAAAGATTTCCAATGAAAGCAAAACGGAAATACAGACTCCCGATACAAGCGTGTCTGTACCGAGCGATTATGACGGAGCGGAATATTGGGATGCTGACGGGAATCCTATAACACTTGCCGACACGGAAGAATCGACAGCGGAAATAAGTGAGGTCGATGATGAAATGCAATACGAAGCTTGTTCGGTCAGACCGCAGTGTACGCCGTCTTTCGGAGTTGATTTTGAACTTCCGTATGATTGGAGCTATGAAACCGTACAGACAGATGATGAACCCACAAGCTGTATATCCGTCTATCTTAAACCCAATACCGAAGCAGATGGACGTATAATACTTGAATACACAAAAGGCGGCATCGGCTTTTGCGGCACGGGACTTCACCAAGAAAACATTGACTTCAACGGCTACTCGGCTGTAAAAGGGGCTTATGACGGCTCGGACAAGTGGGATTTCATCTTGCTGAACGATGAATTTGAGGGCTGTGCGGTTCTGAACAATGCGAATGAATGGTATGATGAATATGCAGATGAAATTGAATATATTCTGTCCACTGTTGAATTCAGAAAATTTGAAACAAGCGAACCTCATGATTCCATAATGAAATATGAAGCTTGGTCTGTCAGACCGCAGTGTACACCGTCTTTCGGAGTTGATTTTGAACTGCCGTATGACTGGAGCTGTGAAACCATACAGACAGACGATGACCCCACAAGCAGTATCTCCGTTTGTCTTAAACCCAATACCGAAGCAGACGGAAGTATCATACTTGAATACACAAAAGGCGGCATTGAAGTAAGCAATTCTGCGCTTTCCGAAATTGAGACTGAGTTTAACGGCTATCCGGCAACAGAGGGAACTTATCTCTGTTCGGAGCAATGGGATCATATTTTTTTGAAAGGCGATTATGAAGGCTGCGCGGTTTTAAACAATGCAAATGATTGGTATGACAAATATGCAGATGAAATTGAATATATTCTGTCAACCGTTGAGTTCAGAAAATACGATTAATTGTCGTTTTTACCATTATTTTTTATACTTTACAGTAAAATATAAACAAAATGTAAAACAGAGAAATGTATGTTGACTTTTGCGCTGTTCCGTGATATAATTTTTATTAGTTAAAACCGTTACCTTTAAGGGCAATCCGGAGAGATTGACAAGGCAAGTCGGTCATAAGCTTAATATTGAAACGGAACAAGTGTAATTACGCTATAACTGCAAGCTTTTCCGTGTAAAACAGAGTTTATCACTACCTGCCTGAATTTTCAGACAGGTATTTTTTTATGCGAGGTGCAGAAGATGGACAAGGAAAGACAGGAAAAAGCAGTCATTCTTGACGGCTCATCTATAATTCGTGCGCTTTCGCGTATTTCCTATGAAATATTGGAGCGCAACAAGGGTTCGGAGGATATTTGCATTATTGCGATAATGTCGGGCGGTCTGAACATCGCTTCAAAAATTGCTGCAAAGATAAACGAACTTGAGGGAACAGCCGTAAAGGTCGGCGCACTCGACATCACTTCCTGCCGTGATGATGAACGCCATGCTCCCGACTGTGATAAGACAGTTATCGATTTTGACGTAACGGGCAAGAAGATAATCCTTGTTGATGATGTTATCTTTACGGGACGAAGCGCCCGTGCTGCGATAGACGCACTTATAAAAAGAGGCCGTCCGCAGTCGATACAGCTTGCCGTTCTCGTTGACAGAGGACACAGAGAGCTGCCGATACGTCCCGATTATGTCGGCAAAAACGTTCCGACCTCCCGTGATGAATCGGTCAAGGTGATCTTTGACGGCAAAGACGGAAAAGTAGTTATTTTTGGAGAAGTTTAAAGGAGGAAAGCGCTTGAACCGGAGCATACTATTTAAAAATGTAAGAATTGTTGATGCAGGAACTGATACGATCGGTGATGTTCTCGTTAAGGACGGTGTTATTGCGGAGGTCGGAAAAGTTTCCGAAGCCGCTGACAGAGTTATTGAGGGAAACGGAAAGCTTGTTGTTATGCCGTCGCTTTTCGATATGCACGTTCACTTCCGTGACCCGGGATTCACTCACAAGGAAGATGTTCTGACGGGTTGTGCGGCCGCACTTGCAGGCGGTGTTTCGGGCGTTGTTTGTATGCCGAACACGAAACCTCCTATCGACAGCAGGGAAACTGTCGATTACATCGTGAGCAAGGCTGAACCTACGGGCGTTTCGGTTTATCCCGCAGGCTGCGTTACAAAGGGTATGCTCGGAAAAGAGCTTTATGACCACTCCTCTATCGGGGTAAGAATAATCTCCGATGACGGTCGTCCCGTTGAAAATGCGGAGCTTCTTCGTCAGGCTATGCTTGAATCGAATAAAAACGGAATTCTCATTGCTTCGCACTGCGAAGACCTTAACATTATCAACGGCGGCATCGTGAATGACGGCGAAGTTTCCGCAGAGCTTGGCTTAAAGGGAATGAACCGTGCTTCCGAGGACAGCATCACTGCCCGTGAGATCGCTGTTGCGATGAGCGCAGATGCGAGAATCCACATTTGCCACGTTTCAACGGTCGGAAGTCTCGACTTTATCAGAGAGGCAAAGGCAAGAGGCGTTAAGGTAACTTGTGAGACCTGTCCGCACTACTTTATGTACACGGACGAAAAGATCCGCTCGCTCGATGCTGATTACAGAATGAATCCGCCGCTTCGCACCGAAGCAGACCGTGCGGCTGTTGAGAAAGCTGTGCTTGACGGAACTATCGACTGCATCGTTACCGACCACGCGCCTCACGCAGCTGAAGAAAAGGCTGACTTCTGCAAAGCTCCGAACGGAGTTGTCGGACTTGAAACCTCGCTTGCGGCTATGCTCACGCATTTCTATCACACAGGAAAGCTTTCACTAAGCAGAATATCCGAAATGATGGCTGAAAAGCCAAGAGAGCTGCTCGGTCTGCCCGTTATAAAAGTCGAAAAGGGCGCAAAGGCTGACCTTATCCTCGTTGATACTGAAAAAGAATGGGTAGTTGAACCCGAAAAGCTTCACTCAAAATCGCACAACACGGTTTTCAAGGGTGAAAAGTTCAAGGGTCAGAACCTTATGACGATAACAGACGGAATTATCCGCTTTGAAAGATAAAAAGGAGTGTTGAAAATGTCATTTGACAGACTTATTGCAAAGATAATCGAAACGGGCAACCCTACAGTTGTAGGACTTGACCCTAAGCTTGATTATGTTCCCGAATTCATCAAGAAAAAGGCATTCGAGGAAAAGGGTGCTGACCTTAAGGGTGCGGCAAAGGCTATCCTTGAATTCAACAAGGCTATCATCGATGAAATCTACGACATCGTTCCTGCAATCAAGCCGCAGGCAGCTTACTACGAAATGTACGGCTGGCAGGGCGTTAAAACGCTTTACAAGACAATTGAATACGCACAGAGCAAAGGTATGTTTGTCATGGTCGACGGCAAGAGAAACGATATCGGCGCAACAATGGAAGCTTACACGAACGCTTACCTCGGCAGCACAGAAGTTGACGGAGTAAAGTTTGAGGGCTTCGGTGCTGATGCGCTCACGGTAAACGGTTATCTCGGAACGGACGGCATTGCGCCCCTCACAAAGGTTTGCGCAGAAAATGACAAGGGTATCTTTGTTCTTGTCAAGACCTCCAACAAGTCCTCGGGCGAGCTTCAGGACAGAATCCTTGACGACGGCAAGACCATTTACAACACAATGGGCGAAATGTGTGAAGAATGGGGCAAGGACACAATCGGCAAGTACGGCTACTCCGCTGTTGGTGCAGTTGTCGGCGCAACATATCCCGAACAGCTTGCAGAAATGAGAGCAAAGCTCCCACACACATTCTTCCTCGTTCCCGGATACGGCGCTCAGGGCGGCGGTGCAGAGGGCGTTGCAAAGGCTTTCGATGAAAAGGGTCTCGGCGCTATCGTAAACTCTTCAAGAGCTGTTATGACTGCTTACAAGAAAGAGGGCTGCGATGAAAAGGACTTCGCCAAGGCTGCAAGAAGAGAATGTATCCGTATGAGAGAGGACATCACCTCATTCGTTACTGCGCTTAAAAAATAAAATAAGGTACTACTGACTTTATCAAGTCAGGATATTCCGTTAATACATTATAAATCGGGAGGAAAAATAATGTCTTTATTCAACACAGGCGATAAAGCGTACATTATGCTTGAAAACGGAAAGATCTTTGAGGGCTGCTCTTTCGGAGCAAAGGGAACTTCTTTCGGAGAGATAGTTTTTACAACAAGCATGACCGCTTATCAGGAAACTCTCACAGATCCGAGCTACTTCGGTCAGATCGTTACACAGACATTTCCGCTCATCGGAAACTACGGTGTGAACGAGGAGGACGGAGAATCCGAAAAGTCCTACGTCAACGGCTACATTGTAAGAGAATGGTGCAACTCCCCGTCCAACTTCAGAATGACGGGCAGAATTGACGAATTTCTCGTTAAGAACAACATCATCGGCATACACTCTATCGACACAAGATGCCTTACAAGAATTATCCGTGAACACGGCGTTATGAACGGCGTTATCACAACGGAAAATGTTTACGAAAAGAAAGACGAGTTCCTCAAAAAGATCGCTGAATTCAAGATCGTTAACGCTGTAAAGTCGGTGACTATCCCCAACAAGAAAGAATATCCTGCTGAGAACCCGACTTACAATGTTGTGCTTTATGATTTCGGCTACAAGAGAAATATCCGCCGTGAGCTTATCAACCGAGGCTGCAATGTTACAGTAGTTCCTGCTTCGACAACTGCGGAAGAAGTTATCGCAATGAAGCCTGACGGAATAATGCTTTCCAACGGCCCGGGAGATCCTGCCGAAAATGTTGAAGTTATCGCAGAGCTCAAAAAACTCACAACTGCGAACATCCCAATCTTCGGAATCTGTCTTGGACACCAGCTTATGGCTCTTGCGAACGGCGCTAAGACCGAAAAGCTCAAATACGGTCACAGAGGTGCAAATCAGCCTGTTATCGACCTTGACATGGACAAGACGTTCGTTACCTCCCAGAACCATGGCTACGCTGTAATAAGCGACAGCGTTCCGTCCGAGGTCGGCAAGGTCTCACACATAAATGCAAACGACAAGACCTGCGAGGGTGTTCGCTACACAGCATTCCCCTGCTTCACGGTACAGTTCCACCCCGAAGCTTGCGGCGGTCCTCTCGACACCGCTTATCTTTTCGATAAATTCATTGATCTAATTAAGAAAAACAAGGAGGACAAGTAAAATGCCGCTTCGTAATGATATAAAAAAGGTCCTCGTTATCGGTTCTGGTCCTATCGTTATCGGTCAGGCTGCCGAATTTGACTATGCAGGCACACAGGCTTGCCGTGCTCTTAAGCAGGAGGGTCTTGAGGTTGTACTTATCAACTCCAACCCTGCTACGATTATGACCGATAAGGCAATGGCTGACAAGGTTTATATTGAACCTCTCACACTTGATGTTGTAAAGAAGATCATTGAGATCGAAAAGCCTGACAGCGTTCTTTCCACACTCGGCGGACAGACGGGTCTTACGCTTTCCATGCAGCTTGCAGAGGAAGGCTTCCTCGAATCCCACGGTGTAAAGCTCCTCGGTGCTAACCCGGAAACCATTCACAAGGCTGAGGACAGACAGGCATTCAAGGACACTATGGAAAAGATCGGCGAGCCTTGTATCCCGTCCAAGGTCGTTGAAGAGCTTGAAGACGCTGTTGATTTCACGAACAATGTTATCGGCTACCCCGTAATTATCCGTCCTGCATTCACACTCGGCGGCACGGGCGGCGGTATCGCAAACAATGAAGAAGAGCTTCGTGATATTGCAACGAACGGACTTCGCCTTTCCCCTATCCACCAGATACTTGTTGAAAAATGTATCTCGGGTTGGAAAGAGATCGAGTTTGAAGTTATCCGTGACCGCAAGGACAATGTTATCACGGTCTGCTCGATGGAAAACTTCGACCCTGTAGGCATTCACACGGGCGACTCTATCGTTATCGCACCTGCTGTAACGCTCACCGATAAGGAATATCAGATGCTCCGTACAGCGGCTATCAACATTATTTCCGAACTTAAGGTAGAGGGCGGCTGCAACTGCCAGTTCGCACTTCACCCGACCTCATTTGAATATGCTGTTATCGAAGTAAACCCAAGAGTTTCGCGTTCTTCCGCACTCGCTTCCAAGGCAACAGGTTATCCTATCGCAAAGGTTGCAACGAAGATCGCTATCGGCTACACTCTTGACGAGATCATCAATGCCGTAACGGGCAAGACCTACGCTTGCTTTGAGCCTGCGCTCGACTACGTTGTTGTAAAGTTCCCGAAGTGGCCTTTCGACAAGTTCGTTTACGCAAAGAGAACACTCGGCACACAGATGATGGCAACGGGCGAAGTTATGGCTATCGGCACTTCGTTCGAGCAGGCTATGATGAAAGCTGTACGTTCCATCGAACTCGGCATGGACAGCATGAACCTCAAAAAGCTTGCAAATATTCCTACAGAAGAGATAGAAAAGCTCCTTTACAATGTTGACGATGAGCGTTCATTCGTTGTATTTGAGGCTTTAAAGCGTGGAATTTCCGTTGATAAGATACATGAGATCACAAGGATCGACAACTGGTTCATCTCCAAGCTCAAAAACCTTGTTGAGCTTGAAAAATACCTTGCCGACGGCGCACTCACCGATGATAAATATGACCTTGCAAAGCGTTACGGCTACCTCGACAGCACTATTGAGCGCATAAGCGGTCAGAAATGCCCTAAGCACCGTGACTTCGTATACAAAATGGTTGACACCTGCGCAGGCGAATTCAAGGCTGAAACACCTTACTTCTACTCGACCTATGACGAGGAGAACGAAGCACTCCAGTTCCTTGACAGAAAGAAGACCGACAAGAAAAAGATCATCGTTTTCGGTTCGGGTCCTATCAGAATCGGTCAGGGTATCGAATTCGACTACTGCTCCGTTCACTGCGTATGGGCGCTCAAAGAAATGGGTTACGAAGCTGTTATCTGCAACAACAACCCTGAAACAGTTTCCACCGACTTTGACACGGGCGACAGACTTTACTTCGACCCTCTTACAAAGGAAGATGTCGCTTCACTTATCGCAACCGAAAAGCCTGACGGCGTAGTTGTTCAGTTCGGCGGTCAGACTGCTATCAAGCTCACAAAATATCTTGACGAAATGGGCGTAAATATTCTCGGTACTTCCGCTGACAGCATCGACGCTGCAGAGGACAGAGAGCGTTTTGACGAACTCCTCAATAAGTGCGGAATCCCACGTCCCGCAGGTCATACTGTAATGAACGTTGATGAAGCTCTTGCCGCTGCCGAAAGCCTCGGCTACCCCGTTCTTATGCGTCCTTCCTACGTTCTCGGCGGTCAGAATATGATAATCGCACACTCCGATCAGGATATCATCGAATATATGGCTATCATCACAAGAGGCGGACTTGAAAACCCTGTTCTTATCGATAAGTATATGATGGGCAAGGAAGTCGAAGTTGACGCTATCTGCGACGGTACTGACTACCTTATCCCGGGTATCATGGAGCATATCGAACGTGCAGGCATACACTCGGGCGACTCTATCTCCGTTTACCCTGCAATGACGCTCACAAAGAAAATTCGTGAAACTATCATCGACTACACAAGAAAGCTTGCATTTGAACTTAAAGTAATCGGTCTTGTAAATATTCAGTATGTTGTTTACAACAACGAAGTTTACGTTATCGAAGTAAACCCTCGTTCGTCCAGAACAGTTCCTTACATTTCAAAGGTAACGGGCGTTCCTATGGTCGATATCGCAACAAAGATAATGCTCGGCGAGACACTCAAACAGCAGGGCTATGAGAGCGGTCTTTACAGAGAGGCTGAATATATCGCTGTCAAAGTTCCTGTTTTCAGCTTTGCAAAGCTCCACGATGTTGATACTGCACTCGGACCTGAGATGAAGTCCACGGGTGAATGTCTTGGTATCGCTCACAACTTTGAGGACGCTCTTTACAAGGGACTTGTCGGTGCAGGCTATGACCTCACCAAGAAAACGGGCGGCGGTGTTCTTATCACAGTCCGTGATACCGACAAGCAGGAGATCCTCTACGTTGCCGAAAAATTCGAACGTCTTGGATTCACGCTTTATGCAACGAGCGGAACTGCTTCGATACTCAACAGAAATATGATCGCAGCGAACGTTGTCCGCAAAGCCTCCGAAGAAGGTCCGAACGTTATGGATCTCCTCGACAGCGGCAAGATCGACTATGTTATCTCGACCTCCGCAAAGGGCAGACTTCCTGCTCTCGACAGCGTAAAGATTCGCCGTAAGACGGTCGAACGTTCTATCTGCTGCCTTACAGCTATCGACACCGCAAACGCTGTTGCTGATATACTTGCAATGGGCAAGGATATTGACGACATTGAAATGGTCGATATCACAAAGATTTAAGCGGGGAACGCCCCGCGGCGGATCCGCGCCATCGCTACACTTCGTTCCGCTTTGTTCACAGCAAGGGTCAGTTTGTATCCGCGGAAGAAGGTTTGGCATATATCCGCTGAATTATAATCAAAAACGCAGCCTGCCCATAAACGGACAGGCTCGTTTGGGATAAGTTCAAATTACAGAAATACCGACATAGTTCAGGGGGAAAAATTATGAGCTGGGACGAAAAGCTTAACTCGTCTTTTTTGAGGGATCAGAACTTCGACATAAACGGTGAGCGTATGCGCATTGCACTGCGGGGATTCAAAATTTCGCTTATCTATGAGCTTATCAGCAGTGCTGCGATGATGTATTTATCGTTTCTTATGGTTCTTTATAAGTCTGCGTCCGTCATTTCCAACTCAATTGCGGGAAATCTTCTCGACACGATAAATGAAGTTATCGTTGATACGGGAAAAAACATTTCAAGCGTTGCTTACAACACAAGCGGCTGGCTCATAACATTTCCGCTCGCACTGCTGACGATAATCTTTTCGATCCTCGGAAACACATTCCATCTGAAATTTGCTCCGAAGGTAATGGCTGTGATCTATCCTGCGCATCTTATACTCGGTATCCTTGCAGGCTTCGGTCTTTTTGACGATATGAACGGTTTCTGGGCAGTCATGCTCATGGTTTATGCTCTTGCAGGCTTCTGGATAAACGATTTTACGGTGCGCGGACTGAAAGAGCTTGATTATCTTGTGACGCAGGAGGGTTTTCCGACTTTTAACCTTGCAGTATTCTATTTGCGGCGTTCGCATTATGCAAAAATGCGTGAAAAATGGCTCGCGGAACACCCCGAACAAAAGACTGCCCCGAAAATAGAGACAGAAGAAAAGCGAATGGAAATGCTTGATATAACAGCGGAAAAAGAACAGCTCGGCATTATCCCGAACATTCAGGTGACGGCTGATTCTGCGGAAAAATGGCTTGAACAGAACAAGCTTGAAACCGACAAGAAGCAAAACGACAGCGTTAAGGAAAACGCAATGGACGATCTTTCGACAACCGATCTCATTCTCCCCGACACAGATGAATATTACGCAAAAAGCATAGAACCGAAAGTAAAAAGGCATTAATACTGCTCTCTAATGAATGTGCAGACAAAAAATCGGCGTAAGATCCATTAGTTCGGGATTTTGCTTGATTTTTGTACACATTCCGATCAGATATAAGGAGGTTATTATGAAATACACACAAAGCTGCTACCCTATCATATCCAAAACAGCTCTTGCAAGAGAAATTTACGATATGACGATACTCTGCCCCGATGCTGCTCAGGCTGCACAGCCGGGTCAGTTCATTAACATAAAGGTTGACGGATTTATGCTCCGCCGACCTATTTCGATCTGCGGCATAGACAAGGAAAAAGGAACTCTCCGCATTGTTTTTGAAGTCAGAGGAAAGGGCACAAAGGAGCTTTCACAGCTTGCAGAGGGCGACCTCATTGACATTGTTGCTCCGCTCGGCGGAAACGGATTCAATCTTGACGGCTATAACAAGGCTGTAATCATCGGCGGCGGCATAGGAAATCCTCCGATGGTTCCAATTGCTGAACACTTCGGCGCAAATGCCAAGGTGATAAGCGGTTTCAGAAACTCCTCCGCTGTTATTCTTCAGAATGATTTTGCCAAGACGGGAGCACAGACTATCCTCTGCACCGACGACGGCTCGGCAGGAAGAAAAGGCTTCGTTACTGACGCTCTCAAGGAAGAGATCGCGAAGGAAAAGCCTGATGTTATCTACGCCTGCGGTCCTTCCGTAATGCTCAAAAAAATTGTTGAGATCGCAAGGGAAAACGGCATAAAGACGCAGGTTTCGCTCGAAGAAAGAATGGGCTGCGGAATAGGTGCTTGCCTTGTCTGCGTTTGCAGAACTATCCGTGACGGCGAGGAATTTTATTCCCACGTCTGCAAGGACGGCCCCGTATTTGACGGCGAGGAGGTAAATTTCGATGAATAAATTAGCTGTAAATTTCGCAGGAGTTGACTTCAAAAACCCTGTTATCCCTGCATCGGGAACATTCGGCTACGGCAAGGAATATGAAGAGTTCTTCGACCTTTCCAAGCTCGGCGGCATCAGCGTAAAAGGCACGACCGAAAAACTCCGCACGGGCAATCTCCCACCGAGGATCGCAGAAACACCATCGGGTATGCTCAACAGCGTCGGACTTCAGAACCCCGGCGTTGACCATTTCATCGCACACGAACTCCCCTACCTTATGGGAAAAAATACAGTCATCATCGCAAATATGGCAGGCTCGACAGCAGACGGCTACCGTGAAGTTGCTGAAAAACTCGACCGGACCGATGTTCCGATGATCGAAGTAAACATTTCCTGCCCGAACGTCAAGGCAGGCGGCGCGGCATTCGGCGTAAGCTGCGAGGGTGCGGCTCAGATAACAAAGATAGTTCGTGCAGCAACAAAGAAGCCGATAATGATAAAGCTTTCTCCTAACGTTACGAACATTGCAGAGATCGCAAAGGCTGTCGAAGCCGAGGGTGCAGACGCAGTTTCGCTTATCAACACGCTTCTCGGAATGAGAATAGATATCCACACAAAGCGTCCTATTCTTCATAATAATGTCGGTGGACTTTCGGGTCCTGCTGTTTTCCCCGTTGCCGTAAGAATGGTATGGCAGGTCGCAAACGCTGTTAAGATCCCAGTATGCGGAATGGGCGGCATCTCCACTTGGGAGGACGCTGTTGAAATGATGATGGCAGGTGCTTCTACTGTTCAGGTCGGCGCTGCTCTTTTCAATGATCCTCTTGCAGCTGTAAAGATAATCGACGGTCTTGAAAAATATGTGGAGGATAACCACCTCAACAGCATCAATGACATTGTCGGTGCAGTAAAGCCATGGTAACGGAGGTCACCCCTTTATAAATGGAAACTAAAAAAAGCATACTTGAAAATCCTCAAATGGTGCTGCCGTCCGCGATGCTCTGCTGCCTTTTGTGGGGCAGCGCATTTCCGCTTGTAAAGATAGGATTTTCGTGGCTCAACATCTCGTCCGAGGATATTCCGACTGAGATACTTTATGCAGGACTTCGCTTCACGCTCGCAGGGGTTATCGCAATTATCATCACAAGCCTTATAAGCGGAAAATTTCTCCGCCCGACAATGAAAAGCCTGCCGAAAGTCTTCTCACTCAGTATGTTCCAGACGATATTGCAGTATCTTTTCTTCTACATCGGACTTTCCAACACCTCGGGCGTAAAGGCATCGGTAATCGAGGCGATGAATGTTTTCGTTGCGCTCATCGTTTCCTGCCTTATCTTCCGAATGGAAAAATTCACCGCAGCGAAGATCATCGGCAGCATTATTGGCTTCGCAGGAGTTGTTATAATCAATGTCGGCAAAGGCGACCTCGCAGGTGGACTTACGCTCAAAGGCGAAGGCTTCATACTTATCTCGACCGTGGCGTATGCGTTTTCTTCCGTGCTGATGAAACACTGGTCGAACGAAGAAAATCCGATGATGATGAGCGCATGGCAATTCCTGCTCGGAGGAATAGTAATGTCAATACTCGGCTTTGCGCTCGGTGGCAGGATAAGCGGATTTGACCTGAAATCTGTACTGCTGCTGATATATCTTGCATCACTCTCGGCGATAGCATATTCGCTCTGGGCATCACTGCTCAAATATTATCCCGTTTCAAGAATTGCCGTTTATGGATTTATGAACCCCGTTTTCGGATTTATTCTTTCGGCGTTCCTGCTCGGAGAATCGGAAGCGTTCGGTCTGAAAAGCATTGCGGCACTCGTGCTTGTGTGCCTTGGAATCTACATTGTCAATTATACAAAAAAGATGAATAAAGCTTAAAATAACCGCTGTTCAAAATAGATTTGAACAGCGGTTATTTTAACTATCATCAAGCTTTTCCTTGATTATGCCGTAAATCACCGAGGTTATCGGGACTGCCAAAAGTATTCCCACACAGCCGCCGAGCTTTGCGCCGATAAGAATTGCGATAAGCACTGGCAGTGGCGGAAGTCCCATACTTTTCCCTACCACTTTCGGGTAGATAAGATTATTTTCAAGCTGCTGCAAAATGATTATGAACACCACGAACCACACTGCAGATATCGGTTTTACGAGGAAAAGCAGAAATGCACACGGTATCGTTCCTATTATCGCTCCAACGACAGGCATAAGTGCGGTTATGCCTATGATAAAGCTTATCAGAAGTGCATAATCGAACCTGAACAGCTTCATTCCGACATAGCAAAGTCCGCCGAGAATAGCCGCCTCGGTTATCTGACCGCTGACGAAGCGTGAAAAAACTTCATAAACGGTGTAATAAAGCTTTGCATAACGCCTGTAGCGCTGTTCGGACATTATTTTTTGCGAAATTCTTCGCACGATGCTCCGCAGCTTATCCTTTGCAATGAGAATATAGATCGAGATCACTATCCCGATGAAAAAATCGGTCAGAAATCCGACAAAGCCAGCGGTTTTTCCATAAAAATCAGCTGCTATCTCGGGAAGCTTCTCCCCTGCCTTTTCGATCATCGAACCGACAGCAGGAATTATTCCGAGTTTGTCATTTTCCGAAAGCCTGCTGTAAAAATATTTTATCCTGTCAAAATATATGTCGCTGTTTGAAACGAGAATTTTAACACTGTCCAGAATTTGCGGAATTATTATTCCGACAGCCGCCGCAGCTATTGCAACAAGCAGAATATACCCGAGCGTGACCGACAGCACCCATCGAGCCTTGTGTTTTTCACTTCGGGAGCTTGCGGTTATCCTTGCAATACTGTTGAAAGCGGTATAGTGCCGTTTTGCCGATCGTGACAAAATTTCGTCCGAAAGCTTACCGCAAAGTTCATATATCTTGCAGACGGGTCGGTTTATCACGAACGCTGCAGCCATTCCTATAATAATCGGACGAAACACTTGAAATGCATCGCTGATAAGCCGAAATGCAAGCTCCGGGTTTACTGCCGCAGCGAGCAGAAGTGTTCCTCCGAATATCATAATTTTATACTTTCGCTCCAACTCCGCACCGCCTTTCAGTTCTCCCCTATATTTTAGTCGGAAAAACGAAAGAGTATGCAAAAAGGGTACCGAATTTTCTTCGATACCCTTTAAGATTACTTTTCAACAGGTGTGCAGAGAACACGAACCTTTGGAAGAGTTTTGAGCGTGTAGTAGTAGTTTGTATCCCAGTCGCTGCCCTGAGTGCTGTCGTTTTCGCCGCTTGCAGGAGGTGCGAAAAGCTTGATAGTCATATCAGCAGCACCATCAAGACGATTCTCAAAGAATGCAGGCATAAGATCGATAGTGCGAGCCTTTGGTGACTTGTAGAACCACTTTCCGTTGATCTCGAGCATATAATTTCCATCGTCTTCCTTATCAAAAACAACTTCGCAGAAGTGAGGGTCGCTGTCGAAATGTACAGGAATTGCGATACCGTCAGCATCTTCCGAGCCGCCCCAACGGAGTGTCACGGGGAGCTGTGCTTCATCATTCTGTGTCATTTCAGGGCTGAAAAGCTTGCTGTTAATGATCTCTTTGTAGGTTTTCATAAGCGGCTGCTCAATGCCGACATCTTCATTGTTCGGGTCTTGTATCTCAAGTCCGAGCCTGCCGCGGTCACGGAACTGATACATTGTGAAGCCGCTGAACCAGTCGGGCTGCTCATTTTCGAGGATATCGCAGAAGTCACGAACCATTTTTGCCTGATCGTAAGGGCCTGTAACGTCACCGTCAGCATTGAATTCAGCCATTGTCATCGGCTTGCCTGCGCCGCCGTTGAGATACTTGAATCTTTCATAGCTGAGCTTTGTGAGGTTGTAGGTATTCTCGACCTTGCTGCGTGAGTGAGATGTTCCGCCCGGCTCTGCAACGTCGAAAGGCCAACCCCAGTGAAGAGCCATATACTTATCAACAGACCAAACGTCAGCCTCGGGAACGCACTGAGCGAACTCCTTTTCCATTTCCATTTCTTCGCCGTTTTCGGGGTGTTCGATACCGCCGATGCACATTACCGTCTTAACATTCGGTGCATATTCGTGAATGATCTTTGAAAAATGAACGAAGAAGTCAGCAACCTGCTGGTATGTTGCTCTCTTGTTGAAAGAGAACCAGTTGCCCGTTGCTTCGTGGTTGATTCTGAGAAACATTCTGCCGAATGTACGCAGATCCTTTGCGATAGCGATGAGCTGTTCATCGGAAACGTTAGGATCAACGGTGAGTGTAAGGTTTACGTCCTGACCGTGACGGCGAACATCACGCATATATGTGAAAGGCTCACCCGTTCTGTCGCCCTCAAGCCCGCCCTTGTATGTGAAATAGTCATCGTAAGGATAGCCCCACTGGAATGTTACATTTGCGTCCTTCATGACTTCGGAAATTCTTCCCGGGAATTCCTTATCGAGCGGATAATAGCAATACATAAGCGAAACAGCTCTGTGGGGTCTGCCGAGCTTATTGATTATATAATCCTGATTTACATATTCCCCTCTTTCCGAACCGTCGCCGATATCAACTGCGTACTTTGCTGCGCCCAGATGAACGCCGTAAATTTTATCTGCCATATTTTACCTCCACAAGTTTTCAATGATTTGAAAACGTTTTCAACTATATTATTTATATGATACAACATTTCTAAAAAAATTGCAAGGGGTATAAAAAAATTTACGTTTTGTACAAAAATGCAAGGCTGTTTTTTATAAAAATAAAGCTCCCGAAATGATCAGGAGCTTTATCGTTATATCTTATAAATTAAACACCGTACTTAGCAGTATTTACAGCAATACCAACGCCCATTGTTGAAGAAACAACGCAGGACTTGAAGTATGTGCCCTTTGCAGCAGCAGGCTTAGCCTTTGCAACTGCTTCAAGAAGTGTGTTAAGGTTCTTGTCGAGCTTTTCAGGACCGAAAGAAGCCTTACCGATTGGGCAGTGAATGATGTTTGTCTTGTCAAGAC
>UQQA01000030.1 GCA_900543105.1 uncultured Ruminococcus sp. | reverse complement strand
AGAATGAACTTATTATAGCCAAGAGTTTGTCTATAGGTTGATTAAGAATTAGTATCCTATACCTATTATTTCATTTTCGGGGCATAAATATACAGTATAATTATAAACCAGTTTTAAGAAAAAGTCAACCTGAATATAATGCATAATTCGTAATGCGTAATTCGTAATTATCGTGCCCTCGGCAACAATCTTTCCACATTTCCGAAAGAACTATGTTAAGAAACATTTCCAACATAATATTATAAACCCTACAAAATGCGAAAATCGGCAGATATTGAACCCATAGATTCCTTTTTATATAAAAGTAAGATTTCCTACCGCTCCACCCGATAAACTTTGGTTATGCAATAATTACGCATTACGAATTACGCATTAAAAAAACGCTGTCCGAAATTGATCGAACAGCGTTGATTATATATATCGAAAGAAACTTATACAAGTTCAATGATAGCCATTTCAGCAGCGTCGCCGCGTCTTGGACCTGTCTTGATGATTCTTGTATAACCGCCATTAACATCAGCGTACTTAGGTGCGATCTCGTCAAAAAGCTTCTTGACAACATCTTCCTTTGTAACATAAGCAAGAACCTGACGTCTGGAGTGGAGGTCGTTAGTCTTGGCGATGGTGATCATCTTTTCAGACATAGCGCGAACCTCTTTGGCTCTTGTTACTGTTGTTTCGATCTTGCCGTTTTCGAGCAGGAATGTAACCATAGCTCTGAGCATTGCTTTTCTGTGGTCACTTGTTCTGCCCAATTTTCTTGTTCCCGGCATTCTAATCACTCCTTACCTATTAAAAGTATCGTATTTTTGCAAAATTATCACTCTTAGTTATCATCTTCAGAGCTGAGTTCAAAACCGAGGGACTGAAGCTTTTCCTTAACTTCGTCAAAGGACTTCTTACCAAGGTTTCTGACTTTCATCATCTCTTCTTCTGACTTGTTGATCAAATCACCTACTGTGTTAATGTTTGCACGTTTAAGGCAATTGAACGAACGTACTGATAAGTCAAGGTCCTCAATGGTCATCTCAAGGACTTTTTCTTTGCCCTTGTCGTCCTTTTCTACCATGATCTCAGTGATAGCGGATTCATCGGAAAGCTCGCTGAAGAGCTTCAGATGCTCAATGAGGAGGTTGGCTGCCTGTGATACAGCTTCCTTGGCTGAAACAACGCCGTTGGTCCAGACATCAAGTGTGAGCTTATCATAATCAGTTACCTGTCCAAGACGGGTGTCTTCAACAGTGTAATTTACTTTCAGTACAGGGGTATAAATGGAGTCAACAGCGATAACATCAACGCCGAAGTTGAAAAGCTGCTTGTTCTTTTCAGCAGGAACGTATCCGCGTCCTCTGTCGATAGTGATCTCCATATAAAGCTTAGCGTCTTTGCCGAGTGTAGCAATGTGCATATCCGGAACGAGGATATCAACTTCCGAATCCGCCTTGATGTCACCTGCGGTAACTTCGCATTCGTCTTCGGCTTCGATATAGATTGTCTTGGGGCCTTCGCCGTAAAGCTTAGCCGTAAGTCCCTTAAGGTTAAGAACTATTTCAGTAACATCTTCCTTAACGCCCGGAATAGTAGATAATTCGTGGTGTACACCGTCAATCTTCACCGAAGTAACAGCAACACCCGGAAGCGAGGAGAGCAGGACACGTCTGAGGCTGTTGCCAAGAGTATGTCCATAGCCGCGCTCAAGAGGAGCGATAGCAAACTTGCCGTAAGTGCCGTTGGTCTTGAGTTCAACGGTTTCGATTTCCGGCTTTTCGATTTTTTCAAGCATTATAAAACCCTCCTATATTCGCATTGCGGATCATTAACGCATATAAAAAGTTTATACACGATAAACCTATTACTTGGAATACAACTCGACGATAAGGTGAGTTTCAACCTCATAGTCAAGGTCTTCAGTTGCAGGCATACGAACAACCTTAGCGGAGAAATTGTCCTTGTTGGAATCGAGCCATGTAGGAACTACTCTGCCGTTAGTCTGATCGTAGATCTCCTTGAACTTAGCACTTGAACGGCTGCCTTCGTAAAGAGCGATAACGTCGCCTTCCTTAACTCTGTAAGAAGGAATGTCAACTCTCTCACCGTTTACTGTGAAGTGTCTGTGAGTAACGAGCTGTCTTGCTTCACGTCTTGTGAGAGCGAGACCCATTCTGAAAACTACGTTATCAAGTCTGGATTCAAGAATAGTGATGAGCGCGTCACCGGTAGTCTTGTCAGTAGCCTTGCTTGCGAGTTCGTAGTAGTGATAGAAAGGCTTCTCAAGAACGCCGTAGATGAACTTGAGCTTCTGCTTTTCCTTGAGCTGTGTGCCGTATTCGGAAAGCTTCTTTCTGTTGTTGGCACCGGGGTTTCTATTAGAAGTCTTAGAAATACCCATAACCATAGGGCTGATTCCTAAGTATCTGCATTTTTTGAGTATGGGGTCTTTATTAACTGCCATTTAGAATTACACCTCCATTGGTAATTAAAAAACGTATTATTAAGCGGAAACGCTTACCTGTAAAAGAATATCGGTATATCTGTTATACACGACGTCTCTTAGGAGGACGGCATCCGTTGTGAGGAATAGGAGTAACATCCTTGATGAGTCTTACTTCAAGACCTACAGTCTGCAAAGCTCTGATAGCAGCTTCACGTCCTGCACCGGGTCCCTTAACGTAAACTTCAACAGTCTTAAGACCGTGATCCATTGCAGCCTTAGCAGCAGTTTCAGCAGCTGTCTGAGCAGCGAACGGAGTAGACTTCTTGGAACCTCTGAAACCGAGTTCGCCTGCGGAAGCCCATGAAATTGCGTTACCCTGTGTATCAGTAATAGTTACGATTGTGTTGTTGAAAGTGGACTGGATATGAACAGCACCATTTTCAATGTTTTTACGCTCACGACGACGTCTAACGACAGTCTTCTTGCCTTTAACCTGAGCCATTGTTCATTCCCTCCTTACTTCTTCTTGTTAGCGATTGTCTTTACAGGGCCCTTGCGGGTTCTTGCGTTAGTCTTGGTTCTCTGACCTCTGACGGGGAGACCCTTTCTGTGACGAACGCCTCTGTAGCAACCGATCTCAACAAGACGCTTGATGTTAAGAGCAACATTTCTGCGAAGGTCACCCTCAACGATGAAATTCTTATCAATATAATCACGGATCTTTGCAAGATCATCCTCGGAAAGATCCTTAACTCTGATGTCAGGGTTTACGCCTGTTTCCTTGAGGATAATATCAGCAGATTTGCGACCGATGCCATAGATATATGTGAGTCCGATCTCGACTCTCTTATCCTTTGGAAGGTCAACGCCTGCAATACGTGCCATTTACATACACCTCCGAATTGGATTTTTACGTTTTAAAGCAATTATTACGGATCTTTACTGATTAGCCCTGACGCTGCTTGTGCTTAGGGTTCTCGCAGATAACCATAATTTTGCCTTTTCTCTTAATGATTTTGCATTTTTCACAAATTGGTTTTACTGAAGGTCTTACTTTCATGATAAATACCTCCTTTTTCAAGAATTCACTTTGCTCTCCAAGTAATTCTGCCCTTTGAGAGGTCATATGGTGACATCTCAACCGTGACCTTATCACCCGGAACGATCCTGATGTAGTTCATTCTGAGTTTACCGGAAACGTGAGCGAGAATCTTGTGTCCGTTTGCAAGTTCGACCTGGAACATTGCATTCGGGAGAGCTTCGATTACTGTACCTTCAATCTCAATAACATCCTCTTTAGACAAACATATGCCTCCTTTTAGATTTATGGATCTTGGGTTTCGGTGAACGAAGAAATTATCTTTCTAAGTCCCTTATCTGTCAGATTGTCTGTATCTATAACAGTATTGGTAAGTTTAAGGTGTTTTAAACGCTTTTTCTTCGGTTTTTCGAGCTTTCGCTCTTTTCCGTCGGCAATAAACGCAAAATCACCCTCAACTGCGGTGATCACAAGGAAATTTCCTCTGTCATGTCCTGCAGCCGATCTGACGATCATTCCGATTTTTGCTTCCACAGCCTTAACTCCTTTCGGGGTTTGCCGTTGTCAGACAATTGTGGGCTTCGTAAGGATCACGGGCCCGTCGGGAGTGATTGCGATAGTGTGCTCAAAATGAGCAGCGGGTGAACCCGATCTGGTCACTACGGTCCAGCCGTCCGAAAGGACTTTAACGTCCTCTCCGACCGCATTGATCATCGGTTCAACTGTGATAGTCATGCCTGCAACAAGTCTTGGTCCGTGTCCCGGACGTCCGTAATTCGGAACTTCGGGAGCTTCGTGCATTTCTCTGCCGATGCCGTGACCTATATACTGTCTGACTACACCATATCCATGAGAAACGCAGTGTTCTTCAACCGCATGACCGATGTCGCCGATACGGTTTCCGATAACAGCCTGCTCGATTCCGAGATACATACTCTCTTTTGTTACCTCAAGCAGTTTGAGCGTTTCTTCGGGAACGTTTCCTACAGGGAAGGTATAAGCCGTGTCCCCGTTGTAACCATCATAAAGTGCGGTAACGTCAATGCTGACAACATCGCCGTCCTGAATGAACTTCTTCTTGGACGGGATACCGTGGATCACCTCGTTGTTGATCGAAATGCACGCCGAACCGGGGAAACCGCAGTAACCGAGGCTCGAAGGCTTTGCACCGTTCTTGACGATGTAATCGTGGATAAGCTTGTCAAGCTCATAAGTTGACATACCGACTTTTATTGACTGTCCGCCGTAGTGAAGTGCGTTAGCGGTGATAACACCTGCTTTACGCATCTTCTCCAATTCGGACTTGGATTTAACATTAATCATTTTTCTCTGCCTTTAAGCATTGAGCGCTTCCAATACAACCTTTGAGGTCGCTTCCACGCCGTCCAGACCCTTAACTCTTGTGAGCTTGCCCTTTGCTGCATAGAAATCAGCGAGAGGAGCAGTCTGAACATGGTAAGTTTTAAGTCTTTCAATAACGGTTTCGGGAGCGTCGTCCTTTCTCTGTACAGCGTTGCCGCCGCACTTGTCGCATACGCCGTCTACCTTAGTCGGCTTGAAGTCAACGTGGTAGGAAGCACCGCACTTTTCGCAGACTCTTCTGCCCGAGATACGAGCCTGAATGTCTGCATCGGGAACGTCGATCGAAAGTACCTTGTCGATGTTTACGCCCATAGCCTCAAGAGCCTCTGCCTGAGGAACAGTTCTGGGGAAACCGTCAAGAATGAAACCGTTCTTGCAATCGTCCTCGGCAATTCTGTCTTTAAGAATGCCGATCACAACCTCGTCAGGAACCAAAGCGCCGCTTTCCATATAGCTTTTAGCCTTAAGTCCGCATTCCGTACCGTTCTTTACCGCTTCACGCAGAATGTTGCCGGTAGAGATCTGAGGGATACCGAGCTTTGCGCTGATAACCTCTGCCTGTGTGCCCTTGCCTGCACCGGGAGCGCCAAGTAAAATCAAATTCATAACAAATCCTCCTGACGATAAGTGTGTAATGGTTTGTGACGATTATTCGAGGAATCCCTTGTGGTGACGCATCATCATCTGAGATTCGAGTGTTCTCGAAGTTTCAAGAACAACGCTTACCACGATGAGGATCGAAGTACCGCCCATTGCGATATTCAAAGACGGCATTGCCATATTTGAAAGTATCGGGAAGATAGCGATAACGCCGAGGAAAAATGCACCGACCAAAGTGATCTTTGAAAGAACTTTCTGGATATAGTCGCTGGTAGGCTTACCGGGTCTGATACCGGGGATACCGCCGTTGCTCTGACGGAGGTTGTTAGCTATTTCAATAGGATTATACTGCATTGCAACATAGAAGTAGTTGAACGCAATGATAAGAACGAAATAGATGATAGCGTACCAACCGCTGCGGTAGCTGAAGAAGTGAACGAAGCCTGCGTAAAACTTCTGCCAGAAGGTAGTCGGATTTTCGCTGACCTTGATGAACATTTCAAGCGTAGCAGGGAGCGACATAATAGCCATCGCGAAGATGATCGGCATAACGCCGCTCATTGCGATCTTTATTGGAATATGAGTGCTCTGACCGCCGTACTGTTTTCTGCCGACAACACGCTTAGCGTACTGGATCGGGATCCTTCTTTCTGATTCATTCATAAATACGATGAACGCGATCATAAGAACGAAAACAATGAGAACGACCGGAACGATCAGGTAGTATTTCTTGTCGTCTTTTGCAAGCTCAAACATACGGAGAACGCTTGCAGGACCTCTCGAAACGATACCTGCGAAAAGTATCATTGAGATACCGTTGCCAATTCCCTTGTCATTGATGCAGTTGCCGAGCCATACAACAACGCCTGCGCCTGCGGTAAATGCTGCGACAATAACTATCGCTGCAAATACGCCCGAAGCGCCGTCTGCAAATCTTACAGCACCGCTGTTGCGCTGCGTGATATAGTAAGCATATGACATTACCAGAGCTATGGCGAGGGAAACAAACATAGTGATCTTATCAATTTTTTTTCTTCCCTCTTCGCCTTCCTTCTGAAGATTTTCAAGAGGAGGGAGCGCATACGTCAGAAGCTGAACGATGATCGAAGCATTGATGTATGGCTGGATCGAAAGAGCGAAGATAGTTCCCTTTGAAAGAGCGCCGCCGGAGAGGATATCCATATAGCTCAGGAAGCTTCCGCTGCCCGAAATATCGGATGCCATTACCGAAGCGTCAAGAAAAGGAACCGGGATATGACAGCCTAAACGGAAAATAAAGATGATCAATAATGTGTAAAGGATTTTATTCCTTAACTCAGGAACCTTCCAAGCGTTTCTGAAGGTCGTAAACACATTACATCACCTCAGCCTTTCCGCCTGCCTTTTCAATTTTTTCTTTTGCTGAAGCAGAGAATGCATCAGCCTTAACAGTCAAGTTCTTGGTGATCTCACCGTTGCCGAGGATCTTAACGCCGTTGTCAATGTTCTTAACAAGACCTGAAGCGAGAAGAAGCTCTGCATCGACCTCTGTACCTTCCTTGAAGATTTCGAGTGAGGAAACATTAACAGCAGCCATCTTTGCTGCAAAGATGTTGTTGAAGCCTCTCTTAGGGATTCTTCTTGCGAGAGGCATCTGACCGCCTTCAAAGCCGGGTCTTACGCCGCCGCCTGAACGGGCATTCTGTCCCTTGTGGCCCTTGCCGGAAGTTTTGCCCCAGCCTGAACCGTGACCTCTGCCGACTCTCTTAACGTCCTTCTTGGAACCTTCAGCAGGTGATAATTCGTGAATATACATTGTATCGCACCTCCCTGCAATTATGCTTCGGTAACTTCTACAAGGTGATTGATCTTAGCGATCTTTCCCTTTGTAGCATCATTATCGGGCTGAACCTTTTCAGCACCAACCTTATTGAGGCCGAGAGAATGTGCTACTGCGATCTGCGGCTTTGTGCAGCCGTTAAGGCTTTTAACAAGCTTTACTTTAAGTGCCATTTCAAACGTCCTCCTTAACCTAAGATCTCATTAACGGACTTGCCTCTGATGTCGGCAACGTCCTTAGCGCTGCGGAGAGTTGAAAGACCCTGGATAGTAGCTCTTACAACATTGCAAGCGTTGTTGGAACGCAGGGACTTTGTTCTGATATCCTTGATACCTGCAATTTCGATAACTGCACGAACAGGACCGCCTGCGATAACACCGGTACCGGGAGCAGCGGGCTTCATAAGAACTCTGCCTGCACCGTATTCACCGATAACCTCGTGAGGGATTGTTGTTCCTCTGAGGGAAACTTTAATCAAATTCTTCTTTGCATCCTCGATACCCTTGCGGATAGCATCAGGAACTTCTCCTGATTTACCGATACCGAAACCAACTGTGCCGTTGCCGTCGCCTACTACAACGAGTGCAGCAAACTTGTAAATACGACCACCCTTAACAGTCTTAGAAACTCTGTTAATAGCAACAACCTTCTCGGAAAGTTCGAGTGCAGAAGCGTCTATCTTAGCATTAGCCAAAAGAATAACCTCCTTATAAGTTACTTGGAAGCCGAACTTAGAAGTTCAGACCGCCCTTTCTTGCGCCCTCGGCAAGTTCTGCAACTCTACCGTGGTAGAGATAACCTGCACGATCGAATACAACGTCCTTGATGCCCTTTTCGGCAGCTCTTGCAGCGATCATCTCGCCAACCTTCATAGCGCCTTCCTTGTTTCCGCCGTTTGCGCCGAAGTCCTTCTCTACGGAAGATGCAGCGCAAAGTGTTACGCCTGCAACATCATCGATGAGCTGTGCGTAAATGTGATTTGCAGAACGGAAAACATTAAGTCTTGGGCACTGTGCTGTTCCGCTGATCTTGGAACGTACACGAACCTGTCTCTTAGCTCTTGCAGCCTTTCTGTTGAACTGCTTTACCATTTAAATTCACTCCTTTTCAACAAGGAATAGTAGCCGATCTTTCAGGCTGTCCCATTCCTCCACATAACAGGATAAATATTATCGGATTACTTCTTACCCTTAGCAGCTTTACCTTCCTTGCGGATGATATGCTCGCCCTGGTAACGGATACCCTTGCCCTTATATGGCTCAGGCGGTCTCTTTTCGCGGATCTCAGCAGCGTACTGACCAACCTTCTGCTTGTCGATGCCGTTTACAACGATCGTGTTGGGGTTAGGAACATCGAGCTTGATATCAGCTGTTTCGGGAACAGTGACCTGGTGTGAGAAGCCGAGGTTCATAACAACGTTTGTACCCTGCTTTGCAGCACGGTAACCGATACCCTCGATCTCGAGAGTTTTGGAATAGCCGTTTGTAACGCCTTCGATCATGTTGTGGATAAGTGTTCTTGTAAGGCCGTGGAGGGACTTGTGGAGCTTATCCTCTGTAGGACGCTCAACAATAACTTCATTGCCTTCAAGCTTAATGATCATATCCTTGTTGAATTTTTCAACAAGAGTACCCTTAGGTCCCTTTACAGTAACGGTAGTGCCGTCGATCTTAACATCAACGCCTGCAGGAACACTGATAGGCTTTTTACCAATTCTTGACATTTATGTGTTCCTCCTTACCATACGAATGCAAGAACTTCGCCGCCAACGTTGAGCTCTCTTGCCTTCTTATCTGTAACGATACCCTTAGATGTAGAGATAATAGCAATTCCGAGGCCGTTCATAACCTTTGGCATATCCTCGCAGCTGGAATAGATACGAAGACCGGGCTTTGAAACTCTGCGGAGTCCTGTGATAACCTGTGATTTATTTTCACCGTACTTAAGTGTGATTCTGATGATACCCTGTTTGCCGTCATCAATGATCTGGAAGCTCTTGATATATCCTTCGTCAACGAGGATCTGAGCGATAGACTTCTTCATGTTGGAAGCAGGCACATCAACTGTTGCATGCTTTGCAGAATTCGCATTACGGATTCTGGTGAGCAAGTCTGCAATTGTATCAGTAATTTGCATACCTTGGTAACCTCCTTATTTTAGTGGGGAAAAGATCCCATTGCCGATTGTTTTTACCAGCTTGCCTTCTTAACGCCGGGGATCTGACCCTTGTGAGCCAGTTCTCTGAAGCAGATACGGCAAATACCGTATTTTCTCATATATGCGTGAGGTCTGCCGCAGATCTTGCATCTGTTGTAAGCTCTTGTGGAAAACTTAGGAGTCTTCTGCTGTTTAAGCTTCATTGCTAATTTAGCCATTCTTTATTAACCCTCCTAAATGATTACTTGATGAAAGGAGCGCCCATGAGCTCAAGAAGAGCCTTAGCTTCTTCATCAGTGTTTGCAGTAGTGATGATGTTGATATCCATACCGCGAACCTTGTCGATCTTATCGTATTCGATCTCAGGGAAAATGAGCTGTTCCTTGATACCGGTAGAGTAGTTGCCTCTGCCGTCGAAGGAGTTAGCGCTGATGCCTCTGAAGTCACGAACACGTGGGAATGCAACATTGAAAAGTCTGTCGAGGAATTCGTACATCTTTTCGCTTCTGAGAGTAACCTTAACACCGATAGGCATGCCTTCACGGATCTTAAAGTTAGCTACCGACTTCTTAGCGCGGCATACAACAGGCTTCTGACCTGTGATAGCAGCGAGATCAGTCATGATAGCGTCGATAACCTTAGCGTTATCCTTTGCTTCACCTGCGCCGACGTTGATAACAACCTTGTCGATCTTAGGGATCTGCATAACACTCTTGTACTCGAACTTTTTCATTAAAGCAGGAGCAACTGTGCTGACATAAAGTTCTTTTAAATTAGATGCCATATCAATTTCTCCTTTCCTTAATATGTCTTGCCGCAGTCTGCATTCTTGCAAACTCTTGACTTAGTACCGTCAGCCTCGATCTTGTGGCCGATTCTTGTTGGCTTGCCGCAGTGCGGGCAAACAACCATTACCTTTGAAGCGTACATAGGAGCTTCGCACTTTACGATGCCGCCCTGCTGTCCCATCTGTCTGGGCTTAACGTGCTTTGTAGCGATGTTAAGACCTTCAACGATAACCTTTTTCTCCTTGGGGGATACTTCCAAAACCTTGCCGCGCTCGCCCTTGTCGTTACCTGAGATAATAACAACGGTGTCGCCGGTTTTAACGTGAAGCTTATTCATTTCAGGACACCTCCTTAAAGTACTTCAGGAGCAAGTGAAAGGATCTTAGTATAGTCCTTGTCTCTGAGCTCACGAGCAACAGGTCCAAAGATACGAGTACCCTTCGGGTTCTTGTCTTCCTTGATAATAACAGCAGCATTCTCATCGAATCTGATGTAGGTTCCGTCTTCGCGGCGAACACCCTTAGCAGAACGAACGATTACTGCCTTAACAACGTCGCCTTTTTTAACAACGCCGCCTGGTGTTGCTTTCTTAACCGAAGCAACAACAACGTCACCGATATTAGCATATCTTCTGCGTGTGCCGCCGAGAACTCTGATACACATAAGTTCCTTAGCACCCGTATTATCAGCGACTTTTAAATAAGTCTGCATCTGTACCACAGTGCACTACTCCTTCCCGTTTTTACAGAGCATCGCGGCAGAAAGACCCCGATTTTCACCCTGATCCGCTGCCGTTCACTCATATAAATTGATTTTAATATTCAAACAAGCTAAAATGACTCAACGCTCCCGGGTGTTTCGCACTTTTGGGTGCTTTTCACACGTTCGTTACAGCCATCACCAAGAAAACATTATAGCATAGTTGCCCCTTGTTGTCAACCGGCATTTTCGCCAAAAACAAGGGACAATATGATATATTTTTTACTTAGCCTGCTCAATAACCTTTACTAAACGCCATCTCTTATCCTTGGAGATAGGACGGGTTTCCATAATTTCAACGCGGTCGCCAATGTTGCAGACATTGTTCTCATCGTGAGCCTTAAGCTTAACAGTTCTCTTGATAGTTTTCTTATAAAGAGGATGCTTAACGCTGTCTATGATAGCAACAACGATCGTCTTATCCATTTTGTTGGAAACGACCTTGCCGACTCTTGTTTTTCTAAGATTTCTCTCATCAGCCATCTTCAAAACCCTCCTTCACTTACTGCTGTACTTTGGAACGCTCAACAAGAATAGTCTTGATACGAGCGATGTCCTTCTTAACAGCCTTAAGACGTGTTGGATTGTCAAGCTGATTTACAGCGAGCTGAAAACGGAGAGCAAAAAGCTCTTTCTTGAGGTCAACAAGCTTGTTTTCAAGCTCGAGATCAGTCATTTCTCTAACTTCTGATGCCTTCATTATACGCTCGCCTCCTCTTCTGCCTGACGCTTAACGAATTTGCACTTGATAGGGAGCTTGTGAGCTGCAAGACGCATAGCTTCACGAGCCTGCTCCTCAGTAACGCCATTGATCTCGAAAAGAACTCTGCCCGGCTTAACTACTGCAACCCAGTATTCAGGTGAACCCTTACCGGAACCCATTCGTGTTTCAGCAGGCTTTTCTGTGATCGGCTTATCTGGGAAAATCTTGATCCAAACCTGACCGCCACGCTTGATGTAACGTGTCATAGCGATACGGGCAGCTTCGATCTGGTTAGAGGTAATCCATGCAGGTTCAAGAGCCTGAAGACCGAAATCGCCGTATGAAACAACGTTACCTCTTGTAGCCTTACCTGTAAGTCTGCCTCTCTGTACTCTTCTGTACTTAACTCTCTTTGGAAGAAGCATTACTGGTTACCTCCTTCTCTTCTTTCTGTACGGTTTCTGCCGCCGTTTGTACGGGGCTTGTCACCGTTAGCTCTTCTGGGCTTTCTTTCAGGCTTCTCGGGAGCTGTCTTAGCAGCAGTGAGGTCGCCCTTGAGAACTTCGCCCTTGTAGATCCAAACCTTAACACCGATCTTGCCGTAGGTTGTGTTAGCCTCTGCAAAACCATAGTCGATGTCAGCACGGATCGTCTGAAGAGGAATTGTACCTTCATGGTAGCTTTCGGAACGTGCAATTTCAGCACCGCCAAGACGGCCGCCGCACTTGACCTTGATGCCCTTAGCGCCGAGCTTCATAGCTCTGCCGATGGACTGCTTCATAGCTCTTCTGAAGGATACACGGTTTTCAAGCTGTGCAGCGATGTTTTCTGCAACGAGCTGTGCATTCATATCAGGTGTCTTAACTTCAACGATGTTGATAGCTACAGACTTACCGATCATCTTTTCAACCTTAGCACGGATCTTTTCGATGTTCTCGCCGCCTCTTCCGATAACGATACCGGGCTTAGCGCAGTGAACATGGATTCTTACCTTATCAGCAAATCTTTCGATCTCGATCTTGGCAACGCCTGCTGCATAAAGTTCCTTCTTGATATAATTACGAACGTTGTAATCTTCTACGAGGGTATCGCCGAAAGTTGCTTTGTTAGCAAACCAGCGGGAGTCCCAATCTTTGATTACGCCTACACGAAGGCCGTGGGGATTAACTTTCTGTCCCATTTAGTTTACTCCTTTCGACTTATTCTTTTTCCTTTACCACAAGAGTTACATGAGATGTTCTCTTGAGGATGCGGAATGCTCTGCCCTGTGCTCTCGGCATGATTCTCTTCATTGTAGGTCCGGGGCAAACGAAGCACTCGGATACATAAAGGTTGTTCTTATCCATACCGAAATTGTTTTCTGCATTTGCGATTGCGGACTTCAGAAGCTTCTCCAGATATTCACAAGCAGATTTAGGTGTGTTCTTTAAAATCGCCATAGCTGTTTCAACGTCTTTGCCTCTGATAAGGTCAAGAACGATCTGAACCTTTCGAGGTGCTATGCGAGCATTTTTGAGGTATGCTCTTGCTTCCATTCTAAATTCTCCTCTCTGCCTTATTACTTACCGTTGTTGGATGTCTTTGAACCCGCATGACCCTTATAGGTTCTTGTAGGTGCGAATTCACCGAGTCTGTGACCAACCATATCTTCAGTCACATATACGGGAACGTGCTTTCTGCCGTCATGAACGGCAAATGTATGACCTACGAAATCAGGGAAAATCGTTGAAGCTCTGCTCCAAGTCTTGAGGACTTTCTTTTCACCTGCTTCGTTCATAGCAATAACTCTCTTAAGAAGAGCTTCCTGGACGTATGGTCCTTTTTTAATGCTTCTGCTCATTGGTTTTCCTCCCCTCTCAAAATCAGAGGCAAGATGTCGGGAGCTTGAACGCTCCGACATTCCTCTTTACGATTCCTATGAGTAAACTTTCAATAAAATTTCTTATAAGATTACTTGCCGTTTCTTCTCTTAACGATGAACTTGTCAGTTCTGTTATGAGTAGCTCTGGTCTTGTAACCGAGTGCCGGCTTGCCCCAAGGAGTAACAGGTCCCGGACGGCCGACAGGTGACTTACCTTCACCACCACCGTGTGGGTGGTCGCATGGGTTCATGACAGAACCACGAACGGTAGGTCTGATACCTCTGTGGCGGGTCTTACCAGCCTTACCGAGGTTTACGTTTTCATGGTCAATGTTGGAAACCTGACCAATGGAAGCCATGCATCCTGCAGGGATCTTTCTCATTTCGCCGGAAGGAAGTCTAACGAGAACGTAATCATCTTCCTTACCCATGAGCTGAGCCATGTTGCCTGCTGCACGAACGAGCTGTGCGCCCTTGCCGGGGTAAAGCTCAATGTTGTGAATGAATGTACCAACAGGGATATTAGCAAGAGAAAGAGCGTTGCCCGGCTTGATATCGGAGTCAGCACCAGCGCGGATAACGTCGCCAACAGCAAGGCCGTTAGGAGCGATGATGTATCTCTTTTCGCCGTCCTCGTACTGAACGAGAGCGATGAATGCGCTTCTGTTAGGATCGTACTCAAGTGTGAGAACAGTAGCGTTCATGCCCTGCTTATCTCTCTTGAAGTCGATGATTCTGTATTTTCTTCTGTTTCCGCCGCCTCTGTGACGAACAGTGATCCTACCGTAGCTGTTTCTGCCGGCATTCTTCTTAATGGGAGCGAGAAGGCTCTTTTCAGGAGCTACCTTGGAAAGACCGCTGTAGTCAGTTACAGTCATCTGACGTCTTGAAGCGGTGGTAGGCTGGTAAACTTTAATAGCCATTGTAGTTCAAATCTCCTTTATAAATTTGCGATGTTTTGCGGAAGCTGTTTCCTTCCATACTTACTCAATGCCCGTGGGCTAAGGAGTAAAAGCCTTATTGGGCCTTACATCATACCGTCGAAGAATTCGATGGTCTTGGAATCTGCTGTAAGAGTAACGATAGCCTTCTTCCAAGCTGCTGTGTAGCCTGCGTTCATGCCCATTCTCTTATAGCGGCCTCTTACGTTGAGAGTATTTACCTTTGCAACCTTAACGCCGAAGAGTTCTTCAACTGCCTTAGCAATTTCGACCTTGTTAGCGTTCTTGGCTACTTTAAAGGTGTACTTTCCATTCTGAAGACCGGACATGCTCTTTTCAGTGATGATTGGCTTGATTACGATATCCTGTGCTAACATTATGCGTACACCTCCTCAATTTTAGCTACGGCATCCTTAACAACGATGAACTTTTCAGCGTTGAGAATGTCATAAACATTGATCGTGTTGACGAGAGCTGTCTTAACACCGGGGATGTTGGCAGCGCTCTTGATTACGAAGCTGTCATTTTCGGAAAGAACGATGAGAGCCTTCTTGCCCTCTGCTTCGATCGACTTGAGCATATTAACAACAGTCTTTGTCTTGAATTCCTCCATCTTGATGGAATCGAGAACAATCATGTTGTTGTCTGCTACCTTAACGGACATTGCAGACTTCATAGCAAGTCTTCTTAACTTCTTGTTTACTGTGAAACGGTAGCTTCTTGGCTTAGGGCCGAGTGCGATACCGCCGTGTGTCCACTGAGGAGCTCTTGTAGAACCCTGTCTTGCGTGGCCTGTACCCTTCTGTCTCCAAGGCTTTCTGCCGCCGCCTCTTACCTCTGTACGGGTGAGAGTGGACTGTGTGCCCTGACGCTGATTTGCAAGGTAGTTAACTACCATTGTGTGCATAGCGGACTCGTTGGGTGTGATACCGAAAATTGCATCTGACAGCTCAATGTTGGAAACCTCTTTACCTGTCATATCGAGAACTTTCATATTAGGCATTGTTGCTTCCTCCTTCCATTAAGCTTTTTTCTTTACGCAGTCGCAGATTGTAACGATTCCGTTCTTAGGACCGGGAATAGCACCCTTGATTGCGATAAGATTGTTTTCTGCGTCGATCTTGACGATCTCAAGATTCTGGATAGTAACCTTTTCTGCACCCATGTGACCTGCAAGCTTCTTGCCCTTGAAGATACGGGAAGGTGAGGAGCAGGCACCCATGGAACCTGCCTGTCTGTGAACAGGGCCTGTACCGTGAGTTTCCTTGAGTGAGCGCTGGTTGTTCTTCTTGATTGTACCCTGGAAGCCCTTACCCTTTGAAGTACCGCTTACATCAACGATGTCGCCAACTTCAAAAGAATCTGCTTTAAGGATAGTGCCGACCTCGATAGCCTCTGCGCCGTCAAGTCTGAACTCTTTGAGAGTTCTCTTGAGAGGAGCGTCAGCCTTTGCAAAGTGACCCTTTACAGGCTTGTTTGCAAGCTTTTCTCTGAGATCGCCGAAGCCGAGCTGTACTGCGCTGTAACCGTCGTTCTCAACTGTCTTCTTCTGAACGACTACGCAAGGGCCGGCTTCTACAACTGTCAAGGGGATGACCTTGTTAGTTGCTTCATCGAAAATCTGTGTCATACCGATTTTCTTACCGATGATTGCCTTTGTCATGATTTTTTCCTCCTATTGGTTATTGGTTGTGTTTTTGCACAACATGACCTGCGGATCGATATTTTCGGAAATGGCAGGCTCTCGCTTACTTGATTTCCATTACGATATCAACGCCGGCAGGAAGTTCAAGACCCTGTAAAGCTTCAGTTGTCTTTGCAGTAGGTCTTATAACGTCGATGAGTCTTTTGTGGGTGCGAAGCTCGAACTGCTCACGGCTGTCCTTGTACTTGTGTACAGCACGGAGGATAGTAACGATCTCCTTGTCTGTCGGGAGCGGGATAGGACCCGAAACTCTTGCACCGCTGCGCTTTGCTGCCTCTACGATCTTAGCTGCTGCCGCATCTACAACCGCATGGTCAAAGCCCTTGATTCTGATTCTGATTTTTTCATTGACTGCCACTTAGAATCGCCTCCTTAAGCAAATTTAATAATGTAGAGGGGACAATGTAATGTTCAACGCTACCGTGTGTATCGCAAGCTCCACATAAAAAAATCCGAAAAACACAGGTGTTTCCGGAAACGTCAGCTTTTATACACACAAAAACTTACCTGTCGGCATAAAAATGCCAACGGTTTAAGCACACACAGTGTTGATATTACAGCCGCCCGGTTTAAAATCGGACATACTCCATGAAAATTCCCCGGCAAACCGCCGGCCACCTTTCACTTCAACGCATATCTTGTTGCAGTCACGCAAGTAGTATTATAACACACTAATTCTGTCATTTCAAGGGTTTTCTCGATTTTTCCGAAAATTCAAAATAGAATTTTGCCCCGATTTCCGATAAATTTTTATGCACTTCCGACAAACCAACGCTTTTTGTGCATAAAAAAGGCGTTTTCGGGGCAAAATAATAGGTCTTACCCCAAATACGGTTCAAATTTTATGTCCATACAGTATTCACAGCCGCCCAGCAATTCGTTTTGCTTTTGGATATACCGTTCATAGTCGTATTCAGTATAGCTGCCAATGTAAGCGTGGTGAAATTCATTGGTATCACAGTCATAAACCGCATCAAAAACACTGTTTCCCAACGGAGATATTATCTGTACAGTTTCATTGATACATGATATCTGCGACTTTTCTATTCTGTCGGTAATTTTGAACGCATATTCGGAATCGGAGCATCTGTAAACCTCTATTTTGGTCTGAGAAAACAAGGGAGCGATAATTCTTTCGCCGAATAGAATATCTGCATTTTGTGAATTGATGATAACAAATTCAAATTGTGCATACAGCGAGTATAGTATCACCCGGTCGTCATAACCGTCATTGTTATAATCGAACCTCGTCCCGAAATATATATCCGTCACCCCAAAAGGCTCGTCCGTGCTGTCCAGCTCCGCTTTCTTTTTCTCAATAGCCGCGGCGATATCTTTGTCAGGCTTGCAGTTTTCCGATACCGTTTCCGAACAGCTGCTTGCTATAATTTCTCCCGTCAAACTCTCCTGCACATTGTCGGCTGTCTTTCCGCAGGCTGTCATTGCAAGGCAAGCTGCGAATAAGAGATATATTGCTTTGTTTTTCATAATATCGCCCGAAAGATCAAGTTTCATCATTATAATAGGTATCGGAAAAAAGTCCAAGCTCATTTTCCAAAGAAATATCGAAATCACCGCAAAGCTTTCCGTCCGTGTTTAATGTGAAAGAAAAATAAAGATCGTCATCATCTTCCTCGGTCGTTTTTGCAAAGCAATCGTAAGTCACACTTCCGTCGTCATTTTCAGTATAGCCGATAATATGAGCGTGTTCATTGCGTAACTGATATATGAAAGTCGGTTCATTTCCGTTTACATAAATGCAGTTATCTTTGACGGTAAAAAGCGAACCTATCGCAGAGGGTTTGTATTCTTCAAACAATTCATCTGAATAAAAGCTTTTGATATAAGCTACAAGCTCATCGTAAGTATAATCAGTGATCAATAATTTGTAATACGGTATAGGGTCGAAGGTCACACCCTCGGCAGCAGGCATATTTTCGTCATCTTCAAAATAATTGCCCTCGCTTTTATCGTCAAAATCAAAATACGGCGTATCCAAATAGTCTTCCCAAGCCGCACCGCAAAGATAGTCCCAGTACATCTTTGCATAGCTTTCCGCAAACTCCTGTCCCCTGACAAGAATTTCATCGTTTTCGTCAAAAGTCGTTGCGGGTGTTGGTCTTGTTGTGGTGATGACCGTTGTTTCGGTCGGTGCTGTGGTTGTTGTTTCGGAAGCTGTTTCGGTTTCTGTGACCTCTGTAATTGTAGTTTCTTCCGTCGTGTTTTCCTGCACATTGTCAACTGTCTTTCCGCAAGCTGTCATTGTAAGACAAGCTGCGCATAATAAAAATATCGCTTTGTTTTTCATATAACCACCTCAAAATCAAGTTTTATCATCATTTCCCCAAGAAACCATCGGGGTATCATTATAATATTTGTCCGAAAAGAGTCCAAGTTCACCTTCCAGAAAAATATCGAAATCGCCGCAAAGCCTTCCGTCCGTGTTTAATGTGAATGAAAAATACAGGTCATCATCATCTTCCTCTGTCGTTTTTGCAAAGCAGTCGTAAGTCACACTACCATCGCCGCTTTCGGTGTAGCCTATAATATGAGCGTGTTCATTGCGCAAATGATACATTAAAACAGGTTCATTTCCGTTTACATAAATGCAGTTGTCCTTGCCCGTAAATAAAACATCTATCAAAGAATTTTCTTTGAATACTTCAAATAATTCATCTGAATAAAAGCTTTTGATGTAGGCTATAAGCTCATCGTATGTATAGTCGGTTATCAGAAGCTTATAAAAAGGCATTCCATTATATTCAAAATAGTTTTCTTCACTTTTGTCATTAAGATCATAATATTGAATATCCTTGTCAAACCAAGCCGCTCCCTCAAAATAATTCCAGTACATTTCGGCATAGCTTTCCGCAAATTCCTGCCCCCTGACAAGGATCTCATCATTTTCGTCAAAGGTCGTTTCGGGAGTTGGTCTTGTTGTTGTGATAACAGTGGTTTCGGTCGGTGATGTGGTCGTTGTTTCGGAAGCTGTTTCGGTTTCCGTTACTTCCGTGACCGTTGTTTCTTCCGTCGTGCTTTCCTGCACATTGTCTGCTGTCTTTCCGCAGGCTGTCATTGCAAGACAAGCTGCGCATAACAAAAATATCGCTTTATTTTTCATATCATCACTCTATAAACTGGTTTTTTGTAAACTTATTGCCAAAGTGAAAAACTGTCAAATTTCCAATGACCGTCTTCCCAAAGCAGGGTGTAGTAATACGTTTCAAGCCGTTCACTTCTGTTATCGACCGTTCGCAGTTGATGAACACTATCATCCGCTTGATTAAGAAGCTTGTGGTCTTTGAAATATGTCGGTTCATCTCCCTCTATCCATTCGGGATAACAGCTGTAAAATGCCTGATGTATAAGATGTACTTCCGTATCGGAGATCACTTCGATCTGCCAGTCGCTATCTACATATGTTGCATCTGTTCCTCTGGCGTTTCCATATATATAACCCTCGTCAGCACTTCCACTTAGATATCCAAGTGAATATACATAATTTCCCCGTTCAATATCATCCTCGTCGGGCTTAGGTATCTGATCTATAAGATGCCATGTAAATACTTCGCTGTATTTTTCTCCCTCTTGTTCCGCATATTCTTCAATGGTTTCATATACATTTTCGTCATCTAACCAAAAAAATTTTGAATCCATCATATAATCAAATGCTTTGCATATAAGCGGGTATAATTTTGAAATTGTAAGAGCATCGGCAGGTTCGGTAATTATATAACCGTTTTTAGGTGTGGGCGGAATCCAAAAATCAAGTTCTTCATCAGGAGCTTCTTCTGATTCAACAGTTGTTTCAATTGTTTCAATAATTGAATCTGCCACTGTTTCGGAAGTAACCTCTGTTTGGGTAGATTCGGAAGCAACGGAAACCTTTTCGGTTTCCGTTGCTTCCGAAATTGTAGTTATTTCTTCCGTCAAACTTTCCTGCACATTGTCAACTGTCTTTCCGCAGGCTGTCATTGCAAGGCAAGCTGCGCACAATAAAAATATCGCTTTGTTTTTCATATATCTTTCCTCTCAATACCGTCACCCGTATTCATCGAACTAAACCCTATTCAGTCACCGACAATGACTGCAAAAAGAAACCATATTTTGTGTCGCCGTCCTCATAGGATCGCAGACAGCCGTTTTCGGTAACAAATGTCCGGCTTGCAATGTGTTCGCTGCCGAAATTTGATTCTGTTACATTATCATAATTGATATGAATAAGCCCGTTGTCACGCCTGTATGCGGAAATTGCCTTGTCTGTATCGGGGATAACATTATTTTTATCAAGTTCTCTTGCCTCATCAATGCCGATCTCGGTCAAGCCGTATGGTTTGTATCTGCACTCGGCGGTGTCAAGATAATAGGGAATAACATTAAATGAACCTGCAGAAATTCCAATACCCTTTTTGCATATAAGCCCCGCACCGTTCACATCGCAGTACCACAGCAGATCACCGCTGTCGATATCACCCTTGTATTCGGAAAAAACGACAACTTCACCATCGATCAGTGACAGAATGGTCGCAGGGTGTGCCATACCCGGGGAGTAGCTGCATATCACAAGAGAATCAACGCCGCTTTCGCTGTGTATTCCGTAAACATCGGATAACATTCCGCAAAATGGCATTACCAATTCCTCTGTTTTGTCGGTAAAACGCCAGATATCAACGCTCGGAGCAGTGCCGTAAGCGATAGCAGCAAGAATATCATCTTCACTGCCGCCATAATTACAGCTTGCGATCAAAATGCCGTCAAGCTCGGTAAGTTTAGCCGAGAGCAAAGCATTTTCCGCTGTTGTTTCGGTTTGTGCTGTGACTTCTGCTGTTTGGAGTGGGGAAGTATCATTCACCCTTCCCGAACAAGCTGAACAGAATAATGCCAAGCATATCAAACCTATATATAACCTTTTCATAATATAAAGCTCCGTCCATTTCAAAAGCTTATCCCACTGCATAATTGTACCATATATTTCCTTGAAATGCAATAGCATTTGCAAATTTCAGTCGT
>UQQA01000029.1 GCA_900543105.1 uncultured Ruminococcus sp. | reverse complement strand
TTCCTGCATTATATTTTTTTGTGAGAAAGTGTCACCTATCATTGACAATTGAACATATTTGAGGCAAATTTATCTTGAAAATTATTGACAACTATTCAAAAAATGTGGTATAATATAATGTATTTTAATGTCTGAATGCGGCAAAGCCGCTTGATTATAGGAATCAATGATTCCTTGGAACGGAGTAGTATATGTTCGTTGATAAGGCTAAGATCTATATTAAAGCAGGTGACGGCGGCGATGGCGCTGTTTCATTTCACCGTGAAAAATATGTTGCTGCAGGCGGTCCTGACGGCGGCGACGGCGGAAAAGGCGGAGATATTGTTTTTGTTGTTGATACAAACATATCAACGCTTATTGACTTCCGATACAAACGCAAATATGTTGCTGAAAAGGGTCAGAATGGCGGTGCAGGAAACTGTACGGGCAGAAATGCTGCTGACCTTATAATAAAAGTTCCGCAGGGAACGGTCATCCGTGATGCTGCAACGGGACGTATAATGGCTGATATGTCCACCGATGAGCCAAAGGTAATTGCCAGAGGAGGAAAAGGCGGAAAGGGTAACGCACGTTTTGCTACCCCGACAAGACAGATACCGAAGTTTGCAAAGCCCGGATTTGTGGGTGAAGAATTCGAGGTAACTCTTGAACTTAAATTGCTTGCAGATGTAGGTCTTGTAGGTTTTCCGAATGTTGGAAAATCAACACTTATCTCGGTCGTTTCTGCCGCAAAACCAAAGATCGCAAATTATCATTTTACCACTCTTACACCTGTTCTTGGTGTTGTCAAGGTAACAGAAGGAAAATCCTTTGTTATGGCCGATATCCCGGGACTTATTGAGGGAGCAAGTGAGGGTGTCGGACTTGGACACGAATTTCTGCGTCACGTTGACCGATGCAGACTTATTGTACACGTTGTTGATGTTTCGGGCGTTGAGGGGCGTGACCCTAAGGAAGATTTTGAGATAATAAACAGAGAGCTTCGCAATTTCAGCGAGGACTTGGCTGACAGACCTCAGATAGTTGCTGCAAACAAGTGCGATATGGCTTCTCCCGAGCAGATAGAGGAGTTCAGGACTTATATTGAAAGCAGGGGATTTGAATTTTATCAGATCTCTGCGGCAACAACGCAGGGTACAAAAGAGCTTATGGCTGCTGTTTCGGCTAAACTTGACACGCTTCCTCCAATAAAGGAATATGAGCCTGAACCGCTTTCGCAGAAAGAGCTTGATGAACGTGCGGGTATGGGTGAGAAGTTCGAGATCACACGGGGCGATGACGCTGTTTACTATGTTGAAGCTCCGTGGCTTGAAAACATTATGCGCACAGTTGATATGGATGACTATTCTTCGCTCCAGTACTTCCAGCGTGTTCTTCGCAACACGGGTATCATCGACAAGCTTGAAGAAATGGGTATCAACGAGGGCGATGTTGTAAATATCTATGGATTTGAGTTTGACTTCGTATATTAATGGTGAGCTGTTATGGAAATATTTGATCTGTATGATGAAAACCGTATAAAGACGGGGAAAACCATGGTAAGGGGAGATAAAACTCCTGATGGATACCATAGAATGGTTGTTCATATCTGTATTTATAATTCATACGGCAAAATGCTTATTCAGCAAAGACAGCCTTTTAAAAAGGGTTGGAGCAATATGTGGGACGTAAGTGTCGGGGGCAGTGCTGTTTCGGGTGATACGAGCTTATCGGCGGCTGTAAGAGAGGTTCATGAAGAGTTGGGCATCGAACTTGATACTGCACAGCTAAGACGCTTCATTACAATAGATACCGGAAGAGTTTTTGATGATTGGTATGCGGTGAATATGGATATTGACCCGTCGGAGCTTCATCTTCAGTATGAGGAAGTCCAGAATGCTAAATGGGCAGATATTGATGATATAAAAGCAATGATAGACAAGGGTATATTTATTCCCTATCACAAAAGCTTTATAGATATGCTGTTTCATTTCAGCCATAATTCGGGAATGATAACTAAGGGTGATGTATCATAGAAAAACATGAAGTAAATCAGTACAGTCCGCTGACGCTTGCTTTTCTCGGTGATGCGGTCTATGAAAGACTTGTCAGAGAAAAGCTTGTCAAAACGGCAAATATGTCTGTAAACAAGCTTCACAAAGAAGCTGTTGAAAAGGTTCGTGCAGGTTATCAGTCAAAGGCGGTCGATGTTATACTTCCGCTTCTTACCGAGGCTGAGACCGATATTATGAAAAGGGGACGGAACGCAACTTCCAATACTGTTCCCAAAAGTTCAAATCCTATCGAATACCGCAGAGCAACTTCGCTTGAAACTCTTTTCGGCTATCTTGATCTGCTCGGTGATAATGCGAGGATAAACGAACTTTTTGATTATATTTGGAATAATACGGAGGTGTGAAATGAGCGGTCTGTATGATGATCTTAATATGATCGACTGCGATGGTATCCACTGTTATGTTGTGAAAGCGCCTGACGGTGATATTCTCATCGATACTGGCGAAGCAAGATATCGTGACAGTATTGAAATGTGGCTTATCAACTACAATATAAAGAAGATCCTGCTTACGCACGGTCACAGCGAAGCGACCGGGAATGCCAAGTATTTTTCTGAGCTTTTCGATGCTCCTATCTATATGAGCGAAGCTGATTATGAACTCATTTCGGGCAAATCGGACAGAAATGTTTTCTCGGTCGGACTTACAGGGGCGGCTTTGAGCTTTCTTGAAGAGAGAATACGATGCAAACCTGTTGAAATATTCGATGTTTACAAGTTTATCGATGAAAATTCCGATATTTCGTCCGAGTTCGGTGCAGAGTGCGAAATTTATTCGGCAGAGGGACACACAAAGGGCTCGCTTGCCTATAAATTTGGCGATGATCTTTACATAGGTGACGCTGTAATGAATATTGTTTATCCTTGTTTTCCTGCGCTTTGCGAAAGTCCTAAGAGAGCAAGGCAGTTCATAACAAGGTTAAAGGAAATTGCTCCCGAACGCATACTTTTTACGCGCGGAGAGCCTATAAAAACTCACGATAACAAGCTGTACTTAAACTTGTTCAGCAAAAATATTATAATGTAAAATTTTAATTTATAAGGAGATTTAAGGTTATGTCAGGACATTCCAAATGGAACAATATCAAGAGAAAGAAAGAAGCAACAGACGGCGCAAGAGCTAAGGTCTTCACAAAGATCGGCCGTGAGATCACCGTTTGCGTTAAAGAGGGCGGTGGAGACCCCAACAGCAACTCCAAGCTCCGTGATCTTATTGCAAAGGCAAAGGCTAACAATGTACCTAACGACAATATCGACAGAGTTATCAAGAAAGCTGCAGGCGGCGGAGATAAGACAAGCTATGAAGCGAATGTTTACGAGGGTTACGGTCCTAACGGCGTTGCTGTAATTGTTGAAACCCTTACCGATAACAAGAACAGAACAGCAGGCGATATCCGTCACTACTTTGACAAGTTCGGCGGAAACCTCGGTACAACCGGTTGTGTATCCTTTATGTTCTCAAGCAAAGGCATCATCGTTGCTGACGGTGAGGGCCTTGATGAAGATAAGGTAATGGAAGATGTTTTTGATCTTGGCGCTGCTGACTTTTCGATGGAGGACGGCACAATTGAGATCGAAACAGAGCCTAACGACCTTTCCGCAGTTCGTGATGGGCTTGTTGAAAAAGGCTACAAGCTTGTTTCAGCAGATGTTGAAATGGTTCCTGCGACCTATACAACACTCACAGATGATGAATCTATCCGCAAGATGAATCTTCTTCTTGATGCTCTTGAGGATAACGATGACGTTCAGAATGTTTATCATAACTGGGATATGCCTGAAGAAGACGAAGAAGACTGATCTCAGCCAAAATATAAATTGATTGGAGTAGATAAAAATGAAGTGGACAGGACTTAATGATCTTCGTGAAAGTTATCTTAAATTTTTCGAGAGCAAGGGCCATCTCCGTATGGATTCCGCACCTCTCGTACCTAAGGACGATAATTCTATCCTCCTTATCAATGCAGGTATGACACCGCTCAAAAAGTATTTTCAGGGTATTGAAGAACCCCCTTGCCATCGTGTAACGACTTGCCAGAAGTGTATCAGAACACCTGATATCGAAAACGTTGGTAAAACGGCACGTCACGGAACATATTTTGAAATGCTCGGCAACTTCTCATTCGGTGATTATTTCAAGCACGAAGCAACAGCTTGGGCTTGGGAGTATCTCACAAAGGTACTTGAAATTCCTGCCGAAAGACTTTGGATCACAATTTATGAAGAAGATGATGAAGCAGGCGATATCTGGGCAAATGAAGTTGGTATTCCCCGTGAAAGAATCGTAAAGCTCGGCAAGGCTGATAACTTCTGGGAGCACGGAAGCGGCCCTTGCGGTCCCTGCTCCGAAATTCACTTCGACAGAGGTGAAAAGTACGGTCCGTTTGAAAGCTTTGAGCAGGCAGGCGACTGCGACAGACTTATCGAGATCTGGAATCTTGTATTCACACAGTTCGATAACGATGGTCACGGCAACTATTCACAGCTTGCTACAAAGAATATCGATACAGGTATGGGTCTTGAAAGACTTGCCTGCGTAATGCAGGACGTTGATAACCTCTTTGAGGTAGATACAGTTCAGAACATTATGAAGAAGATCTCCGAGCTCACGGGTAAGATTTACAAGCAGAATGACAAGGACGATGTTTCTATCCGCGTAATCACTGACCATATCAGAAGCACAACATTTATGGTAGGCGACGGTGTTCTTCCTTCAAACGAGGGCAGAGGTTACGTTCTCAGACGTTTACTCAGAAGAGCTGCACGTCACGGTCGTATTCTCGGCACAAAGAAGCCATTCCTCTATGAAGTAGTTGATACTGTTATCAATGAAAATGTATGCGCTTATCCCGATCTTGAATCCAAGCGTGAATATATCAAGAGAGTTATCAAGCAGGAAGAAGAAGCTTTCGCTAAGACTGTTGAAAACGGTTCTCAGATCCTCGATCAGTACATTGCTGATATCAAGGCTAAGGGCGGAGATATGGTTCTCGGCGGTGAAGAAGCATTCAAGCTTCACGATACTTATGGATTCCCTCTTGACCTTACAAAGGAAATTTGTGCTGAAAACGGCATCACAGTTGATGAGGACAAGTTCCACGAATGTATGACTGTTCAGAAGAAAACTGCCCGTGAAAACAGAAAGCTCAACGGTGGTTGGGATGATGCTTCCGCAAGCGTTCTTACACAGTTCACAACAAAGTTTGTTGGCTATACAGACCTTGAATACACAACAAAGCTTCTTGCTATGGTCAAGGACGGCAATGCTGCCGATATCTGCGAAGAGGGTGACAGAGTTACCGTTCTTCTTGAAACCACACCTTTCTATGCTGAAAGCGGCGGACAGGTAGGCGACAAGGGTATTATCGAATCCAACGGCAACGTTATGGAAGTGCTTGACACCCAGAAGCTTACCGGCGGTCAGTTCGTATGTCATTGTGAAGTTACAAGCGGCGGATTTACAACAGGCGAAACTGTTACTGCAAAGGTAAACAAGGATCTTCGTGATGCTACAGCGAGAAATCATACCGCTGCACATCTTCTTCAGGCTGCACTCAGAAATATCCTCGGTGAACACGTTCATCAGGCAGGTCAGCTCGTTTCTCCCGATAGAATGAGATTTGACTTCGCTCATTTCAGCGCAGTTACACCCGATGAACTTCAGCAGATCGAAAATGCTGTAAATAATGCAATTCTTTCCGCAATTGAACTTGATATCAAGGAAATGCCTATTGAAGAAGCACAGAAGCTTGGCGCTATGGCACTTTTCGGCGAAAAGTACGGCAAGGTCGTCCGTGTTGTAAATGTTCCGGGAGTTTCTCTTGAATTCTGCGGCGGTACACACGTTAAGAATACATCTAACATCGGTCTTTTCAAGATCGTTTCAGAAAACTCCGTTGCAGCAGGCGTAAGACGTATCGAAGCTGTAACTGGTACAGGTGTGCTTTCACTCATTGATGAATACAAGGATACTATTGACAAGGCTGCTGCTGCGATCAAAGCACCTAACGCAAGTGAACTTGCAGCTAAGTGTGCTGCTGTTGCAACTGAGATCAAGGATCTTGAAAAGCAGATCGCTGAACTCAATTCCAAGCTTGCATCGGGTCAGCTTGACGCTGTTCTCGATAACGCAAAGGCATACAAAAATGTTCGCATTTCTTCCGTAAAGCTCAGCGGTGTAAAGCCTGACGTTCTCCGCACAATGGGCGACCAGATCAAGGATAAAGCACCTGATATCATTGCTGTTCTTGTTTCTGACAGCTCTATGCTCTGCGTAAGCGGTAAGGAAGCTGTTGCGGCAGGCGCTCATTCCGGCAAGATAGTTCAGAAGATCGCTGCTATAACAGGCGGTAAGGGCGGCGGACGTCCTGACAACGCTATGGCAGGTATCGGTGATGTTTCCAAGGTTGACGAAGCACTTGCAGCTCTTGAAAATGTAGTTGCAGAGTTCGTAAAGTAAGGAGAACGGCTATGGATTGTATCTTTTGTAAAATAGCAGCAGGTGAGATTCCAAGCACTAAGGTTTATGAGGACGACAAGGTTCTTGCATTCAAGGACATCAATCCTCTTGCACCTGTTCATATACTCGTTATTCCGAAAACTCATATTGAAAGTGCAGCAGAGATCACAGCGGATAATTCCGCTGTGGTTGCACATATTTTTGAAGTTATTGCCAAGATCGCCAAAGAACAGGGAATTGACAAGGATGGTTTCAGAGTAGTTTCAAACTGCGGTGAAAATGGTTGTCAGAGCGTAAAGCATCTTCACTTCCATATTCTCGGTGGCAAGAAGCTTGACGTTGCAATGGGATAAAACTCGGAGGTAATTTATATGATACGAAAAATGGCTTATGTGGGTTTTTCATACTTGCTTGGGCTGTTTTTCGCATCATTTTTTATATCGGAGGCTGTAATTGCGGTGAGTATTGCGGCAGTTGTGTTTTCTGTCATGATCATGATACTCAAAGGCAAAAGTAAAATTGTTTACCTTGTATGCTCGGTATGCTTTGCGATAGGCTCATTTTATTATGTTGGTTATGACAAGCTCTGCTATCAGAATGTTGTTTCTTTAAGTGGTAGTGAAGTGACTGTATCGGGAGTTTTGACGGATTTCACAGACTATAATGATGATAGGTCACTTTATTATATTGACGGGAAGATAAACAGAAGCATTGATACAAAGGTCTACTGCTATGGTGAAGCCAAAATGTGTGATATCGGAGATGATATCACTGTTAAGGGAATTGCTTTACTGCCCGAAAACAGTTTCTCTTTTAACAGCTTGAAATACTATAAGTCAAAGGGATATTATCTGTCGATCGACCAGCCCGAGATCAGCATTATCCCAGCGGATAATCTGCCGATAAAACGGTCAATGTGCCGTTACCGAGAGTTTATACATGATAAAATGCGAACTCAGCTTGATTCGGAAAGCATTGCGCTTGTTGATGCAATCATGTTCGGTTATAAATCAAACATTGAGAGTGACACAAAGACGATGATGTATCGTGCGGGCATAGGTCATATAATGGCAGTTTCTGGAGTGCATTTATCTATTGTGTGTTCGCTTTTCTGGTTTGTGCTGAAGCTGACAGAGCTTAATAAGTTTGCACGTTTCGGAATAGTTCTGATACCGATGTTTGCATTTGTAATGCTTTCGGGGGCTTCAAATTCAGTTATCCGTGCGGCTGTTATGCTTGTCTTGGTATATGGCTCTTCACTTTTCAACCGAAGAGCTGACCTTATGAACTCACTTGGAATTGCTGTTATATTGCTGACGGTCGGCAACCCGTTTGCGGTTATGGACGCTTCGTTTATACTTTCAGTGACGGGTGTTATTGGTGTTGGAGCTGTTGCACCTGCTATAATAAAAGTTGTTGAAAAGAAGCGCAAAATTGGAAAAATAGCAAAGTCAATGATAACATCGGCTGTTGTTTCGGCTGTAGTATTTCCGGTTTGCTTCTTATATTTTGATGAAGTATCGGTCGTTTCGCCGATATCAAATCTGATACTTATACCCGTATGCTCGGTCATACTTATATGCGGAACAATAGTTGTTTTCAGCGGCGGTGTGGGTTTTCTGATTACGCCTCTTATGAAGATAAGCGGAATATGCTGTAAATTCGTACTTGCGTGTGTAAAGCTTATTGGCGAAATGCACTTTACATATATTGCTGTTTCAAACAGGTTTTCTTACTGGGCGATCATTGCGGTTTTGACCGTAACGGTTGCGGCAGCAGTATATTTTCGTAAGGTAAAAACCACTGCGATAGTTTATACGGCAGCGTGTGTTTTATGCGTTTTTGCAGTTTATATTTATCGCTTTGTTCCGACAGATCATATTGATGTTGCATTTATAAAAAGCGGCAGTTCGACAGCTATTGTTATTAACGACAAAAAGAATGCTTCGATAATTGATCTTAACAAAGGCGGCTTATGTGCAGATGAGATATTCAGATATCTTGACCGAAAGGGAATATACCGAATAGAGATGATAGGACTTCTTGTTGATGCGCAGGCATCAGTTTCGACATATTCCGGACGAAGCAGGCTATATAATATCGGTACGATCGTATATCCGAGCAAATATGAGGAATCTGTACAAGGCTTTCTTGATGCGGTTCACAAAGGTTATGATGAAAGCAAAACAGCAGTCATAACAATGCCGAACTACACTTTAAATATAATGGATAACAACACACTGATGCTGAATGTGAACGGCTGTAATATTTTCGCTTATGACGGACGAAAAGATACTGCGGCAGGCGAATACGATGTTATTATCGAGTATGCGGGAAGAAAGCTTCATGAAAATATCAGCGGCAAAGTTCAGATTTTTTCCGACAGCAAAATCGAAGCAGCCGCAAATAAGGAAACTCACAATTTTTACGGTGAAAATGTAATTATAAGGGCTTATGATGACGGCTTTGAAGCGGAGGTGTTAAGCTGTGCCGACTATTATTGAAAATGAACTTAAAGCTGTGATACGCTCGGCTCAGTTCAAAAATGTTTATTGCTTTTACGGAAAAGACATTGTTTCAGTTGAAAAATACAAAAATGCACTTGTTTCAAAGGCTGTAAAGACTGACGATGTTTATAATTATCATGTTTTTGACGGCAAAAATTTCGACTATGAGGAATTTTACGAAGCCTGTGAAGCTTTACCCGTTTTTGCCGAACACGTTTGCTGTGTTGTGAGTGACCTTATAGCCAGCAAAGACGGTAAGGATATGCTTGCCGATGTTTTGAAGTACATTCCCGATATTCCCGAAACCACGATAGTTGTTTTTTTCTACACCTCAATAGATATCAAAGAAGGAAAAAAGTATCCTTCGCCGAAATATAAAAAGCTTGTTGATGCTGTTTCAAAAAAAGGCGATGTTTGTGTTTTTGAACTGAAAACGGCAGAAGAGCTTGCAAAGGTAATTGTTGCAAAGGTGACAAAAAGCGGCGGTTCGATATCAAAGGACGCAGCGGTTTATCTTGCAAAGCTCTGCGGCTGTGATTCGATGATAACTGCGAATGAAACAGACAAGCTGATAGCATATAAGAATGGCGGAGAGATAACTAAGGCTGACATTGACCTTGTTTCTCCAAGGCAGCTTGAGGCAACGACATATATGCTTGCAAGCGCGATTGCAAGGCGTGACAAATACAATTCCATTCAGCTTCTTAATGACCTTATACTTGAAAAGGAAGAGCCGATAAAGATCATATATGCGATCTCGGGCAATATGCTTGACCTTTATCGGGTAAAACTTGGCATTGGCAGCAGAAAATCGACGGGCGAGATAATCTCAGACTTTGATTATAAAAAAAATATGGAGTTTCGCGTCAATAATGCTTATCGTGATGCAAGGTTCTACTCGACTTCACATTTAAGAAAGTGTTTAAAGATACTCACCGAAACCGATTATAAAATAAAATCATCAAAAACGGACAGTATTGTGCTTTTGCAGGAAGCAATCGTTCAAATGCTGTCGCTTGAATAAGGAATTTTTATGCTTCATCTTGAACAGGCTGTGATAGTCGAGGGAAAATATGATAAAATAAAGCTTTCCTCGGTGGTTGATGCAGTTATTATTACGACCAATGGTTTTTCTGTTATAAAGGATAAAGAAAAACTTGAAATAATAAGATTTTTTGCAAAAAATAAGGGAATAATTATTCTGACCGATTCGGACAGTGCAGGCTTTAAGATACGAAATTTTCTTAAAGGAGCAATATCTGACGGTAAAATAACTAATGTCTATATTCCCGATATTTTCGGCAAAGAAAAACGCAAGGCTGTTCCATCAAAGGAGGGCAAGATAGGCGTTGAGGGCATAGATACACAGATATTGCTTGAAGCTTTTCGCAAGGCGGGAGTTATTTCAACTGAAGCAGACAGCAGGCGTGAGCCTGTTACAAAGCTTGACCTTTTTGAAGTGGGACTTTCGGGAGGAAGCAACTCCGCCGAGAAGCGAAGTGAGCTTTTGAAATATCTCGGAATGCCCGAATTAATGACGACAAACGCAATGCTCGAGATCATCAACACGATGATGCCGAGGGACGAATTTATGAAAATCACAGCAAATTTATCACAAAGGCAGGGGAATGATTAAAATATGGTTTTTTCAAGTTTGGTATTCTTGTTTTATTTTTTGCCGATAACAATGATCTTGTATTTCATACTTCCTGATAAGTTCAGAAATATTTTTATTCTTCTTACAGGTTTGTTTTTTTATGCATGGGGCGAACCGAAATATGTGGTCATAATGCTTATTTCAACGGCTATCGACTATACGGCAGGTCTGCTCATCAATAAATTTAATGACAAGCGAAACATTCAGACGCTGTTTTTGCTTATTTCCGTAATAATGAATCTGAGTTTGCTCGGGGTTTTCAAATACAGTTCGTTCATAATTACAACAATAAATTCCGTATTCGGTTTGCATATCACCGACCCACAGCTTCCGCTTCCTATCGGCATTTCTTTCTATACATTCCAGAGTATGTCTTATACGATCGATCTTTATATGAAGAAGATCAAGGTACAAAAGAACTTTTTCAGCTTTGCGGCTTATGTTACGCTTTTTCCGCAGATCGTTGCAGGACCTATCGTTCGTTATGAGGACGTTGCAAGAGAGATCGATTGCCGAACTATCAGCATTTCAAAGGTAAGTGAGGGAATAGGCAAGTTCCTTAAAGGACTTGCAAAAAAGGTTCTCCTTGCGAACAACATTGGTCTTGTATGGACGCAGGTAAAGGCTATGGACTACGGTGAGATATCTGCGGCAACCGCTTGGCTTGGAATTTTGGCATTCACATTCCAGATATACTTTGACTTTTCGGGCTATTCCGATATGGCTATCGGACTGGGAAAGATGCTCGGATTTAATTTCCCGATAAATTTCGACCACCCATATCTTTCACGAAGCATAAGCGAATTCTGGCGCAGGTGGCATATTACACTCGGAAGCTGGTTCAGGGAATATGTTTATATTCCGCTCGGAGGAAACCGTAAAGGCTCGGCAAGAACTATTATTAACCTGCTCATTGTATGGTCGCTAACGGGTTTATGGCACGGTTCAAGCTGGAACTTTATGCTTTGGGGCTTCTACTTTGGCGTTCTCATTGTTATTGAAAGACTTGGCTGGGGAAAGATACTTGCAAAGCTTCCAAAGGCTGTAAGTACGCTTTATACCTTTATTTTAGTCGTTTTAGGCTGGGTGTTGTTTGATACGAATACGCTTACAGATGCTTGGTATTTTATCGGAGCAATGTTTGGTGCTAACGGAATACTTGGTGACAGCACGGCGCTTTATCTGCTCGCATCTAACGCTGTAATATTTGCTTTGTGCATATTTGCATCGACGGATATTTTTACAAAATTCACAGACAAGCTTCAGCATCAGAAGCCTATGCAGCTTAAAATTGCTGCGATAGCGGCACAGCTTATTATACTTGTGAACTGCACGGCTTATCTTGTTGATGCAAGCTATAATCCATTCTTATATTTCCGTTTCTAAGAGGTGAGAACAATAAAAAAGTCAGATAAGAAGAGCAGCCATATTATTGAGATCGTAAGCTGTATCATATTTTTTGGATTTTTCATAATATTTGCGCTCATAACGATATTTAAACCAAAGGAAACATTTTCCGAGCTTGAAAACAAATCGCTCGAACGAAAGCCAAAGCTCTCTGTAAAAACGTGGTTTGACAGGACTTATACAGACAAGCTTGAAAAATATGTTGCCGATCATTTTTCGGGAAGAGTTGGCTGGCTTGAGCTTAAATCTGGTATTGAAACTGCTGCCGGAAAGAAAGAGATCGGTGGGATATATGTTCTCAAAGATAGGCTTATCGAAAAGATCAGTGAACCTGATTACAGTGATGTTGACAAGAGTATAACAGCAATAAATGAATTCAGCAAAGAGAATGATATTCCGGTCTACACTATGCTTGTTCCGACATCGGCTGAATTTTACAAAGATGAGCTTTCGTATTTTTATCCCGAACTTGATCAGCGCAGCTTTATTGATTATGTTTATTCAGGTCTTGATGATGATATAACCAAGATAGATGTTTATGATGTGCTAAGTTCGCACAAAAACGAGTATATCTATTACAGAACGGATCATCACTGGACATCACTTGGAGCATATTATGCTTATGCTGCGGCAGGCGGGAAAATGGGTTATGTTCCGCACGAACTTTCCTATTATGATGTTGAACACGCAAGTGACAGCTTCAAGGGAACGTTCTACTCAAAAACGCTCAACACAAGTGTCAAGGATGATACAATGGACTATTATCACGATCCTGACGGTGACAAGCCGATGACAGTAGCGGTAACGCAGGTATTTGGTTCCGATCCTGAAGTGAGTGACAGCATCTACTATCGTGATTATCTTGATGTAAAGGATAAATATGCGTCTTTCCTTGGAACTAATGCGCCTATTGTAACTATCAGAACTGGCAATGAGGGCGGAAAACTTCTTATAATCAAGGATTCTTATGCACACTGTTACTCACAGTTTTTGACCGATCATTATTCTGAGATAACTTTGATCGATATGCGATACATTCAGATATCTTATAAAAAAATTATCGATGTATCGGATTATGATGAAGCGCTTGTTTTGTATAATGTTTCTTCGTTTGCGGGAGATACTGACTTGAAAAAGCTTCTTTACAGCTGATATTGCTCTTTTCCTGCGGACAAACTGACTTGTGGCTTTTTGCGTTATGCTGCATAGAATGAAAATATACGGCATAAGCAATACGGTATGGTCAGAGTGGTATTTTCACTTAATGTGAGAATATCCGTAGGGGAGCTTTGGCTATAAAAAACTGATTTTGCAGCCGTTTTATATAGATTAAGGTCAAATGCTTATATTTTTAGCATTTGACCTTGATTTTTTTTTGACAATGATATATAATGTTAAATGAATGATTATGTTTTCAAGGAGATTTATTGTGGATACGATTATTTCAGCTTCAATTTTAAGTGCAGATCTCTGTAATCTCGAACGTGATATCAAACGTGCGGAAAAGGCAGGCTGCGACTACATACATTTTGATGTCATGGACGGTGTTTTTGTAAATAATATCAGTTACGGGATTCCCGTGCTGAAGTCAGTTTCAAAGGTTACGGATATCGTTCTTGATGTACATCTTATGATAGTTGACCCTATAAAGTATATCAAGCAGTTTGCCGAATCGGGCGCTGATATCATTACATTCCATTACGAGGCAGGTTCGGACTGTGGAGAAGTCATTGATCTTATTCATTCTTATGGCAAAAAGGCGGGCGTTTCCGTTAAGCCGAATACTCCCGTTTCGGTACTTTATCCTTATTTGGATAAGATAGATATGATACTTGTTATGACAGTTGAACCCGGTTTTGGCGGACAAGGCTTCATAACCGAAACTCTTGATAAGATAGCAGAACTTAAAGGAGAATTGGACAAACGCAATATAAATGTTCCTATTCAAGTTGACGGCGGAATAAATGATAAGACAGCACCAAAGGTCAAAGAGAACGGTGCAGGTATTCTTGTTGCAGGCTCATATCTTTTTGGTGCGGAGGATATGAAAAAAGCTGTTGAATTGTTGAGAGATTGATTTTCTATGGAGCGTATGAATTCAAAATCTGATAATCTGATTTCAGCAGATATGCTAATTGCTTTGCTGATCCCTGCTGTAATTGCGGTATATTATTACGGTATAAGAGCTGCGATGATAATTGTTGTTTCTGTTGCTGTATGTTTGCTGACCGATGTGATATGCTATAAATTGAGGGGCAGGGTAAGGGCAAAGGCTGAAATTTCAACTGTTGTGACAGGTTTGACGATAGCTTTGACGATGTCTGCAACTGTGCCGTTCTATGCTGTAGTGACGGCTGATCTGTTTGCAATGATTATCTGCAAACACGCATTCGGCGGCAGGGGAAACGAGATATTCAACGGTGCAGCTGTGTCATTTTTGTTCAGTTCTATATGCTTTCCAACAGAGATGCTGAACTATCCGCGTCCTGCTGTACATCTGAGCCTTTCATCGGAAGAAATGTTGAGTACATCATTATTTCAGTCGATGTCAAAAAGTGTAACGCTGTCTAATGATGCGGCTTCAAATTCAATAATTGATCTTTTGGTCGGCAAATTCTGCGGACCTATGGGTACGGGATTCGTAATTCTGTTCATAATTACGGCAGTTTTTCTTATGCTTCGACGTTCGATTTCTGCTATCTCATTTTGCTCGCAGTTCGCTGTAGTTGTTATCGGAACGCTTATTTATTGCGGATTTGACACGAAATATACTTTATCCGTGCTTTGCGGTGGTATGATGATATTCGGAATGATATTTCTTTCGTGTGATTATCGTACAATGCCTAAAACGAGGTCGTCAAGGCTTATTCTCGGACTGCTTACGGGATTTTTGACGCTTATTTTCAGATTCTATGCAGGAGCGGAAAATCCGATTATTTATGCAGTGATAATTGCCGCGCCGTTTGGAATAGAGCTTGACAGAAAGATGCTTTCTTTTGCGAAGATAATTTCCGATGCAAAGAAGAAAAGAGCTGCGGCAGCAGGAAAGACTAAAGAAACTGATGAAAGCGGTCTGAACCATGAATAACCGAAAAAAAGAATCACTGGGTTCTGTGATATATAATGCTATGGTGCGGAATAATCTTGTACTTGTGCTTGGAACAGCGATCGCACCCGTTATAGTTATAGCAAACACATTAAAAAATGCGGCGATACTTGCGCTAACTTTTTCTGTGATAACTTTCTTTACGATGCTTCTGTCATCGTTTATTCCGCAGAAGGTGGTATATACAGTTAGGGTAATTATTTACATTGCGATCGGTGCGCTTGTTTATGTTCCGACGGCGATAATAATTTCCTCACTTTTTCCGCAGGCAATGCAGAATATGGGGATATATTTTCCTCTGCTTATAACCAACTCTTTTATTATTTTCCATTCGGATACGGCTTTTCTGACAGAAAAGAAAAGCAGAATGGTGCTTGATCTGATATTGGACATAATTGGATATGATATTGTAGTATTGATTTTCGGACTGATAAGAGAGATAATATCTACGGGAGAGATAAACGGAAACGTGATAACTCTGCCAATGCTGTTCAAAGCATTTTATCAGCCGTTCGGAGGATTTATTCTTCTTGGAATATTTGCGGCGGCGCTGCGCGGGGTTTTACTTTTGATAAGAAAGGTCAGCAATTAAAAAGGAGGTCGGCTTGTGATTTCAGAATTATTCAGACTTATTTCAATATCGCTTGTATTGATCTTTGTTGAAAACACAGTATTTACAAGAGCTATTGACACAAGTACACTCATTTCCGTATCACGAAACAGAAAGAATATTTTCGGATTTGGATTATGCGCTGTGTATTTCTCTGTTGTAACAGGCTTTTTAGGTTTTTTTGCTGATAAATTTTTTCTTGAATCAGGTATTAACAATGAACAGACATATATTTATCAGCCGTTTGTTTATGTTGCGATACTTGGCATTGTTTATATTATAACACTTCTTATTCTTTGGAAATTTTTCTATAAGAAGTTCCTGAAAATAAAGAAATTCATACATCTTTCGGCGCTGAACTGTGCTATTCTCGGAGCGATGTTCATTAATTCACAGAACTGCACAATGCTGTCGGAATATATTTTCAGAGGCATAGGAACGGGTCTTGGATTTATGTTTGCAATATATATAACAGCAATTGTTTATGACAGACTTCATGATGCATCTGTTCCATACTGTTTTAGAGGTTATCCTTTAACGTTGATTTATATCGGCATAATAAGTATGGCGTTTTACGGACTTGCATCAACGTCGGTAAGATAATTATACGAAAGGACGGATACAATGTCAAAAAAAGGCAGAAAGGTTTATCGTACCAATTCCTATGAGAAAAAGAAAAGGCTCAAAAGAGCGCTTCGTATTCTGCTGGGATTGATAGTTATTGCGGCACTTGTTTTTGTTGGATACAGCGTTGGAAAGCCAATATTGAATTATCTGAACAAGGAAAATGAAAATACGGACAATGTGGAAGAACCTTGGACACCGCCTGCTGTGACCTCTGGGATTACCGAAACGTTAGATACAAGCGGGGACAGCACAGAGGTGACTGTTGAGCCGAGTGAAACTGTGACTTCGCCCGATAATAAAATTAATTCATCGGGGTTGACGGCATATATGCTTTCCGAAGATGCATTGAGTGATCCGTCACAATTTTCAGCGTTGCTCGATCATGTAAAGGCTGACGGATATACAGCAGTATCGGTTACTTTGAAGGCAAAAGGCGGAAAAATATATTACAGCACCGCTTCAACAATGGCAAAGTCAGATGAAAATGCTGTTGTGGGAAATATGCCAATTCAGCAGATCGCATCTTTGATAAAGAACAGCGGATTGAAGATGATAGCTGAATTGAATATCCTTGAGGATAACAATCGATACGGTGAGTATCGCGACGGCTCCTATCATGCGCTTGACGGTTCGACATGGCTTGATACAGCGGCGGATAAGGGTGGAAAGCCGTGGCTTTCGCCGTTTGATGATGATACCAAGGAATTGGTCAGATATATGGCTGATGAGGTTTCGGCGGCAGGTTTTGACTATATTACTGTAAGCGGATTGACATTCCCGACATTCAGAAATTCAGACCTTAATCTTCTTGGTGATATAGTAAAGGACACCAACAGATACAAGGCTCTTATTGAACTTGCAAATATTGTTCAGACTGCTGCAAATGATCATAATACTAAAACATTTATACGAACAAATGCAGCCGATATTATTTATGGCGGAGCTGAGATATTCAAGCCGAGTGAGTTGAGCGGATATACGCTTCTTATTGATTTTGATCCTGCTGAATTTACCGAAAGTGTTGTTTACAATAATAATGAAATAGTATTCAGCGAGCTTGATTCAAGCAGCAAATTCAAAACTGCTTTTGAGATCATCAAGGGACAGTGCGGAACTGAAATTTCGGTAATTCCCGTAATAACCGAAAGCGGCTCAAATCATGCTGATTACGACAGCCTTATTGCAGAGATCATAAACGAAAATTTTGAATCATATTTTGTAAAGTAATAAAAACTCCTGTTACCGAATCAGTAACAGGAGCTTTTGTATTATTTGAAGTACATATAAAGCTGACATTTTATCATTCCGTTGTAAAGCTTACGGCGTTTATCTGCTTTTCTTCCGAAGAACTGTTCAAATTGTTCATGCGGAGCAATAACAAAGGCGGGAGCTTCGGAGTTGGCTTTGAATCGCTGTCCCATTATTTTGTAAAGTTCCTCGGCTTCCTTGATCTCAAGCATTCTTTCGCCGTATGGAGGATTGCAGATTGTAATTGTGTTCGGCTCATTCACATAACTTCGTATATCTGCCTGCTCGATTTTAACACGTTTCTGTATTCCTGCTTTTCGGCAGTTTTCCTGTGTAAGAGCAACAGCTTCCGGGTCAATATCATAGCCATATGCAAAGAAATCGGTATCTTTTCTGATAGCATCAAGAGCATCTGCACGAACATTCTCCCATATCTTGGGGTCGATAATGTCCCATTTTTCAGCTGAAAAATGTCGTTTCAGACCTGGCGCAATGTTAAGAGCCTTGTATACAGCTTCGATTATAAGAGTTCCGCTTCCACAGAATGGGTCGCATACGATAGAATCACCTCTGACGTGCGAAAGGTCGATTATGCCTGCTGCGAGCGTTTCCTTGATAGGTGCAGCATTGGAATTGCGTCTGTATCCTCGTTTATGAAGTCCTGCACCTGTTGTATCAAAGTAGATAACAGCATTATCATTCTGTATGCTGAACTGTATTTGATAGGTATTTCCCGTTTCATTGAACCAAGTTACATTATATTTGCTTTTCAGACGTTCTACAACTGCTTTTTTTATAATAGACTGGCAGTCGGGAACACTGTGGAGTGTAGAATTCAGTGAATAGCCTTTTACAGGGAAAACATCATCTTTGCCGATGAAATCTTCAAATGGTATTGCTTTTACGCCCTGAAAAAGCTCCTCGAATGTAGTTGCTTTGAATGAAGCGAGCTCAATAAGAACTCTTTCTGCCGATGCAAGGCATATATTTGCTCTTGCAAGTGCAGCAAAATCGCCTGTAAATGATACTCTTCCGTCAGTTACATTGATGTTTTTGCCGCCGATCCTGGTAACTTCAAATTTTAAGACACTTTCAAGTCCGAAATGGCATGGACACACAAGTTTTAATTCGTTCATACTTACTCCTCGGTCAAAAATTAATGGCAGAAACTATCCTGCCATTAATCCATTAGTCGTTTTTGCTTTTTTTATCTTCTTTTTTGTCTTCATCGTGATGTCCTGAACACATTTCGGGGATATTAGTGCTCTTATAATAGCCTACACTTGATGTTGGACAAGTTCCGCTTGCAAGTTTACCTGTCTTTGTGCAGTAATAAAGCTCCTGTACATCACTGCATTCGGGAAAAGATTTGGTTGGACCCACATCGGCGATATCTCCGAATACATTTTTCCAAACCGTTGATGAGCTGTAATAAGTGCCTGTCGGTATTTCCTTAGGAATATCATAACCATACCATATACCGCTGACGTAATCCGGAGTACAACCAACGAAAGAAAGGTCTTTCCAGTCCTGCGAAGTACCTGTTTTACCGATAAGCGGTGTATTTGCAAGCTTTGCAGCTCGACCTGTACCATTAGGACCTTCAATAACTGTCTGCATAAGCTTGTTCATTACATATGCCGATTCCTTGCTTATTGCCTGAATTGGAGTGTATTTGTGCTGAAGAACTACCTTGCCGTTGGAATCAAGAACCTGAGTATAGGAAGTGGGTTTATAGTATTTACCTCCATTGCCGAATACCTGATAAGCGGCAACAAGCTCTTTAAGGGTAAGACCGTTTGTAAGTGCACCAACTGATAACGGTGCAAGATCGGCATCACTGGCTGTCAAAGTGGATATCTGGAATTTATTCTGAAGAAAATCGAACACAGCCTGAGGCGTTTCCATTTGGATAAGCTGTGCAGGAACGGTATTGAGTGAACGCTGAAGTGCCTGGAACGTAAAGTAACCTGCATAATCATAAGTCTTTGAATTGTAGTTATAAGGCCATGAACGCTTTTGCCCTGTCTGTTCATCAAGAATTTCCGTAACAGGTTTGTTGGTGAAGATTGATGACCATGTTATCAGGTCGTTCTCAATCGCATAGCCATAGGAAGTTATAGGCTTTATACATGAACCCGGAGAACGGGTGGCTCTTGTTGCTCTGTTGTTGATATTTGATTGTGATTTTGTACCTATACCTCCTACGACAGCTTTAATGTTACCCTGATAATCCATGCAGATAAAAGCAGCCTGTGGAGGATCTAAAAGTACATTTTCCGAAAAGTTAGTATAATCTTGAAATTTTGCTTCAAGTTCATCCTGCATTTTTATATCAACAGTTGTGTATATCTCATATCCACCGTTATAAAGCTTATCACTTGCCTCGTTATAATCAATGCCGTAAAGATCTTCAAAGTCCAGGATAACATCACGGATAACCATATCAACAAACCAGTTCTGGACTCTGCTTTCGCCATTTTCATATTTAGCGTTCGGATCGAGAAATTCGATCTTTTCATTCAGTGCATCTTCATATTGGCGCTTTGAAATAACTGCATTTTTGTACATAGCGGCAAGGACAAGCTTTTGACGTTCAAGGCAGAGATCTTTGCCGTAGATCGTTTCGCCGTCCGCATTTACTGTAACGGCAAATGGGTTGTTTACTTCAGGGTTTTTTGGAATACCCGCAAGACAAGCTCCTTCTGCAATTGTCAGTTCAGATACGTCTTTTCCAAAATATTTGAGCGAGGCAGCTTCAATACCCGAGGTACTTCCGCCAAATCCGATATAGTTAAGGTATGCTTCAAGAATATCAGTTTTCGGACAGTATTTTTCAAGCGTTGCGGCACGGAATATTTCACGGATCTTTCTGTCCCATTTAACATCGGCATCGCCTGTAACGTTTTTTACAAGCTGTTGGGTGATCGTGGAAGCACCCTGACGACCCCACATGTGAAGAATTTCGTTTATAAACGCTGTAAAAGTACGTTTCCAGTCAACGCCATAGTGCTCATAAAAACGTTCATCTTCAATATAAACGAACGCGTCCTGAACGTGCTGTGGTATTTGATCGATCGTAACAGGAATTCTGTCTGCATTTCGGCTTATGCTCTTTAATTCAACAAGAGATTCATTTTCGTCATAGCCATATATAAATGTGGTATAATCAAGGTCGAGGTCAGACAGCGAAATATCAACAGCATCCTGATCCGCAAACTGGAGGACATAAACAGTCAGTGCTGCGGCGATGATAGAGCCTGAAATAACAATTATAAGAAAAAGTGAAAGCAGGGTAGTGCCAATTATTGCAAAAAACTTTTTGACAGGATGCATTTTTTTCTTTGATCGTGTCTTTTTGCGTTTATTAGATTTTTTGCTGTGAGATGTGTTTGCAGAAATATCTTCCTGATCGGAAATAAATTCCTGATTTTCGTCAGCATAGTGATTTGCCATTTTATAAAAATCCTTTCTGAAAAGCAACGTTGCCGAGATCAATAATTCTTACATAATTAATTATACCACATATTTATTAAAAAG
>UQQA01000028.1 GCA_900543105.1 uncultured Ruminococcus sp. | reverse complement strand
ACAATTTGTAACCATTCTGTTATTGAAAATTTTTCCTTAAAAATTTATAATAAATATAAAGGTTCAAATTCGGTATTCAAAATCGACTAATGTGTGCCAAAAAGTTCCGAATCCCGAATTCATAATTCCGAATTTTTTAAGTGGGGTTGCATTATGAAAAAAAGTTTTATTGCGGCAGTATTCGCTTTGACATTTGTATTCTGCTCCTGCACGAATGGGTCAAATGGCGCAGATGAAGCTACCGAAATTTCGTCCGAGGTGCAGAGCTTATCCGAAACATCGGTGACGGAAGAAAAGCCTGTTTCCGAGCAGTTCAAATACACGGTCAACGAGTATGGCATTTGCATAACCAAGTATATCGGTGGGCAAACCGTTGTCACTATCCCGACCGAAATTGACGGGACGAAGGTTTGCAAGGTTTCGGACGGCGCTTTCCGTGGTTCGATAGTTGAAGAACTGATAATTCCCGAGGGTATGACGCAGGTCAAATGTATCAAAGGCGCATATCATCTGAAAAAGCTCGTTCTTCCCTCAACTGCGGATAAGATAGACACGCTTGAACTGGCTTATTTGCCCGAGCTTGACGATATTGAAGTCGCCGAGGGCGGAAATTTCATTGCAAGCAATGGTGCGCTTTTCTCTGCGGACGGAAAGACGCTTGTTTTTGCTTTTGACTGCGGTGACGATTACGCTGTTCCCGAGGGTACGGAAGAGATCGGCAAGTTTGCATTTTCGCACAAAAAGCTCCGCTCGGTCAGCTTCCCGTCAACGCTTAAAACTATCGGGCAGAGGGCATTTGAGGACTGTGAAAACCTGCTTAAAACAGAGATACCGTCAAGCGTAACGACGATTGAAAGCTCGGCGTTTATTAACAGCGGTCTTGCCGAGGTAAAGCTTAACGAGGGTCTGAAAAGCATCGGCGATGCGGCTTTCAGCAGGACGGATATCAGCAAAATTTTACTTCCGCAGAGCATTGAGGAAGTCGGAAAGCTTTTCATTGACAGTGACTGTGCGCTCACGGCTTATGAGCCGATAAAGTCAATAATGTCATACTATGTCACCTACCTTAACAAACCGACTGCGGAAACTGCGGAGCGTGTTCTTCCCGAAATTCCCGAATACAATGACGGAAGATTTCTGCTCGACATAAACTTTGACGGCGTTCCCGAATGTTTTGACTTTGACATAAACGGAACAGGGTTATATCATCTTTCCGAATATTACAGCTGGTTCCCTGTATCATGGTTTGACGGCAGGCTCTATCATTACTATGACAAGGATAACGACTGTGATTTTTATACCGTCTGGGATATAGGCGAGGGCAGTCAAATCTTCTATCGCAATTTACAGCGTCTTGAACCGCTTCGGGAAAGTATTGATAATGAACCGATAGGCAATCTGACCAATTACGGCGGCGAGCTTAAAGTGGGTTCGCTCAACGGTCATTTTTATATGGTAGAAAGCGATGATCCTTTCAGTGATCTTGACAAGTATATCAATGATGCAATGAGCGGATATGAGTTGGTAGAGATCATTGACTTCAACAAGCTTGCGGAGGGGCAGGACAGTGAGGGCAAGTTCCAAATAAAGCTTGACCCGATAGAAAAACACTCGTCCAAGCCGCTAAAGACCTATGATGAATACAAGGCTGAAGATTGTTTTGAGATCGGCGGTATAAGTTACTATAAATATGAGTTTAATGTGTATCCCCACACTGCGGAAGATCTGGACGAATTTCTGAAGCTCCCGAACCTGACTTCACTTGACATTTACCTTGATATTGACAGCGCAGAGCCTATAACGAAATTCAAAAATATAAAGGAATTGAGAATTTATAGTTATATCAAAGACCCGTCTGCGCTTGCGGAAATGGACAACGTTGAAAAGCTTTATGTTACCAAGCTTGACAGCTATGATTTTCTGTATGAAATGGACGGTGTGAGGGCGATAGAATTTTATCCGACGACGGAAGAACCCGATGATTTTTTCAAGATTTTAAAGGGAATGAAAAAACTAAAATATCTTATTGCAGACAACTACTGCGATATGCCGATATCGGACGGTCAGCTGAAATGGCTTGAAGAAAATATGCCCGAGATCAAAGTGGTAACGATTTATTAAATTCGGAATGCGGAATTCGGAATTATAAAAAACTGTGCATTTTTTGCAAAAAAGAACCTGTTTTCGAAGAAAAAATCTTTGAAAACAGGTTCTCGATTTATTACCGAAACGCCTTAATTTTGCGGTATTCTAACGGGCGGATATAGAATCCGCCCCTACGAAATTCGGGAAAATTGCGGAGCAATGTATAATTACGCATTACGCATTACGAATTACGCATTAATTAAAGTTCGTCCAAGGTAATGACATAATCCGAGTTGTAAATATCTTTGAGCGTTTTTGTGTCGTTGTGGTCGGTGATGTATTCGGTGTGCCATGTCATGAACCATACCCATTTTGCGTTTGCCTTTTTGAGCTCGTCAACGGTCGGTATTTTTCCGCATTCGTGGAAAGCAACGGGACGTTTTTCGCCCACTACCTTTACAGTCTTTTCGTAGAGCTTTTCATTTGCGCCGTCGTTGTAGGAGTCTGCACCTGCGATATCGACATACTCATCGCCCGGATACCACTTGTCATAATTCTTTCCGTTGCCCGAATAGCCGAGCACCCAGATAAGGTTGTCGAGCTCCCAGTAATTCGTATAGCGGTCGTACATCAGCTGCCAGAGCTTTTTGAAATTCTCCGAGCCTCCCTTGCCCCACCAGAACCATGCGCCGTCAAATTCGTGGAAGGGTCTCCAAAGCACGGGGATATTCTGATCTTTGAGCTTTTTCAGCGCCTCTGCGCCCTTATCCATACCCTTTATGAGCTTTTCATACTCGGGAGTGCCTTTGGTAAGAGCCTTGTCCCAATCCTTTATCTCGGTTTTCATCGACTCGTTCCAGCTTCCGCTGAAATCACTGCCGCAGTGCCAGCATATTGTAACGATGCCGCCCTTGTCGTGCCAAGCCTTTGCACGCTTGTTCACGCCGTCGAAGTCGTCGTTCATATAGTCAAGTCCGCGTATTGCAGGGAGCTTGCCCGTGTTTTTTTCGATATAGTCGAACTCATACTGGTCGCTGCCCATCCACGTTGATTCCTGCTGTCCCGAGAGGATATTTTTACCGTAGATGCTGTTGATATAATCGAAAAGCTTGACTGCCTCCTTGGTCGCATCGGGGTTTGAGAGCGTGAGCTTATCTGTTTTTGCCGAAGAAGCTGTTGTTGCAGCTTCGGACTGGATCGCAACATCGTTTTTCGCCGCACAGGCGGTCATTGAGAATGCGATGCTGACAGCGCACACTATTGAGATAAATTTTTTCATAGCTTTTACTCCTTTACATATTTCATAATATCGTCATAGATCGCGCGGTAGCCGTTTTCGTTAATGTGCATACCCTCGATCGTGAACTCGGCTTTAATACTAAACACCAATAAAACTATAGACAAAAAATCTGCGCCAAAACCATATATCAGAGTTTTTGCTTGATTTTTTGTATAGTTTTTAATTGGTGTTTTGTATAAGTCTGCCCTGCCCGTCTTTGAGGTTTTTGTTGATGTCGATGTAACGCTGACCGTGCTTTTCGGCAAGCTTTTTCACCTCGGCATTGGCAGCGGTTATCTTTTCATTTGTGCGGATCTTAAGGCACTCCTTCATCTCCTCCGAGGCGGCTTCAAAGTTGACGGGATAGTACGCCATAAGGTAAATTTTCACGTTCGGTACGGCTTTTTCGACAGTTGTGATTATCCTGTCATAGTTCGCCATAAGGTCGCTTATCGGTATGCTCGACCAGCTTAGATCATTCGTGCCGATGTTTATAAACAGCTTTGACGGTGCAAGGTCAACTGCGCATACATCGATGACATTCAGCAGTTCATCGGAGAGAAATCCACCCACTCCTCGGTTATAGATAACGGTATCATCGCTATGCTCTTTGAGGAGCTTATTTATCGGGAACATTTCCATGAGTGACGAGCCTGCGAAAACCACCTGACCCTTTTCGGCGGTCTTGTTTTCCTCACGGTAACGTTCGACCTTCATTTCTTTATCGGTCATTCACAGCACCTCATTTGTTGTTTTTTTGTACAATAATTATAGCAAAACAGAGTTTGATTTTTCAAGATATATAAAATGAACTGGAAAAAAACAATTTGCTTTTTGGCAAAAAAAGTGTTATAATGTTTGTGGATTTTGTATTATTTGGGGTGTGTGCAATGGAAAAATTCGGTCTTACGCCTGCACAGCGGAATATTGACGATATGCAGCGTTTTTACAGCGGCACGGCAATATCTGTTCTGTGCGGAGCGGTCATATTTGAGGAAAAGCTTGAACCGAAGCTGCTTTTTCGGGCGGCAAGGCTTGTGATAAGGCGGCAGGAGGCGCTTCGTCTGCGTTTTTGTACGGAAAACGGCAGGACGGTGCAGTATGTCTCGTCCGAGGGCGGCGAGAATATCGCTTTTGCCGAATTTGCAGATGAAAATGCGCTCCGTTCCTACTGTCAGTCACAGGCAAGGCTGCCATTTTCGTTTGACGGTGAGATGTTCCGAATGACGGTGTTCGCCCTGCCCGAAAAAACGGGGATAATGCTTTGCGCGAGCCACCTTATTGCAGACGCATGGACTTACAGCGTTCTTGCGCACGATGTTTATGAAATTTACGGTCGGCTTTCAAGGGGTGAAAATGCTGATACCGATGTGCAAAGCTTCACATCTGCCGCCGAGCGCAGGAACAGCGGAAAGGCACTTGAAAAACAGCGTGACGATCTGCGTTTCTGGGTGGAAAAATACACAGACGGAGCTTCGCCCACTCCCGTCAGGAGCTATCGCAGAGAGGAAACGGACGCTTCGGCGGAGAGATATACGACGATAATTCCGCACGATATTTCAGCGGCGGTGAAAAGTTATTGCAAGGAAAATGATGTTTCCGAAGCGGTGGTTTTTGAAGCCGCGCTGATGATATATCTGTCGAAGATAAACAGCAGAAGCACGGTAACTATCGGCGTTCCCGTCCTCGGCAGGAGCGGCGCAAGGGAGAAAAGCACGGCAGGAATGTTCATCTCAACTCTTCCGCTGACGATCGATATCGGCGATCATACAGATGAGCTTTTCAAAAATATATCGAACGGGCATAGGGATATTTTCCGACACAGAGATGTTTCGCTCGGGGAAATTCTTCATGGGATAAGGGGTAAAACTTGCGGCTCGGGACGGCTTTTTGATGCGGCTTTCAGCTTTCAGAACTCACGGACGGATATCCCTGCGAAAACGGAATGGTTCGGGAACGGCTGGCTCGAAGTGCCGCTTTCCATTCACATTGATGACCGTGACAGTCTTGGCTCATTCACACTGACGATAGATCACCGCACGGCTGTTTTTCCGCAGAACGGCGAAGTTGAACTGCTTGCACAGCGTTTTATACATATTCTAAAGCAGGTCGTTTCGGGAAAAAACATCGGAAAAATTTCCGTTCTTCCCGATGATGAATTCGATATGCTGATAAAACGCTTCAACGAAACGAGCGTCGGCTTCGCTTCGGATAAGTGCGTACATGAAGCTTTTTCCGAACTTGCGGCGAAAACGCCCGACAGGACAGCTCTTGTTTTCAGAGGTAAAAGCTTCACTTACGCTCAGCTTGAAGAGATGTCGGGAGCGCTGGCGGCTTTTCTGCGTGACAAGGGAATTTCGCACGGTGACATCGTTCCGATAATTTCGGGAAGAAGTCCGCACCTTATAATTGCGATGCTTGCGGTAATGAAAACGGGCGGTGCGTATATGCCTGTTTCGCCCGAATATCCTGCCGAGCGTATTCGGTTTATGCTGAAAAATGTCGGTGCGAAGCTTGCGCTGACCTGCAGCGCGGACGTTGATATTTCCGAGGAAATACAGCTTGAAAGCTTTGATTATTCCTACGTTTCCGACACTGCGCCCGTGAAGGCTTCGCCCGAAGATATCTGCTATGTTATCTTCACATCGGGTTCGACAGGAAAGCCGAAAGGTACGCTGATATCGCACAGAAACGTTATGAACTACTGCTCGGCAAATCGGTTCAACGTTGTCGGCGGGATCCTCGGTGAAGATATCCGAAGCATCGTTTCGGTAACGGACATTGTTTTCGATATTTTCGTGACGGAAAGTATTCTGCCGCTCCTGAACGGGATAACGATATACCTCGCCGATGATGAGCAGGCGGCTTCGCAGAGGTCACTCGGCAGGCTCATTGAAGAGAGCGGCGCGCAGGTCATTCAGACAACGCCGACCAAAATGCGCAGCTACCTTTTTGATGAAAGCTACCTTGGCTATCTTTCCAAGCTAAAAGTTATAATCCTCGGTGGTGAGGAGTTTCCGCCGTCGCTCTGCACAAAGCTGAAAAAGCTGACGAATGCAAAACTTTACAACATTTACGGACCTGCCGAAACAACGGTATGGTCAGCGTTTGCGGCGGCTGACGAAGCGGATATGACTATCGGAAAGCCTGTCGCAAACACGAGGATATATATTCTTGACGAGAAAATGAAACCTGTTCCCGTCGGCATCGGCGGTGAGATATTTATTTCGGGAAGCGGCGTGGGAAAAGGCTATCTCGGCGAGGAAAAGCTCACGGCTGAAAGGTTTCTCCCCGACCCGTTTTTTATCGGTGAAACGATGTACCGCACGGGTGATATGGGCATTATGCGCGCTGACGGGAGCATCGGATTTCTCGGCAGAAAAGACTTTCAGATAAAGCTTAGGGGGCTGCGCATTGAGCTTGGCGAAATTGAAAATGCGCTCTGCTCATTCGGCGGAATAACAAATGCGGCGGTCGTTTGCAGGACGGACGGCAGGGGCGAAAAATACCTTGCGGCTTTTTACACCGGTGCTTCTGCCGATGAGCGGGAGCTTCGCAGGTTTTTGTCGGAAAAACTGCCTGCTTATATGATACCGAACTGCTTTGCGCACCTTGCAAAAATGCCGCTGACAGCGAGCGGAAAGACTGACAGAAAGGCTCTGCCCGAGGTAGTTTTTGCGCCGAGCGAACGCGAATACACTGCGCCGCAAAACGATGCGGAACGCAAGCTTTGCACCTATGCGGCAAAAGTTCTCGGCATTGAGCGTGTCGGGGCGGAGGACGATTTTTTCGAGCTTGGCGGCGACAGCTTTTCCGCAATGGAGTTCACGGCACATGCGATGCAGGACGGCTTTGCTTTCACGCCCAAGGACATTTACATTCACCGCACGGCGAGGAAGCTTGCGGCGATGGAAAAGCCCTCGGAAAAGCGCACGGATTACAGCATTTATCCTATGGAGCGAACCTCGGGCGACCGCAGGCTTTTTGCGGCGTTTGCAAGGCTTTCGCATTCACTTTACAGCTTCAAGGTGATGGGGCTTGAACGGCTTCACCCGAATGAAAAATACATTCTATGTCCCAATCACGAAAGCGACCTCGACTGTATGTGGGTATGGACTGCGCTCGGCAAAACGGCAAAGCTTGACGAGGTTTGCGCACTCATTGCGGCGGAGCATCTGGAGAAGCCCATTCCGAAGCGTGTTTTTCGTATCACGGGCGGCATACCTATTGAACGAAATGGCGATTTCGCTCCTGCGCTTGAACGTGCGCTCGAAGTTCTGACGGGAGAAAAGCGTTTTCTGCTCATTCACCCCGAGGGTACACGAACGAGGTCGGGACGGCTCGGAAAATTCAAAAAGGGTGCGGCTTTGCTCTCGAAAAAGTCGGGCGTAAAGGCAGTTCCCGTTTATATCGGCGGTTCGGGTAGAATTTTTCCCGTTTACAGAAATTCACCTCGGCTTTTTGATGTTGAAAAGCTGAAAAAATATTCGCTGACGATAGATTTCGGAGAGCCGATCGACCCGAAGGGCAGAAACTCGGAGGAAATTACGGAAAAGCTGTTTCGTGCAGTTTCGGAAATGAGGGATAAGCACAATGGTGATAGCAACCGACGCTGACGGCGTACTCACGGATATGTCAGGGTTCAATTTTGTCTACGGCGAGCGTTTTTTCGGACACGCTCCGACCGACCCGAGCGGCTACACGACTGCGGAGATATTCGGCGAGAGCAAGCGGCGTGAGTTTCTGTTCGGTTTGCGGCATTTTTACGATTATTGCAGTCGGCTCTCTCCCCGTGAGAACGCTGTTGAGGTCTGCGAAAAGCTTTGCTCGGGCGGAAATGAGCTTTACGTTATAACGGCTCGGAAATTCTCCACACAGCATACGCCGCTCGGCGCATTAAGCAGGCACTTATTCCGAAAATGGGTCGAAAAAAACGACTTTCGCTTCAACGATATCTTCTACTGCTCCGAAGTCGGTACGCCGCCGCAGAAGCTTGGTTTTTGCAGGCGCATTTCAGCCGACATTATGATTGAGGACAAGGGCGACACTGCGCTTTATCTTGCCGAAAACGGGATAAAGGTACTGCTTTTCGATGCGCCTTACAATCAGGATATTTCGCACGAAAATATTGTGAGGATATTTTCTTGGAACGATATCTTCGCGGTTCTTGCCGAAAGCTAAAGTTTTGGGACATTATGTCAATATATGTTATATATTACGTATTTCAAAAGGGAATAAAACTATGAAAAACATAAGAAAAATAGCTGCCTTTATGCTTGCATTTGCCGCAATTGCGCTCTCTGCCTGCAGAAACGGCGGAAATGAAGCTGTCACGGAAACAACTCCCGAAACAGTCACAGCTTCGGAAGAAACTGCGGTGACCGAAGCCGAGGAAACAACAGCCGAAAGCACGGAAACGACCGTCAGCGAGGAAAGCTCCGAGAGCGAAACAGAAGAAACGACCGTGAACATTGCATACGAGTATTTCCAACAGATAACGCCGAACAATGTCACATCTCCCGAGGTCATAAAGGGCTCGCCCGAGGTATGCGATATTGACGCAATTATGGCTTCACGCCGTAACGATATGTTCAGATTTGCCGATCCATATCCTGAAAGCTATTATGATGAAGAGAAACAAAGCATAGAGTACATATACAAAAATGCTGTCGAATATGCCGAGAGCTATTTCGGATACTCGTTCGACAATGCTTCGCCCGTGATCTCCTATGTAAAGGACGATTTTGATCTTGACGGCAAGGACGAATACTATCTTTGCATGGTGGAATATCTCAACAAGAAGCTTGAAGAATATTATGATGACGGACTCGGAAATCAGACGAATTTTTATGATGCGGCTTCGCTTTTTTCCGTTTATTATATAGAGGACAACGGCGACTATCAGCTTTCCCTCGGTAAGCTTCTTCAGCTTGCAGTACCCGAAAACCCGTATGAGCCATACACCGTGGACGAGGACGATATGCTCTTTGAAGTCCGCTGCGGATATTTAGAATTCATGAAGCCGCAGATCATAGACTATGGCGACAGCAGACAGCTTTTCTGGGATCATGCGATATTCTATCCTATCGATTACGGCGCAGAGATTTTCTGGGGAAGTAAGCGTCTTAGCATTAAATACTCCGAGCCGAATGAAAAGCTTCGCGGCTTCTGCGATTATAAGTGCATTGAATACGGCGTCACCGCCGAGCAGGAGGCTGAATTCTATCTGAGCGGAGGTGTTCCCGAAAGTGCGGATTTAAATTATCTTGACGAGAACAACTACATCGTATGGAACGGCAGTGAATATCTCCACAGCTGCATTGCATACGACAAGGAGAGCGGCACTTCTGAATTTACCGTTAAGGACGAGGTTATGCCTTGGGATATCCGTGAATAACAACGCCGTGCCTGTTCAATGTATTTGACCGCCGTTTTTTGCAAGTGAGAAATTTTTGCTTGACAATAAAAAAATGACAATGTATAATACTTTATGCTGAACTTTGATCGGCACAAGTGATCTGATGACATAAAGAGAGGATGATAATTTATGAAAAAATTTCTTGCAATGATAGGCGCAGTCTGCCTTATACTTACTTCCTGCTCGGCGGTGAATGACAAGCCTGCCGAGACTTCGGGCGAAACAACGACCCTTGCAGTAAGTGAAGCTGAAACTACTGAAAACATCGGAACGATGGAGCAAACGGGCGTTTCGGAAAGCGTTCCCGACGAGACGGAAGCACCGACAGATGATGAGACAATTGGGGACGATGAGCTTGTTTCTGCGGCACGTCAGCTTTTGGGTGCGCTCAACTATATCGACCGGATCGGCGGAGGAAATATTCCGAGGGACGATGAAAATGCCATCGATGTTGACGGCAGACAGTTTGCAAAGGTCAGCACACAGTTCACCGACACAGCCGACCTTGACGAATATATGCGAAGCTATCTCACCGACAGCTTTATCGAAAGCAGATATTCGGGAATACTTGGCGGCGATGAGCCTTATTACATCGACATTGACGGCGAACTTTACGGCTATGTTACGGCAAAGGGCTGCGGCTTTCAATGGATAATGGAGGACGGCGAACCCATTGTTGAATTAAAGGATTCCGCTGACGATAACTACACCATTACCACCAAATTTGACGATTACGGCGCAGAAACCGAAATGGAAGTCAGGATCGTAAAGGACAACGGTTACCGGAAGATAGATTCTATCTCCTACGGCGGAAACACTTATTAATTAATTCGGAATGCGGAATGCGTAATTATTTGGACTTTGCAAATACATTGTAATACTAATACTAAACACCAAAAAAATCTGCGCCGAAATCCTATATATTCGAGATTGTCGGCTTGATTTTTTCCAAATTTTAAATGGTGTTGAGTATAACAAAAATGCCCTTGTTTTATCGGATAAAAAGTCGTTAAAACAAGGGTATTTATTATGGGAACCTCTAAAAACCTCCCTCACGGCAAATTTTCTACGACTTTGATCGTGTTCCGGTTTTTAGAGGATCCCTTATTTTATTGTCCCAAAACGCCTTGCGGCACGGGACGGGCGACCCGTCCTCTACAAAATTACAATGTATTTACGAGGTTCATATAATTACGCATTACGCATTAAGCATTACGAATTAAACCAGCGCCGCCAGCTGGAAACCGAGAATTCCTACGGCGCAGACTATGCTTCCTGCGAGATTCAGACCTGTTGGGCGCGTTGTCTTTTTGAACATATCTATTACAAGGATCGCAATAAGTATCATCGGCGGAATGAACGCATCGTTCGTAAGGCTCACGGCGATAACTGCGTTTTCGAGCATAAGTCCGAGGGCGTTCGGTATCTTTGCGAGTGCGACAATAGCGGTTTCCTTTGGCTTATTTTTAACGAGCGAAACGATGCCTGCTTTGGGTAAGAGTACGACCGCAAGGAGGATAAGTGCCGCAAAAAGCGCCATATCGGGCGAGATACAGCCCTCTTTGTTTATCCATGTAACGGCAATTCCGTAGCCGTAACGCGAGAGAAGATAGAGTATGAGCGGAATGACTATTTTGCCGTAGTTCATCGTTTTTTTGCCCGATTTTGCGATAAGGATAAGACCTGCGACAGTCACTGCGATGCAGATTATCTTCAATACGGAAAAAGCGGCTTTTCCGAGTGCGATATCGGTGAAATACGACATAAAAACAACTATTCCGAGCCAGGCTTTAAGCTCAAAGGCTGACATATCGATGAGTATTTTTGCCGACATCTGAAACTCGAGCAGCTTTGAGATAAACAGCAGGATTATGAACACGAACGAAAGCGGCGTAAGCTGAAAAGTTCTGTCCGAAAACGGCAGTGTGAAGAGCATAAAAAACGCCGTTGCGGCTGCCATAATGAAAGTCATCTGACTTCCGTTCATTCCTGCTTTTGTGACGGCGTATTTATCATTGAGCGATGTGATAGTGTAGCACAGGACTACAAGGAGCATAAGTACCATAGTTTGATTTTCCCCCAAAATATTTTTAAACTGATTTTTTATTATACCATATATTTCTTCAAATAGATAGGGCAATTGTATAAATTTTTATTTTATACTTAACACCATTTAAAATTTGGAAAAAATCTGCGCCGAAATCCCAATATAAATCTGTTTTTAACAGATACAGGATTGTCGGTTGATTTTTTCAAGATTTCAACAGTGTTTAGTGTAAGATCCTGTAGATGAGTTCCATATCTATATTTTCACGGACATTTTTTGCGAGGATATCGAACTGCATTTCCTTGTAGGCTTTGCGGTCGGTCTTTCCGCCGCCGTAGGTCAGACCTTTGCGTTCAAACAATGTTTTCACAATGCACTCGGAAACCTCTGCACTGTCGAAAATGCCGTGGATATAACAGCCGTAAACGCTGCCATTCTGTGCGCCGAGGTCGGCATTTTCGCAGGATAGAAGCGGCGTTTCCCCGGAAACGGTCCTGCCGTTGTGAATTTCGTAGCCGTAAAATCCCGCTCCCGAAAGGTCAGAGAAAGCTCCGCTGACTTCGGCGAATCTACCCTCTGTTCGGCTGCGTGTTTTCTCACTTGAAAAATCGGTTTTGAGCTTCAAAAGTCCCATTCCGCTTATCGAGCCGCCGCCCTCTGCACCAACGGAGTCAGTGATAGTTTCGCCGAGCATCTGGTATCCGCCGCATATCCCGAATATGGGAACTCCGTTTGAAGTGCATTTTTTTACCGCGGCCTCAATACCGCTCTCACGAAGCCATTTCATATCCGAGATAGTGCTTTTCGTTCCCGGAACGATTATCATATCCGCATCGGGAAGCTCCTGCGGCTTTTTGACATAGCGCACAGAAACACCGTCATACTGCGAGAACACGTCAAAATCGGTAAAGTTCGATATTCTCGGCAATCGGATAACAGCAATATTGACTAACCCTTTTTCGCCGTTTCTGAGTTTTTCCGAAAGACTGTCCTCGTCCTCAATATCGCAGTTTATGTACGGTACAACTCCGACAACGGGTTTGTTTCCGCGCTCTTCAAGCATTTTTACGCCGTCCGAAAAGATGCTTTTATCACCTCGGAATTTGTTCACGATAAGTCCTTTTACGATGCTCCGCTCGTCCTCGTCAAGAAGCATAAGCGTTCCGAGAAGCTGTGCGAAAACGCCGCCTCGGTCGATATCTCCCGTGAGCAGAACGGGCGCATTCGCAAGCTTCGCCATGCCCATATTTACGATATCGTCACGTTTCAGATTTATCTCGGCAGGGCTGCCTGCGCCCTCGATAACGATGATATCATGCTGCGAAGCGAGTTCGTTATAAGCTTTCATAATGTCGGGAATGAGATCCTTTTTATGACGGAAATAATCGACCGCTTTCATATTTCCGCGCACCTCGCCGTTGACGATGACCTGCGAACCTACATCGGTCGTCGGCTTCAAAAGTATCGGATTCATCAGCACGGACGGCTCAATTCCCGCCGCTTCCGCCTGCATTGCCTGCGCTCTGCCCATTTCCAGCCCGTCCGAGGTTATGTAAGAATTGAGCGCCATATTCTGCGACTTGAACGGAGCAGCGGAATAGCCGTCCTGCTTAAATATTCTGCAAAGGGCGGCGGCGATGAAGCTTTTTCCCGAGTTTGACATCGTTCCCTGTATCATTATTGCCTTAGCTTTTTTAGCCATTCAAGCACCTCTCTATCGCACTCACAAGTGCGGAATTTTCTTCGTGCGGACGCACTGCTATGCGGAAATAGCCTTGCTCCAAGCCGTCAAAATTCGCACAATTTCTTATAAGAATTTTCTCACTTAAAAGCATTTCGTCAAGCGCAAGCTTCGTATAAAAAAGAATGAAATTTGCTTCGGACGGATAGACTTTGAAACCGAAATTTCGGAGATTTTCCGTCAGAAATTCTCGCTCTTTTTTTTCAAGTTCAAGTGTTTTTTCAAGATAATTTTTTTCGTCAAGAGCCGCCTCTCCTGCCGTCTGCGCAGGTGCTGAAACGCTCCAGAACTGCCCGTTTCTGCGGACTTTTTCGGCAAGCTCTGCATCACCGAAAAGAGCGTAGCCGAGCCGCAGTCCTGCCATTGCATAAATTTTCGTGAACGCTTTGAGAACGACAACGTTCGGGTTCATAAACTGCTCTGCGTGAGCGGCATTTTCCGTAAAATCGATGAAACATTCATCGCAGAGAAAAACGATATCATTCGCTTCGCATTTTTCGCAGATCCTACGCAGAAGCTCACTGTCTATAGTTCGTCCCGTTGGGTTGTTCGGGGTGCATAAAATGAGCATTTGAACGCTTTCGTCAAGCATTTCAAGAATTTTTTCATCGAGTGCGAAGCCGCTTTTCTCCGAAAGAAAATAGTGCAAAATTTCACATTCATTCTGAATGAGTGCCTTTGAATATTCGCTGAAGGACGGTGCGCATACAACGGCTTTTTGGGGTTTTACCGTCTGCACGATTCGGAAAATAAGGTCAGCCGCACCGTTTCCGCAAACGATATTTTCGGGCGGAAAATTCTCGCGTTCGGAAAGCTTTTTTACAAGGCTTCGGCAGAATGGGTCGGGGTATTTTTCCCATTCGGATATGCTTTTTTGAAGTGCATTTTTCATGCTTTCGGGCATACCGAGCGGATTGAGGTTTGCCGAGAAATCATACACTATCTCACGTTCAAAAATGTCGCCGCCGTGTTCATTTTTCATCATAGCAGACCTCCGAAAACTGCCGCTCTCAGCGCCGCACCGACGATAAGCACTATGACCGATGTGCAGTACATAAGCCTGTTCGCACGGCGGATATCTTCGCTTTCGGGGGTACGGATATCATCACCGATGAACTCTTTTTTATGAAGCTCGCCGAAGTAATATGCGTCCCCTGCAAGTCGGATATCTAGCGCACCTGCGCAGACCGATTCCGTTTGTGCGGAGTTCGGGCTGGCGTGTTTCCTGCGGTCACGCTTCCATATACGGGCGGCATTTTTCCCGTCTGCTCCGAGCATATACGCCGAAAGTATCATCACGAGTGCAGTCAGCCTTGACGGGATAAAGTTCAGCACGTCGTCAAGCTTTGCGGCAAAACGTCCGATGTCGATGTATTTTTCATTCGTATAGCCTATCATCGAATCCATTGTGTTTGCGGCTTTGTAGAAGAATCCGAGCGGTGCGCCGCCGAGCGCGATGTACATTATCGGTGCGGTCACACCGTCCGAAGTGTTCTCTGCGACCGTTTCAACAGCCGCTTTGACGATGCCCGTTTCGTCCAGAACATCGGTATCTCTTCCGACTATCATCGACACGGCTTGACGGGCTTTTTCAATATTCTTTTCCTCGACAGCGTGACAGACCTTCATGCTTTCTTTCTGCAAGCACCGAGCCGCAACGAGCTGCCAGCACATAACGCTTTCCACAGCCAAGCCGAAGAAAATGTTTATTTTATAGCACACAAAAAGCACCGCAAGCGGTATCAGGGTTGACACGATAAGCACAGTCAGCGCAAGAAAAGTACCGCCCCTGCGCAGATTTTTGAACCTGCTGCGTACGAACTTTTCCAGCTTTGCGATAAGCGTTCCGATAGCTCTTATCGGGTGCGGAAAATTATATGGGTCGCCGATAAAAAAGTCGATGACAAAGCCGACAAGCATCGGCAGAGCGTAGATAAAGCCTTTCATTTTTCGTTAAATTCTTTCCGTAATAATTATTTTTTCGCCGTCAAACTCGGTCACAAAGCCGTGAGCGTTCGGCACTTGAAAATCGTAGTAGCCGCCCTTGGGATAAGCGTATTTTTCGAGAACGGACATTATCGTTCCGCCGTGTACAACGAGGGCAAGGACGGTGTTTTCGTCCAATTCTGCGACAGCTTTTTCAAATTCCGCAATGCACCTTTTCTTGAAGTCGGAAGGCGTTTCGCCATTCGGAAAAGGCGCTGTTCCGCCGCTGTCTATCCATTTCTGATAGTCGGCGCTGTCCGTCAGTTCACGGTAATTTTTACCCTCAAAGTCACCGAAATCACACTCACTGAAATCATTGCAGACGGTGATTTTTTTATCGGGATAGATAAGCTTGGAGGTTTGCAGACAGCGTTTCATCGGGCTTGCGAGAACTTCGTCACAATCGGGATATTTTATGCTTTCAAGCTCGCTGATGCCCTCTTCGCAAAGCAGCTCGTCCGTCCTGCCGATGTACCTTTTTTCAAGGTTTCCTGTGGTCTTGCCGTGGCGGATAAAAATGATCTTCACGCTTTGCTCTCCCCTTTTATTGTGGTCGGGATACCGCAGGCAAGTCGAATCACTTCGCTTGAATTTCGTGCGATAAGACAGCCCGAACGTCCCGTTTCTTCACGCCAAATTCGGTCGTTTTTTTCGAGAGGGACTATTCCTGCGCCTATCTCATTTATTATAACAACAGCGTTCGGGTCTTCTTTGCATAGCCGCTCGGTAAAGGTCTGAACATCGGCATTTTCTTCAAGCAGACGCTTTACGATAAGCTGATAATCGGCAATGCATTTCGCAGAGAAAACAGCTTCAGGAGAACAATTCTCACCGTTCAATATCTCTTCGTCCGAGAAGCCGAAACGCTTTTTCGCATAGTCTTTTTTTCCGCTGAACGCTCCTCCCGTTATCATTATCATAACACCACCTCCAGCTTTTCTCCGACAACGGCAAAAACAAGCACAGCCATTTCGCATATCTGTAAGAACCAGCCTGCGAGGTCGCCCGTTATCCCTCCGAAGTTTTTGTACGATGATACTCTATAGTAAACGAATGTCAGGACTGCGCCGAGTATCGCACAGCCGCCGACAATGAGGCTTGCGCCGAGCATTGCCCCGACCGATAAAACCGTAACGGCAACAAGCACTGCAACGGTAACATTTTTATGCGCAGGCTTGGCGAAGCTTTGGAGCGCACCGTCCTTTTTTGCGCCTTTGAACGTAACGGCGGCTATTCCGCTCAACGCTCTTGAAAGCACGAAACCAACCGCGATAACGACAGCCGCGGCGGTGCTTTTCATCTCGGACAGCAATGCTGTTTGCAGTATTAGATACACGCTGACCTTCATCACGGCGAACGAGCCGATGTGTGGGTCGCTCATAATTTTTAACTTTGTTTCCCTATCGGCACAGGAGGCTTTAGCGTCCGTCACATCGCAGAAGCCGTCAAGGTGAATTCCACCCGTGACGAGCAGTGGGATAAACACAGAAACAGCTCCGCAGAGGAACGAGCCAACGCCGAGCAGACCGCAGACATATCTCCAAAGCAGAAAAACTGCGCCCGAAACTGCACCGATGAGCGGAAAGAAGCAGAGCGCATAGCGGCGGTTCTCCTCTTTCCATTCGACCTGCGGCATCGGTATGCGCGAATACATCAAAAATGCGCTTGCAAGCGATTTTAAAACTGTCATTTTATCGTTCCTTTCAACGGCACGGGAACGCCGTACACACACTCGACAACAAGGTCGGAAAGCTCCGCGGTACGGCGGTTTATCTCGCCCATTGCCCTTATATATTCGGCTGTTCCCTCGGCATAGGAAATGCCGTCGCTGCCGACCTCGTTCGTGACGATGACGAGCAGCTTTGTTTGGTTTTTGAGCTGCTTTATCGGCAGGATAGTTCATTTCTTCGCCGCAGAACATTTCGTTAGCGCAGAGATTTCCCATACATTCGAGCAGAACTCCGCAGCTTTCGGTGACATTCACGCTGCCGATATCCGTATATTTTTCTATCGTTTCAAAGCCTTTTCCCGAGCGCATTTTTCGGTGGCGTTCTATAGCGGCAAAGGCTTCATCGCCGTAGGGCTGCATCGTTGCGATGTATATCTTTTCGCCCGAAAAATCATTGAAAAGTGATTCCGCGAAGTGAGATTTTCCGCATTTTGAGCCGCCCGTTACAAGGACTGTCATTTCAGTTCCACATACCTTTCCATTCCCATTTCGTCAAAGCGGTGAGCGCTGTTATAAACGCTGAGCGCGCCGTCAAGAAGCGGCAGGAGCATAATTCCGCCCGTCCCCTCGCCAAGGCGCATTTCAGCCGTTATAAGCGGCTTCAAACCGAGCTTTTCAAGCAGCATTTTGCCCGATCTTTCGCCGGAAACGTGGCTTGCGAGCATATAATCCTTCGCAAACGGACAAATTTCACAGGCGAGAAGTGCTGCGACAGCCGATATCACGCCGTCAATGACGATAGGAACGTGATAGGCCGCTCCCCCGAGAAAAATTCCCGTCATTCCTGCGATATCATAGCCTCCGAGCTTTGCAAGCAGCTCAACAGGCTTGGTCTTGTCGGGTTTATTCACGGCAATTGCACGTTCAACAGCGGAAATTTTACGTTCAAGACCTGCGCTGTCCAGTCCTGCACCTCTGCCCGTGATCTCTTTCGGCGAAATATTGAGCAGAACAGATGCGAGTGCTGCGGAAGCGGTGGTGTTCCCTATCCCCATTTCGCCCGTGACAATGATATCCGCTTGGCTGTCACGGACGATATCCATTCCGACGGCAATCGCTTTTTCGGCTTGTTCGGTCGTCATTGCTGCACCCTCGGCAATGTTTTTTGTGCCGTAGGAAATTTTCCGTTTCAGAAGCTTTTCGCTTTCAACATTGCGGTCAATGCCTATATCAACGGCGGTAACGCTTGCATTATAAAGCTTTGCGAGGACGTTTATATTCGACCTGTCCTCGGCTATCTCCTTTGCGCAGAGTGCGGTCACGGAGCTGTCCGACTGGGAAACGCCCTCTTTTACGACACCGTTATCGGCGCACATCACGACTGCCTGACGGCTGTTTATTTTTACGTTCGGAGTGCCTTGGACGGCAGCGATCTTTTCAACGGCTTCTTCAAGCAGACCCAAGCTGCCGAGCGGTTTTGCTACGCTGTTCCAATGCTCTCTTGCTGCCTTTGCGGAAGCTTTATCCGCAGGAGTTATATTTTTTATCCTGTTCATTTTTCTCTCCAAAGCCTTTCACGATATGCTGAAAAGTGCTGTATAAAAATCACGCAGATCCGCACGGTCGATACGTCTGTCCTTTGTCATTTCATAAAAGTCCATATCGAGATATTCCGTTTTCAGCTTGTCGGAATAGAAATACTCTCCATTGAAAAAGGTATTCTGCGAGCACCAAGTCGTATCAAAAAAATGCCAGTTGCCATCGCAGAAAACCGCGTTCCATTCGTGATTCGTGCGAACATTTTTCCAGTCGGGGTAATCGCAAAGTCCCTCTTCCGCACCGCCGCGGAAATTTACTGTACATATTCCCTGCGCTTGGCAGAGAGCGGCGAAAAGGTTGGAATAGCCTGCGCAGGTGGCTGTCTTGGTCGAGATGACCTGTTCAAGGCTTATCACATCGGCATTGACGCTCGTTGACGCTGCATCGCTGTTATAACAGATATTGTGAACCACCCAATCGGCTATCGCGTTCGCTTTTTCAAGCTGCGTTTCGCTGCCGATGCAAACCTCGTCCGAAAGCAGCTTCACTTCGGACATAATGATATAATATGTACTTTTTTCGCCGTCGGTCGAAATATAATCGACAATATAGCTTGGGTCATTCTGCTGTATTTTGCCGATATATATCTTGTTATGCCCGAAAAGCTCGGCGTTGGCTATTTCACCGCCGTTAAGATCGGGAACGCTTGTCGGAAGCTGTATTTTTAAAGTTTTCATAGACGAAGCAAGCTGTTCGGCGAGGTCTGTTTTTCCATAGAGATAATCTATCTCATTCTGCTTATGCTTAAGCTTCAGAGATGCATCGTCAAGCTGCTCGGAAAGCTTGCTGCACTGCGAAGCGGTTTCGCTGATCTTTGCTTCCAGACTGCTTTTTTCCATATAATAAAACACGAGCAATACTATCAGAACAACGATAAAAAGCAAATATATTACAATATTGCTTTTTGTGCGTTTGCCGTTGTCAGGCTTCATATAAGATCACTCCCCGAAATGGATTTGATTCAATTATAACATTTATTTATCCCGATTTCAATATTTTACCGAGAAAAAACAACGCTCCCTTGTCAAAAATCCGACAAAGGAGCGTTTTATCATTTTTTATTTTGCAGCGTATTCAAGCTGCTCCGATGTTTCTTTTTCCTGCGAAGCTTCTGAGTTCTTTTTCTTGTTCCAAGTACCGCTTCTGTAAAAGGCTATCGACATTATCATCGAGACTGTCCAGCCGATAGGCCAAGCGAGCCAGATTCCGACTGTTCTGAAAAGTCCCGACAAAACCTTTGCGAGAACTACACGGAGGATAAGGTCGGTGAAAGTCGCTGCCATAAACTTCTTCATCATGCCTGCGCCTCTTAAAATTCCGTCTGCGGTGAGCTTTGCCGAAACGATGAAGTAGAAAGGTGAAAGTATGCGGAGTATCTCAACGCCGACTGACATTGCAGGTCCGTCGGGGCTGTCGAGGAAGATATAGACGAGGTATTTTCCTGCGAAAAGGTACGCTGCTACAAGCGGTATGCAGAGCAGCCATACAAGCTTCAAGCCTGCATTGAAGCCCTCCTTAACTCTTTCAAGCTTGCCTGCACCGAGGTTCTGAGCGGTGAAGTTTGAGATGCCGTTGCCAAGCGTTGTAAACGAGGTTATGACGAGGTTATTTAGCTTTATCGAAGCGGAGTAGCCTGCCATTACGGCTGCACCGAAGCTGTTGATTATGCTCTGGATAATGATGTTGCCGATTGAAATGAAGCTCTGCTGTAAGATACTTGGGACGGCGATGATCGCGATCTTTCCGCAAAGCTCCCACGAGAAAGCTTTCGGCTTCACATCGTCAACGACCTTTATTCCTGCAAGTCTGCGGAATACTACTATCAATGCAAGTATGCAGCTTATGCTCTGGCAGAGGAACGTTGCCCATGCAACGCCTGCGACGCCCATTTTGAACGCTGTTACGAAGAGTATATCAACGCCGATGTTGGAGACCGACGAGCAAGCGAGGAAGATGAACGGCGTTTTTGAATCGCCAAGCGCGGAGAAGATGCCCGTTGCGATGTTGTAATAGAACACGAACGGCAGTCCGAGAATGTATATTTTAAGGTAGAGTGCCGAATCTGCAAGGACTTCCTCAGGCGTGTTTATAAGGCGAAGCAGGTCATTGCAGAATATTGCGCCGACCGCCATAAGCAATGCGCACAGAACGCCGCCTGCGATGAGCGTTGTATAGACTGCGGTTTTCAGTTCGCCGTGTTTTCCTGCACCGAAAAGCTCCGAAACGACAACGGAGCAGCCGATATTGCAGCCGAATGCAAATGCGATGAAGATAAGCGTTATCTCATAGCTGTTGCCGACTGCGGCGAGTGCGTTTTCACTGACGAATTTACCTGCAACAAAGCTGTCGGCGATGTTGTAAAGCTGCTGAAAAATTATGCTTCCGAACAGCGGCAGGCAGAATTTCCACAGCACAGTTGATGATTTTCCGACGGTAAGGTCTTTGTTCATAAACTTGTTCCCTCTTTCATTTTTCCTTTATTATAATTATAAGCT
>UQQA01000027.1 GCA_900543105.1 uncultured Ruminococcus sp. | reverse complement strand
TCTTCCGATCTCAAGTTTCATTACGCATTACGAATTACGCATTGATCAGCCGTATATCCTCTTAGCCACATCAACGGTTTCCTTTGCGTCCTTGGCATAGAAATCCGCACCGATGCTTTCCGCATATTCGGGCGTGAGAACTGCGCCGCCGACTACTACCTTACAGTCGGGATACTGCTTGCGGAGAAGCTTTACCGTTGCCTCCATCGAGCAGAGCGTTGTTGTCATAAGTGCCGAAAGTCCGACAAGCTTTACCTTGTTTTCGATAGCCGCATCGACAACAGCCTGATAATCAACATCACGTCCGAGGTCAATTACCTCATAGCCATAGTTTTCGAGCAGAACTTTTACGATGTTCTTTCCGATATCGTGAATATCACCCTTTACCGTTGCAAGAACTACCTTGCCCTTTACAACGGGCGCGGAGTTGTTCATTATCATATTGTTTCGGATAACTTCAAACGCCGCCTGCGCAACGCCTGCGGACATTATGAGCTGGGGCAGGAAGATTATGCCCTTTTCAAAGTCCTCGCCTATCTTGTCGAGTGCAGGAATGAGGATATTATCGACAATTTCCATTGAATTTGTGGTCTGTAAAAGCTCCTCCGTGATCTTTGCGCCCTCGGCTTTAAGTCCGTTCTTCACGCAATACATAAGATCGTGCGTTTCGCCGCCTGCGGCTTTCGGGATAGGACTTGGCGGTGTCTTTTCACCTGCATAAGCCGCTATGAATTCTACCGAATTTACGTCTATCGCAGTGAGAAGTCGGTATGCGCGAACCGCGCCCGTCATTGAAGCAACGTTTGGGTTCATTATCGGCAGGTCAAGTCCGTTCGTAAGGCACATCTGCAGGAAGTTGCAGTTGATAAGCTCACGGTTCGGCAGACCGAATGAAATATTTGAAACACCAAGCACGGTTTTAAGTCCAAGCTCCGTTTTTACCCTATGCAAAGCCTCGACAGTTTTCATAACGTTAGCCTGCTCTGCCGAAGCGGTGAGGGTCAGGCAGTCGATAAAGATATTCTCCTTTGAGATACCCATTTCAATTGCCTTGTTCATAATGCGTTCGGCTATTTCAAAACGCTTTTCGGCGGTTTTCGGGATCCCCTCTTCGTCAAGGGTAAGTCCTACAACTGCCGCGCCGTATTTTTTTACGATAGGGAGAATTTTTTCCATTGAGCCTGCTTCACCGTTCACGGAGTTGACGATAGCCTTTCCGTTGTAAACACGCAGAGCGGCTTCGATAACCTCGGGAATAGTCGAGTCGATCTGCAACGGCAGGTCGGTAACGCCCTGAAGAGCCTTAACAGTGCGTACCATCATTGCCTTTTCGTCAATTTCGGGCAGACCAACGTTTACGTCAAGTATCTCTGCGCCTGCCTGCGACTGCTCGATAGCCTGACCGAGGATATAGTCGATATCACCCTTGCGGAGAGCTTCCTTGAAAAGCTTTTTGCCCGTCGGGTTAATTCGCTCGCCGATTATTCTCGGCTGATTTATAACAACGACCTTTTCGGCGGAGCAGACAGCGGCTTCGCACATCGGGGTGTTTTTCTCATATTTAAGAGGTTCAAGCGCCTTTTTGAGCGCACGGATATAGTCAGGGTTCGTTCCGCAGCAGCCGCCCGTGAGCTTTATGCCGTACTTGACAAGCTTTGCGGCACTCTCGGCGAATTCTTCGGGAGTAACGTCATATTCATTCGTTACGGGATTCGGAAGTCCTGCGTTCGGCTTTGCAACTATCGGGAGCTTTGTCCACTTGGAGAGCTCCTCTATAACGGGAGCAAATTCACGGGGACCGAGCGAGCAGTTCACGCCGACAGCGTCTGCGCCCAAGCCTTCGAGAGTGAGAGCCATTGCACCGACGGAACAGCCCGTAAATGTGCGGAGATTCTGCTCGAATGTCATTGTCACGATAACGGGGAGGTCGGTATTTTCCTTTGCGGCGAGGAGTGCAGCTTTTGCTTCGTAAAGGTCGGTCATCGTTTCGATAACGATAACGTCCGCGTCCTTTCCTGCGAGCATTTCTTCCTTGAAGTAGTCGTAAGCCTCCTCAAATTTGAGAGTTCCCGTCGGTTCAAGAAGCTGACCGATAGGGCCAACGTCAAGAGCAACAAGAGCCTTGTCCCCTGCGGCTTTTCGGGCATTTTTTATAGCCGCCGAGATAAGCTCGTCAACGGTTTTTCCCGTTTCAGCCATTTTATATGAGTTCGCGCCGAAAGTATTCGCATAAACTATCTGCGAACCTGCATCAACATAAGCCTTATGCACCGAGGTTATAAGCTCGGGTCGGTCAAGGTTCAGAAGCTCGGGGACTTCGCCCGTTTTAAGTCCGCTCTTTTGCAGCATGGTTCCCATGCCGCCGTCAAGAAATACGAACTCATTTTCCTCCAAAAGCTTATAAAAGCGTTCTTTTTTATTCAATATGTACACCTGCTTCCATTTTTGCGGTAGGTGCAGCGATCTCTCATTGAGCAGACGGCGCAGCCTCGCCTTTTTTTCTCTATCGGTTCTTTCGACAGTCCTATCACCGCCGTTACGGACTTTCTCGGTATCATTATGAAGCTTTCGCTGACGTTCAAGCCTATTTCACGAGAAGCATTCACGGCTTCGACAAACTTTTTCTGGCAGTCTATCGGCATATCGCCGTAGCCGGGGGAAAATCTCCACGTCATATTCATTTCGGGAAAGCTTTCCCTTATGACTTCCTCGGCTTTGTTGCAGACCTGCTCTATAGCACAGCCTGCCATTGCGTCAATTACAACAGCCGCCGCCATATCGGAAACCTGCTCGGTGCGGATAAGCCTGTCGATATCTCCGCCGATAGTTGCCGCGAGCAGCACGGCTTTTTCGCAGGACGCAAGGTGGCGGCTTATGTCTTTCCCCGAAAGTACAAGCTCCGAGTCGGCTAAAGCAACTTCGTCCTCGGTCATATTTTCAATATCAAAAACTCGGAACGTGAATTTTCCGTGCGCCGCCGTAAGAAGCTTTTTTTCGCAGCTGTCCATAAGTGCCGAAAGGTTCTCATCGGGAGTACTTCCTCCTGCGGCGAGGTATCTCAAAGCCTCCGCACGGCTGATAGGTTCGATCTTTACCGTATTCATTCTTTTTCCTTGTGGGGATGCCCCCACGGGCTGTTCGCGCCGCGCTTCACTTTGTTTCGCTTGTTTGCGTTAAAAATAAGCTTGCGTTCGCGAATATGGCTTTATTGGGCATCATAAAATAAATGCCTACTTATTACATATATTTACTCGGTATAACTCAAACAGATCACGAATGTTCTGTACAAGATGAAAAGCGGAAAATGCCGACCACGACAATGATCGGCTTTTCCGAAAGATTTTTATGCGAACGGATTCTCCGTCCTGTAAAGCATACCCTTAGGCTGATTGAAGCCAACGCTCTGCACTCCGAGGTAACGGAAAACGTTGAAGAGCGCCTTTCCGTTGTGCGCGAATGTTACTGCGCCGTGGTGAGGGAATCTGCCCTCGATAAGAACGTGACGGTAGAATCTGCCCATTTCCTTTATTGCGAAAATTCCTATGCCGCCGAATGAACGGGTTGCAACAGGGAGAACTTCGCCCTCTGCAACATACGCTTTAAGCTCTGCATCGGCGTTGCTCTGGAGGCGGAAGAACGTGATCTCGGACGGAGCGATATCGCCCTCGAGAGTACCTCTTGTGATATCGGGTTCTTTATCGGGTTCAAGTCCGCGGTGCATAATGAGCTGATACTTCATTTCCTTTGCGGAAAGCTTTTCTGCGGCTGTGTTTCCGCAGTGGAAGCCCATAAATGTATCTGTGAGGGAATAGTCGAATCTGCCCTTTATCTCTTCGTTGTAGAGGTCGGCAGGGACAGTGTTGTTGATGTCGAGAAGAGTTACAACATCGTCCGAAACGCACTGACCTATGAACTCGCTCACTGCGCCGTAGATGTCAACCTCGCAGGCGCAGGGGATACCCTTTGCGGTAAGGCGGCTGTTGACATAGCACGGCACAAAGCCGAACTGCGTCTGGAATGCAGGCCAGCACTTGTTTGCGAATACGACATATTCTCTCGAACCCTTGTGAGCCTCTGCCCAGTCGAGAAGAGTTATCTCAAACTGCGCAAGCTTTGGCAAAATTCCGGGCATCTTGTTGCCTGCGCCAAGCTCGCTTTCCATTTCCTTTACAACGCCGTCAATGCGTGCATCGCCTGCGTGTTCGTTGAAAGCGGCAAAAAGGTCAAGCTCGGAGTTTTCTTCGATCTCAACGCCGAGGTCATAAAGTCTTGCGATAGGTGCATTGCAGGCAAGGAAATCCTGCGGACGGGGGCCGAATGTGATGACTTTAAGGCTCGCAAGTCCGAGTACGGTCCTTGCAACGGGGATAAAGTCGGCGATCATATCCGCAACTTCGTAAGGGTTTCCAACGGGATATTCGGGTATGTAAGCCTTGACATTGCGAAGTCCGAGGTTGTAGCTTGCGTTGAGCATACCGCAGAAAGCATCGCCTCTGCCATCAACGAGGCTGTCACCGAATTCTTCCGCTGCCGCTGCAAACATAACGGGCAGACCAAACTTCTTCGCAAGGAGAGTTTCAGCCGTTTCGGGTCCGAAGTTTCCGAGATAAACCACAAGTGCATTGACACCTGCTTTTTTGAGGTCGTCAAGGGCGCAGAGCATATCGTTTTCATTCTCAACAGTTACGGGACATTCGTAAATGTCGATGTTCTTCTCCTTGCAAGCCTTGACAACGCTGCTTCTTCTTGAAGCGGAGAGAGATTTCGGGAAACAGTCACGGCTCACAGCCGCAATTCCCAGCTTTACGGTTGGCATATTCTTCATAACATTTTCGTCCTTTCAAAAAAGCGGCACAGTCCCACTGCACCGCTTTTGATCTACATTATTTATGCGTTGGGATCACGTGGTTTCGGGCGTCGAGATAGCAACCTCGCTCTTTACGTCCTTTTCGGTAAGCTCGATCTCGAACTCGGTAGCATAGTAACCTGCAACATCGTTGACCGTATCGTATGTGAGCGTCATTGAGAACACAAGGTCATAGCTGCTTGCGGATATCTTCTGGCTGTAAACGAGCTCCATATCGATATCTTCCGTGCCGACCATTGTTCCGCCTGCAACAGAACCCTCGTCAACGCAGTGCTTGTTGACAAGCTCGACCGTCTTTTTGTCGAAATAATCCTGAGCGGCTGCTCGGTCTATAAGGCAATGGACTTCCTCGCTGTAGCCTTTGAGATAGATCTCATCATCGCCCTTTTTCGTCTTGAAATTATATGTAATTATCGAATCATCGGAATAGTAATACTGATCCTCCGCAGGAACAAGCGCCGAGACTTCGGCATTAAGGTCTGTATCGGGATTGATGCTCCAGATAGTAGTATCATCGTCCCAGTAAAGCTCCACCCCGTCAGGCTGCATCGAAACTATCTTCGTAAGAGGCATACCGAGCTTTATTTTTGTCAAAATGCCGCTGTATGCCGGGGTTTCCGCTGCTTCTTCGCCTCCGCAGCCGGCAAGGAGCATAACGCATGTCATAACAGAAAGCAGTACCGCCAGAATTCTTTTCATTGTCTTCAACCGTCCCTTATATTTCAAAATGTCGCAGAGTTGTTGTATGTTCTGCACAATAAAACGTTTAAGAAAAACAATACCCAAAAAATTTTCTTGTAAACGTTTAATGGGCGCAATACTCTGCATTTACTCTATATTGTAATACAAAAACACGAAAAAGTCAACGAAAAAATCTAAATTTCTCTTGAAGAAGTGATTTTGTTATGATAGAATAAAATCAAAGCAAATATCGCTTAGAAAGGAAGTTTTGCCAATGTCCGAATTCAATGAAAGAAAAGCAAAGGTTTTTGACGCTTATGAAAAGCTCATCAGCCGCAAAAACGAAAAGACCGATTATATGGGCGGCGCTTATGACCGCTATAAGTACCCCGTTCTCACAGCCGATCACGCCCCCGTTATCTGGAGATATGACCTTGACCCCGAAACGAATCCGTTCTTTATGGAACGCCTCGGCATCAACGCAGTCCTCAACTCGGGCGCTATAGAGCTCAACGGAAAGTTCTACCTTGTTGCAAGAGTAGAGGGCAACGACAGAAAGTCATTCTTCGCAGTTGCCGAGAGCGACAGCCCCGTTGACGGTTTCCGCTTCTGGGACTACCCCGTTCTTCTCCCCGATACCAACCCCGAAGAGACCAACGTTTATGATATGCGTCTGACCAAGCACGAGGACGGCTATATCTACGGCGTTTTCTGCTCCGAAAGCAAGGACACATCGTCCGGTGACCTCTCCGCCGCAGTTGCACAGGCAGGCATCGTCCGCACAAAGGATCTCAAAACATGGGAAAGACTTCCCAACCTTAAATCAAAGTCCCCGCAGCAGAGAAACGTTGTCCTCCACCCTGAATTCGTAAACGGAATGTATGCATTCTATACACGTCCGCAGGACGATTTCATTCAGACAGGCTCGGGCGGCGGCGTTTGCTTCGGACTTGCAAAGGATATCACCAACGCTGAGATCTGCACAGAGGAAACCGTTATCTCTCCAAGAGTTTACCACACTATTACAGAGGTAAAGAACGGCGCAGGTGCAGTTCCTATAAAGACACCAAAGGGCTGGATACATATTGCCCACGGTGTAAGAAATACAGCCGCAGGACTTCGCTACGTTATCTACGTATTTGCGACCGACCTTAACGACCCGTCCAAGCTCATCGCATCGCCGTCGGGACTTTTCATCGCTCCACACGGTGAAGAAAGAGTCGGCGATGTTTCCAACGTTGTATTTACCAACGGCGCTATCGTTCGTGAAAACGGAGAGGTTTATATCTACTACGCTTCTTCCGATACAAGAGTACACGTTGCTTCAACAACAGTTGAAAAGCTTATGGACTATACATTCAATACCCCGTCCGACCCGCTCCGCTCCGTAGACTGCGTAAAACAGAGATATGAGCTTATCTCCAAGAACCTCGAATATATGAAGAATCATAAGAACTAAAAGTGCGAAACGCACTCCGCATACAGTGTAATACCAACAAATAAAACAGGCGCAATTCACATAATGTCTAAACTGTGAATTGCGCCTGTTCTTTTTAAGCAACAAATTAGCGTATTTATTCCAATAAATTGACAAAACATCTCATAAATGGTAAAATACAATTATGGGCATACCAAAAACGGTAGGAGGTCAATTAAGCAAAGCCGATCAAAGCGAAGCATTCGTTTCGCCGTTTTTCAAAATGTACGAGTATCCTCTTTTGAGGACATTTTGAAAAACGGCTGTAACGTATTGATCGGCTTTGCTTTTGCTCCCTGAAAGGGGGAGTTGCTATGGGTGTTATCGAGGTACTTACTTTAGGAATACTTATCTGCGATATCATCAAGATACTGCTTGAAAGCAAAAAGAAATAACCGCCCAGAGCGACCAAACTTGGACGGTTAATTCTTAACACCATATTTGGGAGCGACCGTCTATCGGTATGCCCTCTTTGTACTTATATTATAAGACTTTTAAACAATAATGTCAAGTGTTTTTACGTTTTGTTTTCAATATGAATTGTCAATTATCAACTGTCAGTTAAAAAACTGTCAACTGTAAACTAAAATTCCAAAACCCCTTTATTTTTTCCGAAATTTGAGTTATAATATTTTTATAGGTCAAGTTTTACGCCGACCGTTGCTGTTCGGCGCTTTTTTATTTTATAAAATAAGGAGCAAAATAATATGAAAGACGGTTTTATCCGATGCGCTGCCATCACACCCGATATAAAAGTTGCAGACTGCAATTACAACGCTGAACATATAATCACACTTGCAAGGCAGGCTGCCGAAAAAGACGTTTGTGCCGCTGTTTTTCCCGAGCTTTGCATAACGGGCTACACCTGCGGTGACCTTTTCCTGCACAAAACGCTGCTTGACAGTGCAAGGCTGGCGCTTCTCTCTATTGCAGAGGAGACTTCCGACCTTGATATGCTTATTTTTGTCGGACTTCCCGTTTCGTTCGGCGGAAAGCTTTACAACTGCGCCGCTGCCGTCAAGAGCGGAAAGATACTTGGACTTGTACCGAAAATAAATATCCCGAATTACAGCGAATTTTATGAGGCACGTCACTTTGCTTCGGGCGAGGGCGTTTACGGAAACGTTGAAAGCCTTGACAATGCGCCGATAGGTCAGCTCCTTTTTGAGAGCAATATCGAGGGACTTGTCTTTTCCGCCGAGATCTGCGAGGACTTGTGGGTAGCCGAACCGCCCTCCTGCGACCTTGCTGCGGCAGGTGCTACCGTTATCTGCAACCTCTCCGCTTCGGACGAGGTCATCGGCAAGAGCGAATACCGCCGTCAGCTTGTAAAATCGCAGTCGGCACGTCTTGTCTGCGGCTATATCTATGCCGATGCAGGACTTGGCGAATCAACGCAGGATATGGTTTTCAGCGGTCACAACCTTATATGCGACAACGGAACTCTTATCGCAGAGAGCAGGAAATTCACCACGGGCATAATCTATTCCGAGATAGACATTCAGCGCATCGACAGTGAACGCCGCAGAATGAACACTTTCCCACAGTTCGCAAAGCAGGACTACCGCCGTATGAAGTTTGAGCTTATCCTGCGTGACATCACCCTCACAAGAAAATACGAGCCTATGCCGTTCGTTCCGAGCGACAGAAACGACCTTGAATCACGCTGCGAGGATATCCTCACTATGCAGGCAACGGGACTTATGACCCGACTTCGCCATATCGGCTGCAAAAATGCCGTTATCGGACTTTCGGGCGGTCTGGACAGCACACTTGCACTCATCGTTACAGTCCACGCATTCGATATGGTCGGGCTTGACCGCAAGGGCATCACAGCCGTTACAATGCCTTGCTTCGGCACGACAAAGCGCACAAAGAGCAATGCCTGCAAGCTTGCCGAAGCCTACGGCGCAACGCTTATCGAGGTAAACATTTCCGCCGCTGTCCGTCAGCACTTCGCCGATATCGGACAGAGCGAGGACGTTCACGATGTCACCTACGAAAACGGTCAGGCCCGTGAGCGCACTCAGGTTCTTATGGATATCGCCAACAAGCAGAACGGCATCGTTATCGGCACAGGCGACCTTTCCGAGCTTGCCCTCGGCTGGGCGACCTATAACGGCGACCATATGTCGATGTACGGCGTGAACGCTTCCGTCCCCAAGACGCTCGTTCGTCACCTCACCGCCTACGAAATGAACACGACTGCCGATAAGGAGCTTGCCGCAGTTCTCGCAGACGTTCTCGACACTCCCGTTTCACCCGAGCTTCTCCCTCCGACCGACGGAGAGATATCGCAGAAAACAGAGGATATCGTCGGACCTTACGAGCTTCACGATTTCTTCCTTTACTACTTCGTGCGCTGTACATTTTCGCCCGAAAAGATATTCCGTCTTGCACAGGCTGCCTTTAACGGAAAGTTTGACGATGATACTATAAAAAAATGGCTCAAGATCTTTATGCGCCGCTTCTTTACACAGCAGTTCAAGCGTTCCTGCCTGCCCGATGCGCCGAAAGTCGGCAGCGTAACGCTCTCACCAAGAGGCGACCTGCGTATGCCGTCCGATGCTTCCGATGCGGCTTTCAGGCTCATTTTCTGATTTTTACTGCAAAAATTATTGCAATGTGAAATTATTACAATAAAAGCTGTATAAATAAAACATTGATTTTTGTATATTTTTGCTGTATACTGAATATAGTAATAAATCTTTCCTATTTTTTACCTCTTTTCTTTTTTAAAATGTTTTTTATGATAAAAGCAGACGATACGCTTCGTCTGCTTTTTTCTGTTATATCAATTAGTGAACTATGCTATGCTAAACACGATCAAGAACCTGTCTTCTCAAGAATATGCGCACGTCTTTTCGGCGATTTTTGCCGTCTTTGGACAAAGGTTATTTTTATACTTAACACCAGTTAAAAACTATACAAAAAATCAAGCCAAAGCTCTGATATATGGATCTTGTGCAGATTTTTTCTATAGGTCATCTCCAAAAACCATCGACTAAAGCCTTATACTAAACACCATTTAAAATTTGGAAAAAATCAAGCCGATAATCTTGGATATATGTGATTTCGGCGCAGATTTTTTCCTGTATTTTATTGGTGTTTAGTATTAATCAGCGATTCCTTAGTATTATGTGTTTTTTGCCCGCCTTTCGCTCGCTTTTGTCTGCCTTGCCGCGATGAGCATACAAAGCCCTGCAAACATCATTGCCGCGCTTATTTGATACGCATTCTGCGAAACGGCGGCAGAGATGCCTGCGGCGGTTTCCTTTTTCAGTCCGCTCAGGTCGGCGAAAAATCCAAGCTGCATCGAGAACATAAATGTGAAAAGTGCTGCTGTAAAGCCTGCGAGGAATACGGGAACTCCGCAGAACCCCATTGCACGCCGCTTATTTTTGTTTATGACAATAACAGCGGAAACTGCGGCGGCGGAAAAGATAAGCTCTGCGAGGACTATCGGTGCGGAAAGGTAGGCACGGACAGCTTTCAGCACTGTTCCGCTTCTGCCCTGTTCAAGATTGGAAGCGGAAAGGCCTGCGAGCGCGTCTTTTGAAAGCTCTATTCGGCTGTAGGCAAGTTCGATATCGCTGTCGGAAAGCTCCACGCCAGTGTTAGTGCTGATGACGGAGATGTTTTCGCCGAGCAGTGACTTGACCTTTTCGGGAGTGACTTCCTCGGGCTTTTTGCCGCTTCGGATATACTCTGCATACTCGGCGGCGGTGTTTCCGATGAACTCCTTGACGGTCGAGCGCTCATAAATACGGCGAATGTTGCTCTCGTCAACGCCCGAACCAACTGTCATTGCGGCAATGGCTTCGCCAACGGTGGAATCATCGGAAAAAGTATCGTTCTCAAACGCGGAGATGTGCAGTTCCTTTGCAGGGATATTCAAAATATCCATATTTCGGACGGCTTCGGCGGCGTTGCTTTCATCGGTTATCGCCCGTCCGATACAGCTCCCAAAAAAGAGTATCATCGATGCAAAAAGCAAAACGGAAAGAAGTGCGGAAGCGGTTATTCTCACAAAGCCGCCGCCCTTTTTTTTACGCCGCATCCGCTCAGTCGGCGAGGTCATACTTATCGAGCGTACAGTAGCCGCAGGCTCGGTGATAGGCTCATCGGGCGAGAAAAGATTAGGCGAAAGCGTTATGGGCTTTGCCTCCTGCCCGGACGGGATCCCGACAGGAGTTTCGCTCTCCGCTTCGAGCGGTATTCCGCAGCTTATGCAGTAGGATATTTTGTTACCGTAGATTTTTCCGCATTTTGGGCATATCATTTTTATCATTCCTTATTTTTTCTAAAATTATTTTAACAAAAAGTTCTTATATTTAGAATTATATACCATTAATTGCCAAAAGTCAATAGTTTTTTATCGACAAAAAACGGAACAAATCTAATGCGTAATTTGTAATGCGTAATGCGTAATTCTAAATCATTTTTGCCTCGTATATTGGCTGCAAACGCCTAATACTAATTCCGTAGGGTCGGATTCTATATCCGCCCGATGCAAACCCTGTATTTTAACCAAAATCTCTGTAGGGGACGATTTTTCGGCGCATATTTTTGTGGGATTTATCATATCACAAAATACCCCCAATTTTATCTTTTTATCAGAGAAAATTAGGAGTGTTCGTTTATTTTATAACACCTTACGGTGTGGGACGGGCAACCCGTACCCCTACGGAATTTAAGTGTTTTGTGACAAAATTTTGAAACTCAAATAATTCCAAATTTAAAATTCCGCATTCCGAATTCCGAATTTCACCTATGCTATTGAGTTTTCCACGAAAATATTATATAATGGTATAAGAAGATAAAAAATGAGGTGTACAAATGGCGCAAACAGCAAAACTGATATCGACCGATGAACTTCGTACTATGAGCAGCGAAGAATATATGGTCATCGACATACGAGGAAAATATTCATACTCGTTCGGGCACATCGACGGGGCAGTTCTTGTTTCGTCTAAGCTTTCGGACGAAGAACTTTCCGCACAGCTTACGGAATATAAGGATAAAAAGCTTATCGTTTGCGGAAACGGCGGCATAATGGGCGGAGAATTCGCGGAACGGCTATGTTCGCTTGGCTTTGATGCATATAATCTTGACGGCGGTTACATAGACTGGCTTCGCACGACGCTTGAAACGGGCGAATCCAAGGCAGAGGACGCTGAACGAAGCATACGAAAGAAATTCCACAGCTCACTCCTCAGCCGCTTCACAAGAGCGCTCAACGAATATCAGCTTATCGGCGAGGGCGACAAAATAGCCGTCTGCATTTCGGGCGGCAAGGATTCATTCCTTATGGCGAAGCTTTTTCAGGAGATAAAGCGTCACAACAAAATGGAGTTTGAGGTCGTTTTCCTGCTTATGGATCCGGGCTACAGCCCTGCAAACCGCAGGATAATCGAAAAAAATGCGGAGCTTCTCGACATTCCGCTGACGATATTTGAAACGGATATTTTCTCGTCCGTATTCAACGTAAGGACGAATCCGTGTTATCTTTGCGCGAGAATGAGGCGCGGCAATCTTTACGCAAAGGCAAAAGAACTCGGCTGCAACAAGATCGCGCTCGGTCATCATTTTGACGATGTTATCGAAACGATACTTATGGGAATGATCTACGGCGGTCAGGTACAGACGATGATGCCGAAGCTTCACAGCGCGAATTTCGAGGGAATGGAGCTTATCCGACCTATGTATTTTATCCGCGAGGAAGATGTAAAGCGCTGGCGCGACTACAACGGCCTGCATTTTATCCAGTGCGCCTGCAAATTCACCGATCAGGCGGCTTCGGAGGAGGATAATGAGCACACCTCGAAGCGTCAGGAGATAAAGCAGCTCATTTCGCAGCTTTCAAAGATAAATCCGCAGATAGAAATGAACATTTTCCGCAGTGTTGAGGGTGTAAATCTGAAAACCTTGCCGTCCTATAAAGACCTTGACGGAAATCTGCATTGTTTTCTGGATAATTATGAGAAGTATTAAGCGGCGGTAAATCTGCGCTGTGACCTATCGTTATGCGAGTAAGCAGCCTTTACAAAATATGACAGCAAGCAAATTACCCGTCATACTAATCTCTGATCGTTCTATAGACAAAGCCGACAGATAGAATAAATCCAATCAGGTCACTGCGTGGACCTTGATAACGACCGCAGTAAGGCTTGCCGCCTTTCAAGGGAGTTATACTATAAAACAGACCTGTTTTCGCCGATGAAAACAGGTCTGTTCGTTTATTGTGTAAACACATTGCGGCACGGTACGGAAAACCCGTCCCCAACAGAAATTTAGCCTAAAATACGGGATATGCAACGGCCGGATATAGAATCCACCCTATGAAAATTTGGTGTTTCGTGAAAAAATTCGGAAAACAAATAATTCCGAATTCCGCATTCCGCATTCCGAATTTAACAAAGCGCATTACGCATTGAACAGATCTCCCCGATAAGCAGCCTTACCTGCTGAGGTGTGCTGAAAACGGACGGCGAAAAGCGTACCGTTCCCTCGGGTGCTGTTCCGATAGCTTTGTGCGCAAGTCCCGAGCAGTGAAGTCCGCCGCGGAGCGCAAAGCCTCGCCTGCTCAATTCAGTCGCAAGCTCATTCGAGGTCATTCCGTCGATATTGAACGAAACTATCGGGAGATATTCACCCTTGCCGCGGTATATCTTTACCCTTTCAAACTGCCTTATCCCGTCGATAAGCTGGCGGCAAAGCTCGGCTTCGTGCGCGAATATCCTTTCAACGCCGTTCGCCGTCACAAAGTCTATCCCTGCGCCAAGTCCGATTATGCCCATTGTATTGACCGTTCCGCTTTCAAGGCTGTCGGGAAGAAAATCAGGCTGCGCAAGCTCGAGCGAGGTACTTCCCGTGCCGCCCTCCATAAGCGGAGTTATCGGGAATTTGCCGTCCGAGATGAGCAGACCCGTTCCCGACGGTCCATAGAGCGACTTATGCCCTGCCGTGCAGAGAATATTTATCCCGTCCGAAAGCTTTATGCCGAGCACACCGCAAGCCTGCGCGCCGTCCGCGATGAAGCAGATGTTGTGCCGTCTGCATATCTCGCCAAGCTTTTTATAGGGCGTTATCCTGCCCGTGACGTTGCTGCCGAGGGTGCAGACTATCGCTTTGGTGTTCGGTCTTATCAGTCGCTCAAAGTTTGCGGCAACGGTGTCATCATCAGCGGTCGCATCGGCAATATCGAAAGTACAGCCGTGCTTGCTCAGCGCATAAACGGGGCGCGCCGCTGAATTGTGTTCAAGATTTGAGATAATGATATGCCCCTCGCCGTTCATAACGCCTTTTATCGCAAGGTTGAGCGCGTGAGTACAGTTCGAGGTGAAAACGACATTTTCCGTCTGCGCGCCGAAAAAGTCAGCCGCCTTTTTACGGGCAGCATAAACAGCCTCGGCGGTCTTTATCGAAAGCCCGTGACCGCTCCTGCCGGGGTTGCCGCCATAGCGCGTCATAGCTTCGTTCACAGCTCTGCGAACGGGATAAGGCTTCGGAAAGGTCGTTGCCGAATTGTCAAAGTTTATCATTTTGGGGGCTCGTTCCTTTCTGTCCTTTTCCGAAACGGGGGCGGAAAACAGAATTCTTTCCGCCCGTTTTATCTAAGGAAAATTCTGAAGAATCAGTAGTTATCTTGGCTTGCCGATAGCGCGCGGAGTGATGCCCTCCGCTTCGAGCAGCTCTGAAATTACGCCCGGGTCGGCCGCCGACGAAACGCTGTAGCCGCAGCCGACAGCGAGCGACTTCGGAGTTCGAATGACCTCGGCAGGTATACCCTTGCGGCGCAGAACGGCCTGAGCCTTTATCGCAATAGTGACGGACGAAAAAGCGAAGATATATCTTTCCATAGCTCCTCTCCTTCCGAAACGCAGTTTTTCTGCGTTTGGTTTATTATATGCGGGGAAGAAAATTTTTGTTAAAGAATTTTCGGTCAGTATTAATGTGCAGTAATTCAAAACGTTCACCAAACATCTGAATTCCGTAGTGGACGGGTCGCTTTCCGGATCGCGGCAGCGATTTTCCATTTATATTTTTTGTAGGTTTTATCAAAATAAAAAATCGCCCCTGCTTTATCCTTTTATCAGATAAAAACAAGGGCGTTCGTTTATTGTTATTAACGCCTTGCGGCGCGGGACTGGAAACCCGTCCCATACAGAGGTTTTGGTTAAAATACCGAATTAAACATTACGCATTACGAATTACGCATTGAATCACTTGTCCGCAACAAGAACATTCATCTTTTCGATCTCTGCATTTACCGAACGTGCGATCTCGGTGTTCTCCGAGGCGGTTTCGGTATTCTGCGTGATAACATCGGATACAGCGGCAATTCTTGTTTTTATGTCGTCAACGGAGTTACGCTGCACTTCGGTAAGCTCTGCGATCTTTCTTGCGTGGCTCTCACTGCGCTGCGAACATTCGATGATGCTTTCCATGTGTTCCGCCGCTGTTCTTGCAAATTCGGTTCCGCTGTTTACTGCGCTGATAGACTCGTTGATAAGGACTGTGGTGTTCTTTGCGGCTTCTGCGCTCTTGTTGGCGAGGTTGCGGACCTCATCGGCTACGACTGCGAAGCCCTTTCCTGCCGCACCTGCTCTTGCGGCTTCGACTGCTGCATTGAGGGCAAGGATATTCGTCTGGAACGAGATATCTTCAATAGTCTTGATGATGCTGCTGATCTTATTCGAGGATTCGCTTATTTCCTCCATCGTCTTTACCATCTGCTGCATATTGCGGTTGCTCTCGTTGAGCTTTTCTGCGCTCTCACCTGCGGCTTCTGCGGCTGCATCGGCTTCGTTAAGGCAATTATCCGATTCCTCGGCAAAGTTTTCAACGTTGGAAAGAATATCTGCAACGGTACTTGCCTGCTCCTCGGAAGCGGCTGTAAGCCTGCTTGAAATATCGAGCATTGACGATGTAGAGCCGCCGAGTGAGGATGCGATCGTGGAGACCTGATGCATAATATCTGCCTGGCGTTCGGTCAGAGCGGCACTTTCGTCCATTTTCTGCTGAACCTGTCCGAGAAGATTTTTTGCCTCCTCAGCAGATTTTTCGGTGCTGTCAAGGAGCGAAACTGTATGCTTTATAAGAAGTCGGAGTACGAATGCGGCAACGTTGACGCCTGCAATGCCGTTTATGATAACATTGCTCGGAGCACCGACGTACACCTTGTCCTTCACAAGAAGTCCTGCAAGGAGAAGCACATTCGTGAGTATCCATGTTACATTAACGTTGCGGACATTGTTATATATTGCGCCAATTGCTATATTTGAAGCAAGCAGAGCAGCCATTGTGTGAAGCTCACCCTTTGTCGCCGAGAGAGCAAATATAACGACGGCTGTGATCTGCGTAATAAATATGCCCTTTGTAAGGTTTGAAGCATTTTTCAACGGAACAAGCACGATAAACGGAATAATAAGCCCCGCAATGCCCGTCAGCACACCCGTCAGCACATAGCCTGTTACAAGGTTGATGATGCAGAACGCCATGCATACGGCAAAGGCGGAAAGCGTATGGTTTCTGACTATCTTATCCGGAATATTCGGGCTAAAATTCTGTGACATATAAAATTCCTCCAAATATAACGCCTTTTTAAAAGGCAAAGATTAGTAATCCCTTATATTATACCACATACAGAATATTCCGTCAAATATATCTCATTGTTTTTTTATAATTTATACATTTTATACAAAAAATCCCGTCTCAGTTTTATAGAGACAGGATTTTTCTTTTATAAAAAGCTTACTTCACAAGACCGCTGTTGTTGATAGCGGAAACGAGAGCGTTTATCGAAGCGTCGATGATATCGGTGTGGATGCCTGCACCCCAGAATACGCCGTTTTCAGTCTCGATGCCGACATAAGCGCAAGCCTGCGAGCTTGAACCTCTTTCAAGGGCGTGTTCCTCGTATGTTGTGATGGAATAGCTGATGCCGAGAGCGTCCTTTACAGCGTTGGAAACTGCGTCAAGACGTCCGTTGCCTGTTGCTTCCTTTGTAATGGTCTTATCTCCATATACAACGGTAACAACTGCGGAAATGCCGTTTTTCTTGGAGAAGTGAGCCTCGGAAACGTCGAATTTCGTGCTGATATTGAGGTAGTTGTTCTTGAATACATCGTAGACCTCGGAAGGCTGAAGCTCCTTGTGAGCGTGGTCGGAAACGCTCTTGACATGATATCCGAATGCTTCACGCATCTTGGGAGGCATATCGATGCCGTAGTTCTGCTGCATAAGGAAGCCGATGCCGCCCTTGCCCGACTGGCTGTTGATACGGATAACGTCGCCCTCGTATTCTCTGCCAACGTCCTTCGGGTCGATAGCAAGGTAAGGAACGTTCCAGTGCGGAGGATTCTTTTCTTCACGCCACTTCAGACCCTTTGCGATAGCGTCCTGATGCGAGCCGGAGAATGCCGCAAAAACGAGCGAGCCGCTGTAAGGCTGGCGTTCGTAAACGTGCATACGGGTCATCTTTTCGTAAACCTCCGTGATCTCGGGAATGTTGGAGAAGTCAAGTTCGGGGTCAACGCCGTGTGAGAACATATTCATTGCAACTGTGATAAGGTCAACATTGCCCGTGCGTTCGCCGTTGCCGAAGAGCGTACCCTCAACACGGTCTGCACCTGCAAGAAGTCCAAGCTCGGTGTCTGCAACTGCGCAGCCTCTGTCGTTGTGAGGGTGGAGCGAAACAACTACGTTTTCACGGCAGTTGAGGTGCTTGCACATATATTCTATCTGCGAAGCGTAAACGTGCGGCATACTTTCTTCAACGGTAACGGGGAGGTTCATAATAACCTTGTCGTCCGCTGTCGGCTGCCAGACATCGATAACAGCGTTGCAAATTTCAAGTGCAAATTCGGGTTCTGTTCCCGTGAAACTTTCGGGGGAGTATTCAAATCGGAAGTTGCCCTCGGTCCTGCTGCGGTACTCCTTGCAGAGCTTTGCGCCCTCAACAGCGATCTTGATAATGTCCTCCTTGGACTTCCTGAAGACCTGTTCACGCTGTGCAACGGAGGTGGAATTGTAAAGATGAACGATAGCGTTCTTGCAGCCCTTGAGCGCTTCAAAGGTCTTTGCAATGATATGCTCTCTTGACTGTGTAAGTACCTGAATAGTTACATCGTCGGGGATAAGTTCCTGCTCGATAAGTGTGCGGCAGAATTCATATTCCGTTTCGGAAGCGGCAGGGAAACCGATCTCGATCTCCTTGAAGCCGACTTTGATAAGGTGTTTCCAGAATGTGAGCTTTTCTTCGAGCGACATTGGGATAATGAGTGCCTGATTGCCGTCACGGAGGTCAACGGAACACCATGTCGGAGCTTTGTCGATATGATCTTTCTTCACCCAGTCGAAGCAAGGCTCGGGGGGCATAAAGTATCTTCTTGTGTAATTCTCAAAATTTTTCATATCAAATTTCCTTTCCTGAACGTCACCGCTTTGAATTTCGGCGAAGCTTTTTTCTGCGGGAGGAATAGTGTTCTGCTGTCCTTTTTGTTCACCGTGGGTCTGTGTTCCCACGGCAGGGTCATTCTTTTGTGGAGAATGACTGTCGGAAAAGCCGCTGTTTTCGGCTTTTCCATAGCTCTTTGTTGGTGGCGAAGAGTTTTTCGGACAATAAAAAAAGCTTTCATCTCAAATAAGAGATGAAAGCTGTAAACTTCCACGGTACCACTCTTGTTCGGATCGAAACGATCCGCCCTCACCGCATCTCAATCTAAAGATATCCAATGCGTATCTCTGTAACGGGAGAACCCGATCCAACCTACTGTAAAGCTTCGGCGGACAGCTCCGGGACGAGTTATAACCTTAACGCAGCACCGCTTTTCACCAAACAGCGGCTCTCTAAAGAATACGGGAAGGTCTTTTTTCCCATCATTGCTTTTTTGAATATAACCAAATTATAGCACTGCATTTTTGATTTGTCAAGGGGATTTAAAATTTTATTGTGAACTTATTGTAAACAAAATCCAAGCATTTTCAAATCAGTTGTGTTTCTAAATTATGTTTACTGATGAATAAACTATATATAAAGATTACAAATTCCGCTTAAATTATATGCCGCCTATGTAAGAAAAATTCATAATTCTGTAAGATATGGATAAAAATTACTTGTGAATTTTGGAAATAATTGTTCCTGAGATTTATTGACATATTTCCTTAAATGGTGTATTATTATTATGGTGAAAGTTTTAAATTTGCCTGATATGGTATATACCGACACGAAATTTCAGTTAATTATCGAAACTTGAAAATTAAAATGTTATTTTTGTTTTTAAAGGTTCTCGATAACTGCGCGATTTTTTGCGTATCTGAACGTATAATCTAAATTTTGCCAAAATAAGAACAATTAATGTCGAAAACTTTGAGAATAAACATTAATTTTGTATCCTGTTTCGACACAAAATTTTAATATTTAATGGTAGAATATGGTAGAAGAAAATTTAGGAGGTATAATTATGTCAGCTAATGTTAAAATTCTTATTGCCGATAATTCTTTGGATTTCAGCAAAAAAATGTCGAATGCTTTAAGTCAGAAAGGTTATTCGGTCATGGAATGTGAAAGCGACGGAAGTGCAGTCCTCAGCGAGATCCGTTCGGGACAGCCCGATATCGTGATCTGCGATGCGTTAATGCCTGCCGCAGACGCACTTGAAGTTATCCACCGCACGGATATGGGCAGCGTAAAAAAGCCGTTTTTCATCGTAACGCTTCCTTACCGCAATGCTTATGTCGAGAAAAACGTTATGAGCAGGAAAAACGCATATGTCCTCATCAAGCCGTTCGAGATCGACACTCTGCTGAGCTTTGTTGAGCATATCACGCCGTCATCTGTCAGCGACTTCGAGGACGATTCCGATCAGGCGCACATGGAGGTCGTTGTCACCGACATTATCCACACCATCGGGATCCCTGCGCATATCAAAGGCTATCACTATCTGCGTGAAGCGATAATGCTCTCGGTCAATGATTCCGAAATGCTTGAAAGCGTTACAAAGCTGCTCTACCCTACCATTGCGCGCAAGTTTGATACCTCGCCGTCGCGCGTGGAAAGAGCTATCCGTCACGCGATCGAAACCGCATGGGACAGAGGAGATGTCGATGTACTTACAAAAATGTTCGGCTATACAATAAACGGCGGCAAGGGCAAGCCGACAAACTCGGAGTTCATCGCGCTCATAACCGATAATCTTCGGCTTCGTTTCCGCATCTCGGCAAAAGTTGCGAGCGGAACGAAAAAAACACCGCAGGCAGCAACTGCATGACTGTGGCAGCAACTGCATGACTGTGGCAGCTACTGCATGACTGTGGCAGCTACTGCATGACTGTGGCGGCTACTGCATGACTGTGGCGGCAATGCATAAAAAATATAACGCTTCGGCAGCAAACACGGGTTTATGCTTGTGTTTGCTGCCGATTTTTTATTATTCGTTTAAGAAAATTGAATTATTTTTTAACAGAAGAAATATTCACTTTTTTCAGTGAACAAGAGTGAAAATTCACTGAACAAAGTGAAAAAGGTGAATTTTTGTGAATAAAAAACTGCCGCAGGTCATTTCTGCGGCAGTTCGTCATTAGTAATTCAGTTTATACTGTGTGATCTTGAAGCTTTGATCGTTGGGGTTGACTTCAAGCGTGAAGTCACCGCCGTCAATGAATTCGACGAATCGTCCCTCTTCATCGTAACGCTCGGCTTTCGTTTTATAGGTGATAGTGCTTGTTTTTTCGTTGTAATTATAGCTTGTTATCGTTATGTCGCCGATGTAAAGCATGCCTGCGTCACCGACAACAGTGCAGAGCTTTCCGTCTACATCGCGGTACTTCTGCGGAGCGTTGATGAACATTTCATTCGCGGTCTTTGCGTCAAAATATTTCTTCACGAAATTTTCAAGTTCGGAAACGTTCTTGAATCTCGGGTCATCAACGAAGTAGAACATCATGCTGCCGCCGTCGGAGTTGAGCGAATCGAACTGGACATAGTTGTCATAGTCGCTGACGTTAAGGCTCGTTGTGGTGAAATATTTTGCGATATCGTCTGCGACAGCCTTTGCGGCATAGCCGTAGTAAAGCTTGTCGGTCTCAAAATCCGTGGACTGAGCACGTTTTTTCAAGGTGAATTCGTCCGTATCAAAATCATAAACGCTGAGTTCGACCGAAGCATCACCGTTGTCATCGAAGGTGACGGTCGGGGTCGGCATAAACACTGTTCCCTCGGTGCGCAGAAGCGTAAATTCGGGAATACAGTCCATTTTACTGCCGTCCGCATCGTAAACGCCTATCTCGGTGAATTCGTTGTCCTTGACCGAATAGAAGCGCTTAACAGTATAGGGAAGCTCTTCTTCGGTATCGAAATTATCCAAGTAGAAAATGAACTGAACGATGTCGGGGACGGTCCGGTCATCGGCAGTATTCGTGAGGACACTGCACACGCCCGAAGCATATTCCTGCGAATACGGGATATTGAGCGTGTAATTTTCGGGAGGGGTAAGCGTATATTCCGAGTAGTTGAACTCGTTGTCCTCGGTGATGATCTTCAGCTCTGAGTTGCTGTCCGTAGCAGAAACGGTTATCATATAGTTATTTTCGCCGTCATTGAGTGAAAATGTATAGGACGAAAAAGCATCGGGTTCGGCATCATCGGGAGTTGATGCTCCGAGCATTATTTTGGACGAACCCGTATCGGAAGCAGAGCTTTCCGAAGCCTCGGTAACGGTCGTTGTTTCGGCAGCGGTATCGGCGATATTTGCCGTTTTGCTGCTATTGCAGGAACAGAGTACAACAGTTGTTGCCAACAGAGATGTCAGTAAAACAGTCAGCTTTTTACCGGTGTATTTCATGTGGGATTTCCTTTCAGCTGGATATAATACTAATTTTTAATCAAAGTGTAGACAAAAAATCGGCGCAGAATCCATTTATTCGAGATT